>NZ_JBWLKL010000027.1:0-112357 GCF_059026065.1 Streptomyces sp. A18 | reverse complement strand
CCGCCCGATCACCCCGCATCCGCCCCTCGCCGAACAAGCCTTTCCCGCCCACCCGCCCGATTGCCCCGCAGCGACAACGGGTGGGTGGGAGGACGGACATGCAGGGGTGGGGGGGACGGACATACCGGCGCGGCCCCGCACCCACAGACGAACCAGCACCGCAGCAACCCCGTGCAACCTCACGCCCCGCAGCGCCAGGACGTGGCCGCCCTCGGCCTACGCCGAAGTCCGCTTCTTCGGCGAAGCCTTCTTCGCCGCCCTCTTCTTCGGAGCCCCCTTCTTCGGAGCTCCCTTCGCCGCCCGAACACTGCTCTCCAACGCCGCCATCAGGTCAATCACCTTGCCCCCACCGGAATCCCCCTCCGCAGCCGGTCCCGCCGGCACCGCGCCCTCCGCCTTGGCAGCCACCAGTTCCTCCACCGCCGCGCGGTAGTCGTCGTGGAGGGACGCCATGTCGACCTCGCCCAGCGTGTCCATCAGCGCGTCCGCCAGGTCCAGCTCCGCGTCCCGCACCTTGGCGCGGGAATCCGGAGCCACTCCCTCCGGCTCCCGAATCTCGTCCGGCCACAACAGCCCGTGCATCGCGATCACGTCGTCCGCCACCCGCAGCATCCCCAGCCGCTCCCGCCCCCGCAGCGCGAACCTGGCGATCGCCACCTTCTCGCTCCGCTTCAGCGCCTCTCGCAGCAGCGTGTACGGCTTGGTCGCGGGCACCCCGTTGGCCGACAAGTAGTACGCCGTGTCCATCTGCATCGGATCGATCCGCTCCGCCGGCACGAAGGCGACGATCTCGATCGTCTTGGCGGTCGGAATGGGCAGTGCCGCCAGATCCTCGTCCGTGATCGGGATGATCGAGCCGTCCGCGTCCTCGTACCCCTTGCCGATCTCGGCGGACGTCACCTCCCGCTCCTCCAGCTCGCACACCTTGCGATAGCGGACCCGGCCCCCGTCCTCCGTATGGATCTGCCGGAAGGAGACCGAGTGGTTCTCGGTGGCGTTCACCAGCTTGACCGGGATGCTGACCAAGCCGAAGGAGATCGCACCGTTCCAAATGGATCGCACGTAGACACCTCTCAGCTCAGCTGCCAATCACCACATTCGCGGCATCAGCGACATTCGTGGGATTCTCATCGTATGACGCCGATCACCGAGGTGGAGGGGCGGCGGCTGGCCCTCAGCAATCTCGACAAGGTCCTCTACACCGCATCCGGCTTCACCAAGGGCGAGATGCTGCACTACTACGCCAGCACCGCCCAGGCCCTCCTCCCCCATCTCCGCAACCGGCCCGCCTCCTTCCTCCGCTTCCCTGACGGGCCCGACGGCCAGCGCTTCTTCGCCAAGAACGTGCCGCCAGGCACCCCCGACTGGGTGCACACCGCCGACGTGCCGCGCTCGGACGGGAACACCCGCCAGATCGTCGTGAACGATCTGGCCACCCTGATGTGGGCCGCCAATCTGGTGACCGAGTTCCACACCCCCCAGTGGCAGGAGGACACCCCGGCCATCGCCGACCGGCTCGTCCTCGACCTGGACCCCGGCGCCCCCGCCACCGTCGTCGAGTGCTGCCGGGCAGGCCTCTGGCTGCGCGATCGCCTCCGTGCGGACGGCCTGTACGTCTACGCGAAGACCTCCGGCTCCAAGGGCCTGCATCTGCTCTGCCCCCTGGAACCGACGCCCTCCGAGCAGGTCACCGCGTACGCGAAGGAGCTCGCCAAGGAGGCCGAGGCAGCGCTGCCCGATCTCGTCGTCCACCGGATGACCCGTAGCCTGCGCCCCGGCAAGGTCTTCGTCGACTTCAGCCAGAACGCCGCGGCGAAGACGACCGCCACCCCCTACACCCTCCGCGCCCGCCAGGAACCGACCGTCTCCACCCCCGTCACCTGGGAGGAGGTCGAGGAGTGCGGCGACCCCGCGGACCTCGTCTTCCGGGCGGACGACATCGCACCCCGCCTCAAGCGATACGGCGACCTCCTGGCCCCCCTCACGGACCGAACCAAGAGTCATGACCGAGCCCGCCCCCTGCCCCACGGGGCGGGCCGGTGATCACCCCACCCCTCCGGGTCGCCCTCGCCGATTCCGTCACCGCCCTGCCGCAGGGCGACGGCTGGGCCTACGAACCGAAGTTCGACGGCCACCGGCTGCTCGTCTTCGCCGACGGCCGCCGCGTGCGACTGCAGGCCCGCTCCGGCCGCTTCGTCACCACCGCGTTCCCCGACCTCGCCCAGGCGGCGGAGCAACTGCCCGACGGGACCGTGCTCGACGGCGAGGTGGTCGTCTGGGCGGACGGCCGCATCGACTTCAGCGCCGTCCAGCAGCGCGCAGCCGCCACCCGCGCGCGCTCCACGCATCTCGCGCGCACGCTCCCCGCTTCGTACGCCGCCTTCGACGTGCTCGCCGACCGGGGCGAGGACTGCCGCGCCCTGCCGTACGAGGAGCGGCGCGCACGCCTCGTACGCATCCTCGAACCGCTCGGCCCGCCGCTCCAGCCCGTACCGATGACAACCGATCGCGAACTAGCCCTCACCTGGTACGAGACCCTGCCCGCCACCGGCATCGAGGGCCTGGTGATCAAGCGGCTCGACGGCGCCTACCGGGGCGCCACGCGCGCGTGGCTGAAGCTGCGGCACAGCGACACCCGGGACGCGGTGGTCGTCGGGTTCACCGGGAGCGGGGCCCGGCCGCAGGCGCTCGTGCTCGTCCTGCCGGGGGACGGCACGCCCGTGGTGTCGTCCCCGCTCTCCCCCGCGCTGCGCACGGCGGCCGGGGACGCGCTGCCCGCGGCCAGGGGCGAGGGGACCGCGATCGCCATCGGGATCGGCGAGGTCACGTACGCCGCCCTGCCCGCCGAGCCGCCCGTCACGGTGGAGGTGCGGCAGAACACGACCCGGCACGCGACCGCGGTGGTCGTCCGGTTCCGCTGAATCTTGCGCCTCCGCCGACACATCGCCTCCCGCCACATGTGACCGGCATCACTGCTAATCAAGTTTGACTAGCGCAAGAATCGAGCATACCTTTCTCCACGTAGTCAAACTTGATTAGGAGCCCACATGACCGTACTGCCCGACACCGGATACGTCCCGACCGACGAGGACCGCGCGAGCCTGGCCGCCTGGTTCGCCGAGTACGACGCACACAGCGCCAAGCGCGACGTGGAGCGCATGGCCGACCTGGCCGTCTTCCCGCTCAACCTGGTCAGCGACGACTCCGCGGGCGACGGGCGCTCCGCACAGTGGGACCGGGAGCAGTTCGTCGCGACCATGACGCACGTGATGGGGGAGGGGAGCGAGGACATCACCTTCGAGTCCACGCGCACGCCCGTCTTTCTCTCCCCCGCCATGGCCGTGGTCTTCACCGACTCGGTGATGACCGCGAACGGCGAGACGCAGCAGCTGCGGTACGCCGACATCCTGCTGAAGCGGGGCGGGGCCTGGGCGTTCCAGACCATGATCCAGGGCGGCTGGAGGGACAACCTCTGATGAAGAACTAGACCCATGACGAAGAACTAGACCCGCAGCCACGTATGCCGGTCGCGCGCCATCGCGTGCAGCGCCTCGACATCCGCCGGCTTCAGTACGCCGCCGACCCCCGCCACCGCCGCCACCTCCCCGTCGCGCACGATCCGCACCTCGCGCGGCAGGGCGGTCACGTCGAGGCCCGACGCGCCGGAGAGGGCGAGGACCGGGCGGATCTCGGCCGTCAGCGCGAAGGACGCCCGGTCGGCGTCGGCGCGGAGCTCCCGCAGGAGTGGACGCGGGTCCGCGCGGCCGACCGTGACCATCGGATCGGCGACGCGCACCCGCTGCTTGCGGGCCCAGAGGGCGTGGACCGCGAACAGGCCGCCGGGCCCGATCAGGAGGTGGTGGATGCGGGCGCCGCCCGGCAGCGGCACCGAGTGCAGGGTGTGCCAGCCCGCGCCCTCGAGTCCGTCGAGCACCTCGCCGATGGACTCCTCGGCGGCGAGCGCCCGCTGCCTGGGGTCGGCGCGAAGCCTGCGGGCGGGCGCGGGGTCGCGGTCCAGGGCGATCAGGAGGGCCTCGCCGGGGCGGTTCGGGGCGAGGTCGTCGTCCGGGTGGAGGGCGAGGCGTGCCAGCTCGGCGGGGGTGGGAACGGGTGGTGGGCCGATCGAGAAGCCGCCCGTCAGGAAGGGGGCGAGGGCGCGCAGGACGGCCTCTCTGTGGTCCTCGCTGAGCAGGTTCACGCGGGACGACTCCCTCTCGTACCACGCCACGTTCCTACCGTCCGTGCGACAGACGTACAGCCGCTCCTGCCCGTGCCGCCAGGTCGGTATGACGCGCAGTCCGTTCATGCACCATCACCCCACCGACCATGGGAGCAGCAAGGACATGCCTTGGGCAAGAACCTGTGCGGCGCGGAAGGAAGTTGAGCCGCTCGCGCCGGGCGCGCCGCCCGGAATTGCGCCGCCCAGGGTTGCGCCGCCCGTAACAGCACCGCCTCCGCGGGTACGGCTCGTTGTTACATAGCCGATGAATTGCCGCAATGGCGGACATCTAGCATCACAGGTGCCCTTTCGCTCCCTCGCAGCGATCAGCCGCCAGCCGTAAGGACCGACCGCTCATGAGCAGCCACCGCCGCCGCGCCCTCTTCCGTTCCGCCGCCGTGACCGCCGTCGCGGGCGGTGCGCTGCTCGTGCCGGCCGTTGCCGCCGTCGCGGACTCACCCGCGCACGCGCAGGACACGAAGGCGGCACACGCGCAGGACACGAAACCGGTGCGCGCTCAGGACACGAGGACCGTCGCCCCCGGCGCCCCCGAGGGCGGCGTCAAGGCCGGCACCGAAGGGTTCCACGGCGGCGACCCGGTGTTCATCGCCGCCGGTGGCGCCATGGCGGCGGCCGGTGCGGCCGGTCTCGGGTACGCGATGCTGCGCCGCGGCCGTACCGACGCCTGAGCCCCCCCCTCCCCCACGCACCCGCAGGAGTCTCCGTGAACACCCCCACCGAAGAAGCCACCACCCCCGCCCCCGGTTCCGCGCCCGCCGCGATCAAGCGCCGCCGCCACCCCCGCCACACCACCCGCATCGCGGCCGCCGCCACTCTGACGGCCGCCCTCGGCGTCGGCCTGATCGCCTGCGGCCAGGGCTCCGGCGACCCGGCGCCCGACGTCAAGGTCCACAACGCCGCCGCCGCGCCGACCGCCGACCCGCACGCCCCGCTGAAGAAGTCCCGGCCCACGGGCCTGCGGATACCCGCGGCCGGTGTCGACGCCACGTCGATGCTCGACCTCGGCGTGGGCGCGGACGACGCACTGGAGGTGCCGCCCGTGGACAAGGCGGACGAGCCCGGCTGGTGGACCGGCGGTGTCACACCGGGCGAGAAGGGGGCGGCCGTTCTGGTGGCGCACTACGACACCGCGAAGGGGCCCGCGCTGATGAAGGACGTGGCGAAGGTGAGAATGGGGGACGAGATCGAGGTGCCCCGAGCGGACGGGAGTACCGCGACGTTCAAGGTGCGCGAGATCGAGCAGGTGGACAAAAAGAACTTCCCCACCCATAAGGTGTATGGGGCGACCGACCGGCCCGAGCTGCGCCTGCTGACCTGCGGCGGCCCGATCAAGGACGGTCACCGCACCGACAACATCATTCTCTACGCCGACCTCGCGCCGTAGCCGGACCCGGGCAACGGGACCCGGCCCCGCGGCGCCGCAACCGACCCCTCGCCGCAGCCAGCCGCCCCCGGGCGACTCCGCCGGCAGGCAGGAGTGCAGTGCAACGCAGCCGTCTCGCGCTCGCCGCGGGCCTCGCCCTGCCCGCAGCCCTGCTGGCCGGCGGCTGCGGCGACCCGGGCGACCTGCGCGGGGCGGGAGCGACGCCCACCGCCGAGGCGCCCACGCGCCTGTGGCCGAAGCTGCCGCCTCCGTCGGCGCCCGCCGAGGACTACGGCACCGTGGAGAGCGTGCCGGTGAAGGGTGTGGACGTACCGGGCGGGAATCTGCACGAGGTGGATCCCGTCACCGTCGCCAGGACCGACTTCGACAAGAACCCGGGGATATACAGCCGTTCGGACGCGGTCTACAAGGAGACGGCCGAGCAGTTGGACTCCTGCGGCACCAACCACACCGGCGACGCGAAGTGCCCCGTGCTCAGCGCCTACTACCGCGATCTCACCGGCGACGGCAAGGACGACCTCATCGTCGGCATCCGGCTGGCCCGCGGCCACGCCGAGAACCTCGACATCCGCGCCTACGCCATGGAGAAGCGGCAGTTGACGCAGATCATGGACATGGGGGACGCGGTGCTCGGCGTCGAACTGGCCGGTCACGAGGTGATCGTGCGCGCGGTCTCCGGCATGCAGGGATACGAGTACCGCACCGTCTGGTCCTGGGACTCCCACCGGAAGGCCATGCTGCCGACGACCGACGAGATCGTGCGCTCCCCGAACGCACCGTCGAGGAAGCCCGAGCGCAAGCCCGAACCCGCGGCCAGTGCCCACGCCACGCCGTCCGCGGGCGAGAGCCGATGAGCCACCGGCTGCCGCGCGGACCGCGGCTTCCCGCCTGGACGGCGACGCTGACCTGGAAGGCAGCGGTCTTCATCACCGTCATGTGCTGCGCGCTCGCCGCGCTGCTCGGCGCGCTCGTCCATGTCTCGGTGACCAACCAGACCGTGGGCCAGGCCCGCGACCACGCCCTCACCCGGCTCGACGACGCCACCGAGGCGTTCGAGGCGGGCGATGACCTCGGTCCCGGCGCGGGGGTCGACCCGGCGGGCCTTCCCGAGCGGCTGCGGGATCTCGCGGCGGGCGGGGAGCGCGGGACGATGGTCGACACGCACGACTCCCGGCCGACGATGTGGGCCGCGGGGCCCGCCACGGACGGGCGCACCCTCGCCGTCCGGGTCGACTACGCCCAGGGCGCCCGCACCATCGACGGACTCGACCGGGCCATCCTCGGCTCGTCCGTCCTCGCGATCGGGGCGACGCTCCTGGTCGGCGCGTTCGCCGTGACGCGCGTGACGCGGCGGCTGCACCAGACGGCGACGGTGGCACGCAAGATCAGCGCGGGCGACCTGGACGCACGCGTGAACGACCCGCGCACCCGCGAGCCCTCGCGCCATCAGGACGAGGTGGCGGCGGTCGCCGGCGCCCTCGACACGATGGCGTCCTCGCTGCAGGGCAAGCTCCAGAGCGAGCAGCGGTTCACCGCGGACGTGGCGCACGAACTGCGCACGCCGCTGACGGGTCTGCACGCCGCGGCGGAGCTGCTGCCGCCGGGCCGCCCCACCGAGTTGGTGCGTGACCGGGTCGCCGCGCTGCGCACGCTCACCGAGGACCTCCTGGAGATCTCCCGGCTCGACGCGAAGAGCGAGCGCGTGGACCTGGACGACCACCATCTCGCCCCACTGGCCGAGCGCGCCGTACGGGGTTCGGGGGTCGGTGCCGAGCTGGTCGTCGTACGTGACGTCTGTGTGGTGACCGACCGGCGGCGCCTTGAGCGGGTGCTCGGGAATCTCATCGCCAACGCGGACAAGCACGGGCGGCGGCCCATCGTCCTGACCGTCGACGGGCCCGTGGTCTCGGTGCGCGACCACGGCGACGGATACCCGGACTACCTGGTGGAACACGGGCCGCAGCGCTTCCGGACGGAGGGCACGACCAGGGGGCACGGGCTCGGTCTGACGATCGCGCTGGGCCAGACGGCGGTGCTCGGCGCCCGGCTCTCGTTCGCGAACGCGGCGGACGGCGGGGCGGTGGCGACACTGACCCTGCCCTACGAGGAGTCCGCGGAGAGCGGTGTCAGAGGTCCCGACGGGGCGGCTTGACGGGCGGTCTGACGGCGCGTGACCTTTTGCGCACTCAGCGAGCCGATTTTAGTGTGAATTGCGGCTTACGACCCGCATTCCACGGAGTCAGGGCCGCGTCGCATCCGCACCTTCCAGAGGAGGACCCCATGTCCCTTCGGCCCACCGCGACCAGGACCCGACTCGGCATACTCGCCGCCGGCGCCGCGCTCGCCGCCCTCACCGTCACCGGGCCCGCCTTCGCGGCCGACGACGCCGGAGCGAACACGAACGCCAACGCCAACGCCAATACCAACGCCAGCGAGAGTGCCGGTAACCACCCGCGCATCTACAAGGGCCGCGTCACCGCCAGACACGGACTGCTGCTGCGCACCGCCCCCACCCGGGGCAGCCACGTGATCCGCAGCGTTCCGTACGGAAAGGTCGTCTCCATCTACTGCAAGACGACCGGCGACCACGTGAACGGCAACAACCGCTGGTATCTGCTCACCAACGGCACCTGGGCATGGGGTGCCGCGCACTACATCGCCAACATCGGGCCCGCGCCGCGCTGGTGCTGACGCATCACGAGGGCACGGTGACATAAACGGACATTGGGGCCCATCGCTTGCTACGTTCCGGGCATGACCCGAACAGCAGCGGCGCCCCCGTCCGTACCCGCTGTTCGCGTACCCCGTCGCCGTGGCACCGAAGTCGCACTGATCGTCGTGGCCGTCCTGCTCTCGGTCTACGGCTACTGCGACGTCGGCCTCGCCAAGAACGGCACCGTCCCGCCCGGCGCCGCCGGTTACGGCGCCGGGCTCGGCGTGCTCGCGCTCCTGGCCCATCTCGCGGTCCGCTTCCGCGCGCCGTACGCCGATCCGCTGCTCCTGCCGATCGCCGTGCTCCTCAACGGCCTGGGCCTGGTCCTCATCTACCGGCTCGACCTGGAGACCCCCGGCGACGAGGCGGCGCCCACGCAACTCGTCTGGTCCACCGTCGGCGTGGCGCTCTTCATCGGCGTCGTGGTCTTCCTGCGCGACCACCGGGTCCTCCAGCGGTACGCGTACATCTGCGTGGTCGCCGCGCTCGTCCTGATGATCGTGCCGATCTTCTTCCCGGCCGTGAACGGCGCCCGGATCTGGATCAGGATCGGCGGATTCTCCATCCAGCCCGGGGAGTTCGCGAAGATCCTGCTCGCGATCTTCTTCGCCAGCTATCTGTCCGCCAACCGCAACGCGCTGGCCTACACCGGCCGTACGGTCTGGAAGCTGACGAGGCTCCAGCTGCCGACCGGCCGTGTGCTCGGGCCGATCGTCGCGATCTGGCTCCTGAGCGTCGGTGTCCTCGTACTCGAACGGGACCTCGGCACCTCGCTGCTCTTCTTCGGGCTCTTCGTGATCCTGCTGTACGTCGCCACCGGGCGCACCGGCTGGATCGCCGTCGGCCTGGTGCTCGCCGGGGTCGGCGCGTTCGCGGTGGGCTCGCTCGAACCGCATGTGCACAGCCGCGTCGAGGACTGGCTGCACCCCTTCGCCTCCATCGACGCGGGGGACGGGCCCAACCAACTGGCCCAGTCCCTCTTCGCGTTCGCAGCGGGCGGCATGCTCGGGGCCGGGCTCGGGGAGGGGCACTCCATCCTCATCGGCTTCGCCGCCAAGTCCGACTTCATCCTGGCTACGGCGGGCGAGGAGCTTGGTCTGGCGGGCCTCGCCGCGATCTTCCTGCTGTACGCCCTGCTCGTGGAGCGCGGCTACCGGGCGGGGCTCGCGCTGCGGGACGCCTTCGGGCGGCTGCTCGCGGTGGGGCTCGCCTCGATCCTCGCGCTCCAGGTGTTCGTGATCGCGGGCGGCGTGACCGGGCTCATCCCGCTGACCGGCATGGCGATGCCCTTCCTGGCGCAGGGCGGCTCCTCCGTCGTCACCAACTGGATCATCGTGGCCCTGCTCATCCGGGTCAGCGACTCGGCACGCAGCCAGCCCGTGGGCCCCCCGAAGGAGGACGCGTGACGAGGTACATCCGGCATGCCGCCGCCTTCTGCGCGCTGCTCCTGATCGCCCTGCTCGTGAACGCGACCCGCGTCCAGGTCGTCCAGTCCGAGCACTTCGACGAGAACTCCGCCAACCGCCGCCAGGCCATCGCCCGCTTCGGCCAGCCGCGCGGCGACATCATGGTCGACGGCCGCCCGGTCACCGGCTCCCAGGACACCGAGGAGCAGCTCCGCTATGAACGGACGTACAGGAACGGCCCGTTGTACGCCCCGGTGACCGGCTACGCCTCGCAGGTCTACGGCACGACCCTCCTGGAGAACGCCGAGGACGACATCCTCTCGGGCACCGACCCGATGCTCGCCCCGCTCCCCCTGTGGAACGACATCAGCCGCGCCCAGAACCCCGGCGGCGAGGTGCGGACCACCATCGACCCGGCGGCGCAGCAGGCCGCGTACGCGGGGCTCGGCGGCAAGAAGGGGGCGGTGGCCGCGATCGAGCCGTCGACCGGGAAGATCCTCGCCCTGGTCAGCACGCCTTCGTACGATCCCGGGCTGCTCTCCGGCACCAGCGACGCGGTGGCGAGGTCCTGGTCCTCGCTGAACGGCAGCGCCGACAAGCCGATGCTGAACCGGGCGATCCACCAGACGTACCCGCCCGGTTCGACGTTCAAGGTGGTGACGGCGGCGGCCGCTCTGGACTCCGACACGGTCACCGATCTGGACGCCGCGACCAAGTCCCCGGCCCCCTACACGCTGCCGGGCACGAGCACGCAGCTGTCGAACGAGGTCGAGGGCTGCAAGAACGCGCCCCTGCGCTACGCCTTCGAGTGGTCCTGCAACACGGTCTTCGCCAAGCTGGGCGCCGACACCGGCCTGAGTGACATGCTGGGCACGGCACGGAACTTCGGCTTCAACGACAGCGACCTGAAGATCCCTTCGCCGGTGGCCGCGAGCAACTTCGACGCCTCGATGGACGACGCCCAGCTGGCGCTCTCCTCGATCGGCCAGTTCAACACGCGGGCGACGCCCCTGCAGATGGCGATGGTCTCGGCGGCCGTGGCGAACGGCGGCCAGCTGGAGTCACCGCACCTGGTGGACGAGACCACGACGGACGACGGCGACGTGGTGCGCACCACCGGCACGAACTCCCTGCGCCAGGCGATGAACCCGGCCACGGCGATGCAGCTGCGGGAGATGATGACCGACGTGGTCGAGGAGGGCACCGGCGGCAACGCGGCGATCCCGGACGTGACGGTCGGCGGCAAGACGGGCACGGCCCAACACGGCATCGACAACTCCGGCACGCCGTACGCCTGGTTCATCTCCTGGGCCCAGAAGTCCGGCGAGGTCCAGCCGTCGGTGGCGGTCGCGGTGGTGGTGGAGGACGCGGCGGCGGACCGGGGGGACATCAGCGGGGGCGGGAGCGCGGCGCCGATCGCCAGGGCGGTGATGGAGGCGGTGGTCAGCGGCGGTTGAGGGTGGTGAGGTCGAGGCGCCCGCCGGCGCGTACTTGTGGCTTGACCTCCCGGTCACGCTCCACGGAGTCGTCCGACACCGTCATGTCGGGGCAGATTCGGGAGCGGGTCAAGGTCGTCCGACACCCATCTGCCCGCAGGCGGACGGGCCCACTCGTACGGGTCGTCGAGCCCGTACTCGCGTGCAGCTGTCATGATCACCCCCTGCGACGGAGTTGGCCCGGCATTCCCGGCGCGCCCATCGGGAATGCCGCGCCGCCCGCCCATCGATTGACCACCGCGCGCCGCGTTGACCTCAGTCCGAAGCCCCGCCGGCGGCGATCGCGTCAGCCACCTCCGCCACCCGCTCCCCCTCCTCCGCCGCGAACCGCTCCGCGTCCAGCTTCTCGGCGATCTCCTCGTCCTGGGCCATCAGCTGGTCGAGGTTGGCGTTGCCCATCTCGAACACGCCCATGTCGACGTACGCCTCCTGCAGCCGCTTGCCCCACAGGCCGATGTCCTTGACGCACGGCACGATGCGGCTGAACAGCAACTGCCGGAACAGGGCCAGGAATTCGGAGTTCTCGCTGGCCTCCTCCGCCTCCGCCTTCGGGATGCCGAAGTTCTCCAGGACCTCGACGCCGCGCAGGCGGTCGCGCATCAAGTAGCAGCCCTCGATGACGAATTCCTCGCGCTCGCGCAGTTCCGCGTCGGAGAGCTGCTTGTAGTAGTCCCGCAGGGCCATGCGGCCGAAGGCCACGTGCCGGGCCTCGTCCTGCATGACGTACGCGAGGATCTGTTTCGGCAGCGGCTTGTCCGTCGTGTCGCGGATCATGCCGAAGGCGGCGAGCGCGAGGCCCTCAATCAGGACCTGCATGCCCAAGTAGGGCATGTCCCAGCGGGAGTCGCGCAGGGTGTCCCCGAGCAGCGACCGGAGGTTGTCGTTGATCGGGTAGAGCATGCCGATCTTGTCGTGCAGGAAGCGGCCGTAGACCTCCGCGTGCCGCGCCTCGTCCATCGTCTGGGTCGCGGAGTAGAACTTCGCGTCCAGGTCGGGCACGGACTCCACGATGCGCGCCGCGCAGACCATCGCGCCCTGCTCGCCGTGCAGGAACTGGCTGAACTGCCAGGAGGCGTAGTGCTTGCGCAGCTCGCCCTTGTCGCGGTCGGTCATCTTCGCCCAGTGGCGGGTGCCGTAGAGCGACATGGACTCGTCGGGGGTGCCCAGAGGGTCGTACGGGTCGACCTCCAGATCCCAGGCGATGCGCTTGGCACCGTCCCACTGCTTGTCCTTGCCCTTCTGGTAGAGGGCGAGGAGCCGGGCGCGGCCCTCGTCGTACTCCCAGCTGAAGCGGGCCGCGCCGTTCGCCGGTATCTGCCAGGTGGTTCCGTCCGGAGGGTTCGTGTACAGCTCGTGCGTGGACACTGACGACTCCTAAGAATTGGCCTTGGATTCTCCGTAATCACTTGTACTGATTGGTAGTTGGAAGGCTCACACGGTCGTAGACACTCGGTCAACAAGTCGTGCGCAAGGGATTGACGCCCTTGCTGACAGGCAGTCTCATAAGTCGTGACCGCCGGTAACTGTGACGACGAAGCAGACGATGAGGCAGGGGCAGAGTCATGACGACCATCACGGAGGACGCGGCGATCGAAGGGCTGCGGGACGCGCTCGGACTGCTCAAGGACCGGGAGCAGGTGGCCGAGCGGCTGCTCGACTCCTCCGCCAAGCACTCCTTCGACCCCGACAAGGAGCTGGACTGGGAGGCGCCCTTCGAGGAGGGCAAGTGGTTCTGGCCCCCGGAGCTGGTCTCCCTTTACGGCACGCCGATGTGGCGGCGGATGAGCGAGGAGCAGCGCATCGCGCTCTCCCAGCACGAGGCCGCAGCGCTCGCGTCCCTGGGCATCTGGTTCGAACTGATCCTGATGCAGCTGCTCGTACGGCACATCTACGACAAGCCGGCGACGAGCGCGCACGTGCGGTATGCGCTCACCGAGATCGAGGACGAGTGCCGGCACTCGAAGATGTTCGCGCGCCTGATCACGCGCGGGGACACGCCGTACTACCCGGTCAGCACCGTGCACCGGAACCTCGGCCGGCTCTTCAAGACCATCTCGACGACGCCGGGGTCGTTCACGGCGACGCTGCTCGGCGAGGAGATCCTCGACTGGATGCAGCGCCTGACGTTCCCGGACGAGCGCGTCCAGACCCTGGTGCGCGGTGTCACGCGGATCCATGTCGTGGAGGAGGCGCGCCATGTGCGGTACGCCCGTGAGGAGCTGCGCCGCCAGATGGTGACGGCACCGCGCTGGTCCCAGGAGTTCACCCGCCTCACCTCCGGTGAGTTCGCCCGCGTCTTCTCGATCGCCTTCATCAACCCCGAGGTCTACGCGAACGTGGGCCTGGACAAGCGCGAGGCCATGGCCCAGGTCAAGGCGAGCGCCCACCGCCGGGAGATCATGCAGACCGGGGCCAAGCGCCTCACCGACTTCCTGGACGACATCGGGGTGCTGCGGGGTGCCGGGCGGCGGCTGTGGAAGAGTTCCGGACTCCTGGCGTAGCGAAGAGAGTACGGAGGGTTCCGGGGCGCTTGTTCGAACGGGCGGTTACGCTGCGGGGCATGACCTCGCCTGCTCCCACCCGCGCGTACCGGCGCCTCAGTGTCGAAGAGCGGCAGCGGCAGCTCAAAGAGGCGGCCCTGTCCCTCTTCGCGGTGCGCGCACCCGACGAGGTGTCCCTCGACGACGTGGCGGAGGCGGCCGGGGTGTCACGGCCGCTCGTCTACCGCTACTTCCCCGGCGGCAAGCAGCAGTTGTACGAGGCCGCGCTGCGGTCCGCCGCCGACGAGCTGGAGCAGTGCTTCGCCGAGCCGCCCGAGGGTCCGCTCACGCAGCGCCTTGCGAACGCGCTCGACCGCTATCTCGCCTTCGTCGACCAGCACGACGCGGGGTTCAGCGCGCTGCTGCAGGGCGGCAGCGTCGTGGAGACCTCGCGGACGACCGCCATCGTGGACGAGGTGCGCAGGACGGCCGCCGAGCACATCCTGGCCCACCTGGAGGTCGTCGGCGCCACGGGCCCGCGGCTGCGGATGACCGTGCGGATGTGGATCACCTCCGTCGAGGCGGCGTCCCTGATCTGGCTGGACGAGGAGAAGCAGCCGCCGCTGGACGAGCTGCGGGACTGGCTCGTCGAACAGTTCATGGCGGTCCTGGTGGCCTCCGCGGGCCGCGACCCGCAGACCGCGGAGGCGGTACGGACCGCGCTGGCCATGGAGACGCCCGAAGGACCCGCGGGCTCGCTCGCCCGGCGGGTCCTGCCCGTGGTGAGCGACGCGGCGCACCTGCTGTGAGGCGCGGCGGGCGCCTGCTGTGACACTGGCCGGGTGAAGAGCGAAGACACCCCCTTCGTGGGTGGCCCCCTGGACGGCCGCGTACTGCCCATCCTGCTCGGCCCGACCGGCCACCCCCCGAAGGTGTACCGCGTCCCGGTGCCGGACGACGCGGGCGGCCCGCCGACCGTGCTCGTGTACCGCCGGGTGGGCAGGGCCGGAGGAAAACGGCTCGGCCTTCACCAGGGCTGGACGTACGAGTACGACCCCGAGGGCGACAAGGCCAAGCCCGGCCTGAAGTGGCCGTGGTCGAAGCCGGACGGGGCCGCCTGAGGCCTCCCCGTGGCAAGCGAGCCGCGCCGTGGGGCCCTGGACGAGTGACCGCATTGCGCCAACCCGCGCACCTTCCGCAGGCGGGCTCCGCCGGGGCGGCTGATGCTCGCGGTGCGGGGCGGACGTGCCGCCGCGCGCCGGAGGTGATGGCATGTCAGGCAGGCTGCTGCGGTGGGTCGGTACGGGAGCCGCGGTCGGGGCGCTGCTGGCGACGGCTTCCCCCGCCTGCGCCGTACCGGAGCCGTCGGGCCCCGGGGGGCGCTCGGTGGCCGAGCTCCTGACGGACCTTCAGGAGCTGTACCGGAAGGCCGAGGAGTCGACGGAGACGTACAACGCGGCCCAGGAGAAGCTGAAGGACCAGCGCGCCGAGGTCACCCGTCTCAACGGCAGCCTGGCCCGCGCGAAGACCTCGGTCCGCGACAGCCGGGGCGAGGCGGGCCGCTTCGCGCGCCAGCAGTACCAGGGCAGGACGAACATCTCCCCCTACGTACACCTCCTCCTCGCCCGCAACCCGCAGCAGGCCCTGGACCAGGGTCATGTCATCGGGCGGGTGTCGGCGGAGCGGGCGGCGACCATGGAGCGGCTGGTCGGCGGGGAGAAGAAGGCATCAGCGCTCGCGGCCAGGGCGAAGGGGGCCCTGGCGACCCAAGTCGCCCTGGCCGCACGGGAGAAGGAGGCCCGGGACACGGCCGAGGACCGGCTGAAGGAGGTGGAGGAACTCCTCGCGTCGCTGAGCACGGAACAGCTGAAGGAGCTCGCGAAGGCGGAGGAGGAGGGAATGGCGGCGGCACAGAAGAAGTTCCTGAAGTCGGGCTCCCTGAGCGGCTCCCCGGGCTCGGCACCGACCCGGCCGCCCTCCCGGCGGGGGGATTCGGCCCTGGACTACGCGGTACGGCAGATCGGCAAGCCCTACAAGTGGGGCGCGGAGGGCCCCACGTCCTTCGACTGCTCGGGCCTCACTTCCCAGGCATGGGCGTCCGCGGGCCAGGAGATCCCCCGCACGTCACAGGAGCAGTGGGCACAGCTGAAGCGGGTCTCGCTGCGGAAGCTGCGGCCGGGCGACCTGATCGTCTACTTCCCCAAGGCCACGCACGTGGCGATGTACCTGGGCGACGGCATGGTGATCCAGGCCCCGCGCCCCGGAACCCGGGTCAAGGTCTCCCCCATCGCCTCGAATCCCCTCCTCGGCGCGGTACGCCCTGACCCCTCGGCCAAGCCGATGAAGGACTACGTCCCGCCGAAGCTGCCCCGCGAAGCGATGAAGGGGGACGACGCGGGTTACGGGCGAGCGGGAGCGCCCCCGGCGTGACCACCGCCGGGGAGCGGGCTCCGCGCGCCTTCAGGGAGACTCAGCCGGTCAGGCTCGCGAGGTACGCGCCCGTCTTCTCCGGCTCATAGAAGAAGTTCTCGAAGTCCGACGGGTCGTTGAAGCCGTTCGCGAAGCGGTCCGCCGCCGGCTGGAGTTGGCCCGCCGCGCCGATCAGGTTCAGGACGTGCTCCGGCGGGGGCGACAGCATCGCGTTCGTCCACTTGGTGACGTGCTGCGCGGTCTCCCAGTAGCGGTCGAACGTGGACTGCATCCAGTCCGCGTCGAACGGCTTGTCGCCGTGCGTGATGATCGAGTCGAGGTACGAAGCCGCGCACTTGGAGGCCGAGTTGGAGCCCTGTCCCGTGATCGGGTCGTTCGCGACCACCACGTCCGCGACGCCCAGGACGAGGCCACCGCCGGGAAGGCGGCCGATCGGCTTGCGCACCGTCGGGGCGTAGCGGCCGGACAACGTGCCGCCCGCGTCGGTCAGTTCGACCTTGGTCGCCCGCGCGTACTCCCACGGCGTGAACTTCTCAAGCAGCTCCAGCGTCAGCGCCAAGTGCTCGGAGGGGTCCTTGATGCCCTGGAAGGCGTCGAGCGGGCCGCCCGGTATGCCCTCCCAGAACAGGATGTCGGCGCGCCCGGACGTCGTCAGCGTCGGCATGACGAAGAGCTCGCCCACGCCCGGCACCAGGTTGCACCGCACCGCGTCGAACTCGGGGTGCTCGGGTCGCGGCCCCATCCCGTGGACGTACGCGACCGACAGGGCACGCTGCGGCGTGTCGAAGGGAGAGCGCGAGGCGTCCCGCTCGAACATCGAGACGAGCTCGCCCTTGCCCGCGGAGACGAGCACGAGGTCGTACGTGCGGGAGAAGTAGTCGAGGTCCGAGACCGCAGCGCCGTGGATGACCAGCTGGCCGCCCCGCTGCGCGAACGTCTCCATCCAGCCCGCCATCTTCACGCGCTGGTCGACGGACTGGGCGAACCCGTCCAGCTTGCCCACCCAGTCGATGACGCGGGAGGAGTCCGGCCCGGCGACCGAGACGCCGAGGCCCTCGATCTGCGGGGCCTGGGACTCCCAGAAGTTCACCTGGAGGTCGCGCTCGTGCTGCAGCGCCGTGTGGAACATGCACTGCGTGGACATCACACGGCCGGACCGGACCTCGTCCGCCGTGCGGTTGGACATCAGGGTGACCTCGTACCCCTGCGACTGGAGTCCGAGAGCGATCTGGAGCCCGGCCTGACCGGCTCCGACGACGAGTATCTTCCGCATGCGGCTGCTTCTCCTACGACGTACTGAAAACTGGAAATGCTTATTCGGGGGTCGCCGCGAGGGCGTGGCCGACCAGCGAGAGCAGTGACTCGACCACCGAGATCCGCTGCCTCGCGTCCATGATCAGCACCGGTATGTGCGGCGGGATCGTCAGCGCCTCGCGCACGTCCGCGGGCTCGAACTCCTCGGTCCCGTCGAAGTGGTTGACGGCCACGATGTACGGCAGACCGCAGCTCTCGAAGTAGTCGAGCGCGGGGAAGCAGTCGGGCAGCCTGCGGGTGTCGGCGAGCACGACGGCGCCGATCGCGCCGCGCACCAGGTCGTCCCACATGAACCAGAAGCGCTGCTGGCCCGGCGTACCGAAGAGGTAGAGCACGAGGTCGTCGTCGAGCGTGATCCGGCCGAAGTCCATGGCGACCGTGGTCGTGGTCTTGTCCGGGGTCGACGTGAGGTCGTCCGTGTCCTCGCTCGCCTGCGTCATCAGCGCCTCCGTCTGGAGGGGCGTGATCTCGGAGACCGTGGTGACCAGAGTCGTCTTGCCGACGCCGAAACCGCCCGCCACCACGATCTTCGTCGCGATCGGGGCCCGGGTGCGGTCCGTCTGCCAGGCTTGGAGGTTCTCGTCCGGGTCGGGGCCCGGGTGGCGGAGTTCAGAGACGGCGGAGTCCACTCAGCACCCTTTCGAGCAGTGCGCGGTCCGGCTGTCCCGGGCCGTGGCCCGTTCCGTACACGCGGATCTTTCCCTGGTCTGCGAGGTCGCTCAGCAGGACGCGGACCACGCCGAGCGGCATCTTCAGAAGCGCGGCGATCTCCGCGACCGTACGCATACGGCGGCAGATCTCGACGATGGCCCGCATCTCCGGCATGACACGGGCGGTGGCGTTGCCCTGCGGCAGCTCGCGGCGCTCCTCGGGGGCTTCGAGGGCGGCGACGAACGTCTCGACGAGCAGGACGTGGCCGAAGCGGGTGCGGCCGCCGGTGAGCGAGTACGGGCGTACCCGGGCCGGTTTGCGATCCGCGCCCCGCTGGGGGAGCTTGCCGGGGTTACTGCTCATCGGACGCTCTCCATCGACTGGCGCAGCTCACTGCGGAGTTCGGGGGTGAGGACATGCCCGGCGCGGCCGACGAAGAGCGCCATGTGGTACGCGACGACGCTCATGTCGCAGTCCGGGGTGGCGTGCACGCCGAGCAGCGAGCCGTCGCTGACCGACATCACGAAGAGGCTGCCCTCCTCCATGGCGACGACGGTCTGCTTGACCGATCCCGCGTCCATCAGCTTGCCGGCGCCGATGCAGAGCGAACCGAGGCCGGAGACGATCGTGGCGAGGTCCGCGCTGGAGCCCTTGGGGCCCGAACTGTTGTCGACCGCCTGCTCGTTGTTGCGTGCGGGGTCCGAGGAGAGCAGGAGCAGACCGTCGGAGGAGACCACCGCGACCGAGAGCAGCCCTGGCACCTCCTCGACGAGGTTCGTCAGCAGCCAGTGCAGGTTGCGTGCTTCGCTGCTCAGTCCGAACGCGGTCCCGGATTTGCTGCCGGTGGAAGAACTGGGCGAGCGCATGGGTGCAGTCAACTACTTGCCTCCTCGACTGTGTCCCCCATGTTGTTTTCGGTCTCTTTGGTCTCTTCGCTACGTCCGGTCAGCTCGGCCTCTACGTCGCGCCGGCCGCTGATGGCTCCCTGGTGGAAGCCGCCGAGCCGCTTGCGCAGCGCTTCGGCGTCGACGGAGCCGCTGCGCGCCTTGGGCACGGTGGGCTCGGGCGCGGTGATCTTGGGCGTGCGCTTGGGAAGCCCCTTGTCGGTGACGCGCTCCCACTTGGGGGCGGGCTCGGGGGCGGGCTCAGGCTCTACTGCCGGGTCCTCGGGGGCAGGCGGAGGGGTCAGCTCCAGAGTCGTCTCGGGCGAAGCCGCGGGCTCGGGCTCGGCCTCCGCCTCCCGCACCGCGTGCTCCGCAGCAGCGATCAGCGGATCGTGCGGTTCGTCATCGGCCCCCGCGGCAGCGGTCAGCGCCGCGCGCCCCCGCAGCACATTGGAGTTGGCCTCGGCCTCCGAGCCGGGGAGGTGCAGGGCGGGCGCCCCGCCGGCGACAGGCACACCGACCGGCGGAGCCGTCACCGCGGGCGCCGCGGCGAGGATCGACTTCGGCAGGACCACGACCGCCGCGATGCCGCCCTGCTTCTGCTCGCGCAGGCGAACCCGCGCCCCGTGCCGCGCGGCGAGCCGGGCCACGACATAGAGGCCGAGCCCCAGCCCGTCCCCGCTCTCCTGGTCGTACGCGTCGTCCGGACGGAAGTCCGCCAGGCGGGAGTTGAGCTCGTCCATCCGGTCCGATGTGACCCCTATGCCCTCGTCCTGAACGGAGAGCATGACCTCACCGCTCTCCAGGAGCCAGCCGGAGACCTCGACGGAGGCGTCCGGCGGCGAGAACGAGGTCGCGTTCTCCAGGAGCTCGGCGACCAGGTGGCTGATGTCGTCCGCGGCGAAGCCCGCGACGTGCGCGTGCGGCGGCAGCGTGGCGATGCGCACGCGTTCGTACCGCTCGATCTCGCTGACGGCGGCGCGTACCACGTCGACCAGCGGCACCGGGCCGGGGTGCTGGTGGCCGTGCTCGGCACCGGCGAGGACGAGCAGGTTCTCGCTGTGGCGGCGCATGACCGTGGCGAAGTGGTCGAGCTTGAAGAGCGTGGCGAGGCGGTCCGGGTCCTGCTCGCGGTCCTCGAGGTTCTCGATGACGGCGAGCTGCCGCTCGACCAGGCCGAGGGTGCGCAGGGCCAGGTTCACGAACGTGCCGTGGATGGACTGCCGCACCCGCTCCAAGTGGGCGGAGGCCTCGGTCAGTTCGGCGCGCAGCTTGTCGCGCTCCTCGGCCATGGACCGGCGCTGGCCGATGAGGTGCTTGCGGTCCGCTTCGAGCGTGGTGAGGCGCTCGGTGAGGCCTGCCGCGTGCTCGTGCAGCGCGTTGACGGACCGTACGACCTGGGCGAACTCGTCGTCGCGGCCCGTGAAGCGGATCGGCTCCTGGGGCGCGGGCTCGGTGGCGAGGCGGGCCGAGCCGATGCGCAGGACGGCGAGCGGGCGGGTCAGGCTGCGGGCCATCGCCATGGAGACGCCGACCGCGACGAGCAGCGTGACGCCGATGAGCGCGACGCGGATCTCCAGGGCCGTCACGTCGTCGTCGCGCTGCTGGGCGAGGCTCTTGGTGCGCTGCACGATGAGCGCGGACTCGGCTCCGCGCATCGTCTCGATGCGGGCGGAGAGCGCGGTGTCGAGTTTCTTGCGGTCGTAGCCGCGCTCCGCGGTGGAGAGCGTGGGCTGGTCGGTGAGGCGGGAGAGGTACTTCTCGGCCGTCGTCACCTCGTGGCCCGTGACCGCCGAGTCGTACGTGGTGCGGGCGCCGTCCGTGGCCGCGTCCCGGAAGTCCGCGAGGGCGGCCAGTTCGCGGATGTGGGCCTGCTGGCCGGCGGCGCTGAGGCCGTCGCGCTGCTTGCTTTCGGCGGACGACTCGTCGACCACCGTGGTGGGCAGGCCGGTGACGGGGTCGACGACGGTGTTCGTCCCGGTGGAGCGCGGTACGGCGAAGGTGGCGAGGAGCAGGCCGCGGGCGCTCGCCGCCTGTTCGACGGCGTGGTCGAGGTCGGCGAGCGCGTAGGCGCCGGAGCCCGCGCGGGGCGGGGTCTTCTCGGCGAGTTCGCGGGTGAGGCCGTGCAGCTCGGTGATGACGTTCGAGTACGCCGTGTGGGCTTCCAGAGCACTGCTCTTGCCGGTGAGCGCCGCTCTGCGCACGGCGCCGATCTCGGCGAGGTCCTTGCGCAGGCCCGCCGGGGCGTCGGCCGTGCGCAGCTCCTCGATCTGGCGGTCGACGCGGGCGCTGCGGCCCTCGGAGAGGCCACGGCCCTGCGGGCGGCCCGCCGCGATGAACGAGGTGACCTCGTCGCGCTCGTCGGCCAGCGAGTGGCCGAGGGATACCGCGTCCTGGGTGCGCTCGGCGAGAGTCACCAGGCTCTGCGCGTCGCTCAGTTGCCCGGAGGCGGCGACGATGGCGGGCGCTCCGGCACCGGCGATCGCGGCGGCCACCACGGCGACGGCGACGATCAGCCGATTGCGCACGCGTGCGGTGGGCTTGGAGTCGACGGACTTCGCGGACTTGGCGGACTTCGCGGGCTTCGAGGGACCGCCCGTCTCGACAGAATTCCCGGCAGGCTGCTCCGCGTTCATCCCCGCGTTCGTCCCCGCGTTCTTCTCCGCGGGCTTCGAGCCGTCAGGAGGCGTCACACCGGAGGCCGTGTGCTCCCCCGCCGTGTTCTCTGCCGCTGTCGCAGTGTGCTCGGGTGTCGCAGTGTGCTCGGGCGAGCGCTCTGTAGGGGTGGTCGCGCCCGGCGTGGCCCCTTCAGGAGCCGTCTGCTTGCCCTTGCGCCCAGGCCGCATCTTCTGCACCGGTGCTCGCATTCTTGTTTTTCGTCTGCCCATGGGCCCGGGTGACGATCCGTCAACACGCGCGCCCCCCGGTACGGCTCCTGACCCTTCCAGTGCCGATGGGTGGCAGTCGCGCATCACATGCCTGGCCACCCGAAGGAGTGAACATCGGCGGGGAGTTGGCGAGCAAGTCCCGGCGCGGACCGAAAGTCTCGGCCACGGTGCGCCGGTTGGACGTCGACCGCAGGCTTTGGCAGGATGCGCCGCCACACGCCGCCGGAAGCGATCATTCCGACTGAAATCCGACGTCTGACCTGCTGGTCCGGGCCAACTCCCGGCTGCCTGCGACCTCCGGACGGCCTTGTGAAGGCCTCGTGCAGACTGGCGGAATGCGTATCGAACTCGCCACCGAGCCCGGAGACCCCGCACGCCCCAACGAGGACTATGCGGCGGTCATGCTTCCCGCAGCCGGACAGGGTGGATCGCTCATCCTTCTGGACGGGGTGACTCCGCCCGCCGGAGATGACGGTTGTCTGCATTCCGTCCCTTGGTTCACGGCGCGACTCGGGGGCGCACTGGGGGAACTGTCCGTTTCACGGCGGGATATGACGCTCTCTGAGATCCTCGCGGAGGCGATCGTGCGCACCGCGGAGGCCCACTGTCAAACCTGTGACCTTTCTCACCCGCGTACGCCTCAGGCCACCGTGGTCCTGGTGCGTTGGGACGGCGAAGTGGTCGAACACCTCGTCCTGTCCGACTCCGCACTCCTGGTCGCGGGACCGGACGGCCGGGTCACGCCGGTGCTCGACGAGCGCCTGGCTGAACTGCCGCCGAGGATCCGCGCGATGCGCGACGAGGTCCGCGCGCTGCCGCGCGGCTCGGCCGAACGCGCGGTAGCGGGCCGCGCGTACGGCGCCGCGGTCGAGGCCCTGCGGAACGCGGAGGACGGCTTCTTCACGGCGGCCGCGGACCCGTCGGCGGCGGCACGGGCCGTCACCGGCAGCTGGCCGCGCGCCGAGGTGACCGCGGTGGCGGCCCTGACGGACGGGGTCGGCCGCTGGGTCGAGACGTTCCGCGCGGGCGACTGGACGGAGTGCTTCGAGCTGCTGCGGAAGGACGGCCCGCAGCGCATGGTGGACCGGGTGCGGGAGCTGGAGCGGGCGGATCCGGAGGGCACGGCGTTCCCGCGGGGGAAGAGGCATGACGACGCGGCTGTGGTGTACGCGGAGTTGTGACCGGGCCGGCCCCTCGGCCCGAGGCGTCGTCCGCTGGCACGTCGTGGCTGGTCGCGCCCACGCGGCGGAGCCGCACACGTCAGAGCCCCGCGCCCCTACGGGGCTCGACGCCCCTCAGGACTCCGGCGACTCGTTCAGCTGGCGCAGCAGGCGGGCCAGCTCCGCCACCTCCGTACGGTCCCACGCGGCCAGCTTCCGCACGTACCGCTCCCGCCGGGCGGCCCGCACCGTACGGAACCGCGTCCCGCCCTCCTCCGTGAGGTGGACCAACCAGGCCCGTCCGTCGGCGGGGTCGGGCTCGCGGGCGACGAGCCCCAGCTCTTCGAGGGCCCGCAGCTGACGGCTCATCGTCGCCTTGCCGACACCGATGTACGCGGCGAGGTCCGTGGCCCGCTGCGGGCCCGAGTCGTCGAGGCAGACCAGGAGTCCGTACGCGGCGGGCTCCAGGTCGGGGTGGACCTGGCGCGCCATCTCGCCGGACGAGGCACGCGCCCGGCGCAGGAGCAGCGACAACTCCCGCTCCAGGGCGAGGAACTCGCGGTCGACCCCCACGTTCACGTCGGGCCCCCTGTTCACGTCGGCCCCCCTGCTCACGTCGACTCCACCGTCGTTCTCGCCCTCGTGCACTTCAGCACCCATGGCACGCTTTCTTTCCGGATCAGAGAAGATTCCGCCCCGCACGGCGGCAGACATCCGCGTCGGCCCATCGCCGCAGCTCGACCAGTATTTCGCAACGCCCCGAGCGGCCACGCCGAGGACACCGCCGCAGGAGTAGACCACCGGCAGACACCGGGCCCCCTTCCCAGTCACGGGTCTACGTGCGTAGCGTCATGCGTGACATGTTCACACCACGAACCTGTCGACAAGGTCCCCCCACGAGCTCGATCGAGCTCAATCGAGGCCTACGGAGGCACGCACATGCCCGTGCACAGACCCGGAACGCCCCGCCGCTCCCGCTGGTCAGCGGCCGGAATCCTGCTCTCAGTCCTCTCCGCCCTCTCCCTCCTCCTGACCCTGCCCGGCGCCGCACAGGCCGCCGACGGCGACGACGTACCGCCCCGCGGTTCCGCCCGCATGGGCCAGGGCGTCATCGAGCACGACGGGCAGGGCAGTCTGCCGCCCGGAGGCGACGCGGTACAGACCGAAGGCGTCGACGTCAGCAGCCATCAGGGCAACGTCTCCTGGCCGACGCTCTGGAACAGCGGCGTGAAGTGGTCCTACGTGAAGGCCACCGAGGGGACCTACTACAAGAACCCCTACTTCGCCCAGCAGTACAACGGTTCGTACAACGTGGGCATGATCCGCGGCGCGTACCACTTCGCGACACCCGACACCACGGGCGGCGCCGCCCAGGCCAACTACTTCGTGGACAACGGCGGCGGCTGGTCCAAGGATGGCAGGACGCTGCCGGGCGCGCTCGACATCGAGTGGAACCCGTACGGGGCGGCCTGCTTCGGCAAGTCCCAGTCCGCGATGGTCACCTGGATCCGTGACTTCCTGAACCAGTACAAGGCGCGCACCGGGCGCCACGCGGTGATCTACACGGCCACCAGCTGGTGGAAGCAGTGCACCGGCAACTACGCCGGCTTTGCCGCCAACAACCCGCTCTGGGTCGCCCGTTACGCCAGCGCGCCCGGTGAGCTGCCGGGCGGCTGGGGCTTCTACACGATGTGGCAGTACACCTCGACGGGCCCGACGGTCGGGGACCACAACAAGTTCAACGGCGCGCTCGACAGGGTCAAGGCACTCGCCAACGGCTGAGCACGCCCGCTGCGCGTGAGGGCCCGGAACCCCTCTCGGGTCCCGGGCCCTCACTCACCGGCTCCGCGGGCGGAGCCCGCTGACGGGCACCGCCGTCACGCGGCGGCCGGAATCCTCACCTCGGCCTCCGTCAGGGCCAGTTCGAGCACCTGACGGACATCCGTCACCGGGTGCACGTCCAGCTTCTGGAGGATCTCCGCCGGGACGTCGTCCAGATCGGCCTCGTTCCGCTTCGGGATGATCACCGTGGTGATCCCGGCGCGGTGCGCGGCGAGCAGCTTCTGCTTGACGCCGCCGATCGGCAGGACGCGCCCGGTCAGCGAGACCTCGCCGGTCATGGCCACATCCGTACGGACCAGACGGCCGCTGAGCAGCGAGGCGAGGGCGGTCGTCATGGTGACGCCCGCGCTCGGCCCGTCCTTGGGGACCGCGCCCGCCGGGAAGTGGATGTGCACGCCGCGTTCCTTCAGGTCGGCGACGGGCAGCTCCAGTTCGGCGCCGCGCGAGCGCAGGAAGGAGAGCGCGATCTGTGCGGACTCCTTCATCACGTCGCCGAGCTGACCGGTCAGGGTCAGTCCGGCCGCACCGGTCTCCGGGTCGGCGAGCGACGCCTCGACGAAGAGGACGTCACCGCCCGCGCCGGTGACCGCGAGCCCGGTCGCCACGCCCGGCACCGCCGTGCGCCGCTCGGCCGGGTCCTGCGCCGACTCGGGCACGTGGTGCGGGCGCCCGATGAGACCGCGCAGTTCCTCGTCCGTCACCGTGAACGGCAGCTCCCGCTCGCCCAGTTCGTGCTGCGCCGCGACCTTGCGGAGCAGCCGCGCGACGGACCGCTCCAGGTTCCGTACGCCCGCTTCGCGGGTGTACTCCCCCGCGAGCTTGCGCAGCGCGCTCTCGTCCAGGGTCACCTCGTCGGTCTGCAGCCCGGCCCGCTCCAGCTGGCGCGGGAGCAGGTGGTCGCGGGCGATGACGACCTTCTCGTCCTCGGTGTACCCGTCGAGCCTGACCAGCTCCATGCGGTCGAGCAGCGCCTCCGGGATGGATTCGATGACGTTCGCCGTGGCCAGGAAGACCACGTCGCTGAGGTCGAGCTCGACCTCCAGGTAGTGGTCGCGGAAGGTGTGGTTCTGCGCAGGGTCGAGGACTTCGAGGAGGGCGGCGGCCGGGTCGCCCCGGAAGTCGGAGCCCACCTTGTCGATCTCGTCGAGGAGCACGACCGGGTTCATGGACCCGGCCTCCTTGATGGCCCGCACGATCCGTCCGGGCAGCGCCCCCACGTACGTACGACGGTGTCCGCGGATCTCCGCCTCGTCGCGTACGCCGCCGAGTGCGACCCGCACGAACTTGCGGCCCATGGCGTGCGCGACGGACTCGCCGAGCGAGGTCTTGCCGACGCCGGGCGGACCCACGAGGGCGAGCACGGCGCCGCCACGACGGCCGCCGACGACCCCGAGGCCGCGGTCGGCACGCCGCTTGCGCACCGCGAGGTACTCGGTGATGCGCTCCTTCACGTCCTCAAGGCCCGCGTGCTCGGCGTCGAGGATGTTCTGGGCGCCCTTGATGTCGTACTCGTCCTCGGTCCGTTCGTTCCACGGGAGTTCGAGGACGGTGTCGAGCCAGGTCCTGATCCAGGAGCCCTCGGGCGACTGGTCGCTGGACCGCTCCAGCTTGTCGACCTCCTTGAGGGCGGCCTCCCGTACGTTCTCGGGGAGGTCGGCGGCCTCGACGCGGGTGCGGTAGTCATCGGACTCCTCACCATCCTGCTCGCCGTTGATCTCGCGCAGCTCCTTGCGCACGGCGTCGAGCTGGCGGCGAAGGAGGAATTCGCGCTGCTGCTTGTCGACGCCTTCCTGCACGTCCTTGGCGATGGACTCGGCGACGTCCTGCTCGGCGAGGTGCTCGCGCAGCTGCTCGGTGGCGAGCTTCAGACGGGCGACCGGGTCGTCGGTCTCCAGGAGCTCGATCTTCTGCTGGGTGGAGAGGAAGGGCGAGTATCCGGAGTTGTCGGCGAGCGCGGAGACGTCGTCGATCTGCGTGACGCGGTCCACGACCTGCCACGCGCCGCGCTTCTTCAGCCAGCTGGTGGCGAGCGCCTTGTACTCCTTGACCAGCTCGGCGACGGCGCCGGGGAGCGGGTCGGGCACGGTCTCGTCGACCTGGATCCCCTCCACCCAGAGCGCGGCACCGGGCCCCGTCGTGCCGGCGCCGATCCGCACCCGGCCACGGCCGCGGATGAGCGCGCCGGGGTCGCCGTCGGAGAGGCGGCCGACCTGCTCGACGGTGCCGAGGACGCCGGTCGCGGCGTACGTCCCGTCGATGCGCGGAACAAGAAGCACCTGCGGCTTGCTGCTCCCACTGGAGCGGGCTGCCGCTTGGGCGGCCTCCACCGCGGCGCGTACGTCGGCATCGGACAGGTCGAACGGAACCACCATGCCGGGCAGGACGACCTCGTCGTCGAGCGGCAGCACGGGCAGGGTCAGCGGCGTGGACGCGTTTGACTGAGCAGACTCAGCAGACATGATCTCCCCTTCGGCATTCAAGTTGAGCTATGTGGACTCAATGCTCATGAGTCCTTGAATGTTCCCCAAGGGTTGTTCGCTGTGAGCGATCAGTTCGATACGGGTCGACGCCACCGTCGCACCAGCGGCCACGTACTCACGCCGATCAGCAGCGCGAGGAGATGACCCCAGTTCGTCATGGGGTCCTCGAACGCGATCAGGTCGTCGACGAGCATGCCGCCGAACCCGGCGAGGACCAGCCAGCGCAGCCACGGCCTGAACAGGCCGGCCAGAGCGCCGACGCTCGCCGCGACGCCGAAGCTGATCCCGTAGTCGAGGCGGTGCAGCGAACTGTCGGGCAGATGCCCCGCAAGGACCGAGAAGCCGACCGGCACCTCGGTCGCGAGGGTGGCCACGACATGGCCGAGCAGGAAGACGCCCGCCGTGCGCAGCGCGCCGATGCGGCGTTCCAGGGCCGTGAGCACCAGCAGGAAGCCGATCGCGTACGGAGACGCGATGCCGCCCGCGATCCACAGCGCGCTGGCCACCAGGACGAGCAGCGGCTCCTGCGCCAGGTGCGCCACGTCCGTGCTGGAGTGCCGGTGCAGGGTCGAGATCAGGGACGCGTCCGCGTACTGCGTCAGGAGCGACGTCAGGGTGAGGACCGCGGCATAGCCGAACGTGAAGGGCGTACCCGTAGGCGTCGGCAGCAGGCGCCAGGGGCGCAGACGGCTCAGGCGGCGCGCGCCCCCGTCGGACGCGGATGCCGTTCGCGCCTCATGAGGGCGCGCCTCATGAGCTTCCGGGGGCGCCGCGTCCGGTCCGTCGCACTCCCGCTGGCGCGGGATGCCGTCGAGGCCGGGCGGGGTGATCCCCTCGGGTGCCGTGGGGGCAGCCGACGCACTCCGGTTCACGCTGAGGCGCTCCTTCCGTTCCGTCCACCCTTTGCCGTTATTTCGGGCGCTGTCTATGATCGGCGCCACGTGAGACGCGAATCACATGAACCTCACAGGTCATAAACGCGTCCGCACCGACCGGCGTATTCCGGGGGCGCCCCGGGCCCGCCCCCATACGCTGGCGGCCATGCACACCCACACCACCACCCCCGTCGTCATCGACCGGCGTGAGGGGCCGTACGGCGAAGTCGTACTGCGGCGCCATGGTGCGCTTCTGCAGATCATCGCCAATGGCTGTTTCCTCATGGACACTTCGGACGGCCGCTCGGAGCGGCTGCTCATCGACGCGGCGTACGACGCGCTGGACGGCCGCCCGCAGCCCGGCCTCCTCATCGGCGGCCTGGGCGTCGGCTTCTCCCTCGCCCACGCGGCGGCCGACCCGCACTGGGGCCGTATCAGCGTGATCGAGCGGGAGCGGGCCATCATCGACTGGCACTGCTCGGGGGCCGACGCCCCGCTGGCCGAGCTGTCCCGCGCCGCGCTCGCCGATCCGCGCACGGAGATCCTGCACACAGATCTCGTGGCCCACCTCCGCGGCGCCGACTCCTCGCACGGCGCCCCGAAAACGTACGACGCGCTCTGTCTCGACATCGACAACGGCCCGGACTGGACGGTGACCGAGGACAACAACTCCCTCTACTCTCCGGCCGGTCTGGCCGCCTGCCGCTCCCGCCTCAACCCCGGCGGAGTGCTCGCCGTGTGGTCGGCCCAGCCCTCGTCCGCTTTCGACGTCGCTCTACGGAATGCCGGATTCCAGGCGGTACGGACGGAAGAGATCCCCGTTGCCCGAGGCGTACCGGACGTGGTTCATCTCGGCGTAAGCGCTGCGTAGCCGAGGCCCCTTCGCGACCCGTACCCTGCTGGTCGAACACAAGCGATCAGTGTCAGGGGCGGGCGATGGAGCAGACACACACCTCCCACAACGGTGCGACGGCGGCGATGCCAGGCGCCCAGCGCCGGGTTCTGGTGGTCGAGGACGACCCGACGATCGTCGACGCCATCGCCGCCCGGCTACGCGCCGAGGGTTTCGTAGTGCAAACAGCGGGAGACGGTCCCGCGGCGGTCGACACCGCGCAGGCTTGGCAGCCCGATCTGCTGATCCTGGACATCATGCTGCCGGGCTTCGACGGGCTTGAGGTGTGCCGCCGGGTGCAGGCCCAGCGGCCTGTTCCGGTCCTCATGCTGACGGCACGCGACGACGAGACGGACATGCTGGTCGGGCTCGGTGTCGGCGCCGACGACTACATGACCAAGCCGTTCTCCATGCGGGAGCTCGCGGCCCGCGTGCACGTCCTGCTGCGCAGGGTCGAGCGGGCCGCGCTCGCCGCGACCACGCCGCGCAGCGGGATCCTGCGGCTCGGCGAGCTGGAGATCGACCATGCCCAGCGGCGGGTCAGGGTCCGCAGCGAGGACGTACATCTGACGCCGACGGAGTTCGACCTCCTCGTCTGCCTGGCCAATACGCCGCGTGCCGTGCTCTCGCGCGAGCAGCTGCTCGCCGAGGTGTGGGACTGGGCGGACGCGTCGGGCACCCGGACCGTCGACAGCCACATCAAGGCGCTGCGCCGGAAGATCGGCGCCGAGCGGATCCGCACGGTCCACGGCGTCGGGTACGCCCTGGAGACCCCGACCCCGTGAGGCCGGGCAGCTGATGACCAGGCCTTTCGCGGGACTGCGGCCCTTCTCCATCAAGACCAAGCTCGGCACCTTGGTGGTCGTCTCGGTCTTCATCACCACGGGTCTGCTGATGGTGGCGATGGAGACGGAGACGGAGCTGCGCTTCATCACCGTCTTCTCGGTGATCGCCACGCTGCTGATCACGCAGTTCGTGGCGCACAGCCTCACGGCACCGCTCGACGAGATGAACTCCGTCGCGCGCGCCGTCTCGCACGGCGACTACACGCGCCGGGTGCGCGGCGCCGACCGCCGCGACGAGCTGGGCGATGTGGCCACCACGATCAACCGCATGGCGGACGACCTGGAGGCCCAGGACCAGCAGCGCAAGGAGCTCGTCGCCAACGTCTCGCACGAGCTGCGCACCCCCATCGCGGCGCTGCGCGCGGTCCTGGAGAACGTCGTCGACGGAGTCTCCGCCGCCGACCCGGAGACCATGCGTACGGCCCTGAAGCAGACGGAGCGGCTCGGGCGCCTGGTGGAGACCCTGCTCGACCTCTCCCGCCTGGACAACGGCGTCGTACCGCTGCGGGCGCGCCGCTTCGAGGTGTGGCCCTACCTGTCGGGCGTCCTGAAGGAGGCCAACATGGTGGCCTCGGCCCGCGCGGGCATGGCGTCGGGCTCCGGCAGCCACACCCGTACGGACGTGCATCTGCACCTGGACGTCACGCCGCCCGAGCTGACCGCGCACGCGGACGCCGAGCGGTTGCACCAGGTGGTGGCCAACCTCATCGACAACGCGGTCAAGCACAGCCCGCCGCACGGCCGCGTCACCGTGCGCGCCCGGCGCGGCCTCTACCCCGAGTCCCTGGACCTGGAGGTCCTCGACGAGGGCCCCGGCATCCCGGAGTCGGAGTGGCACCGGGTCTTCGAGCGCTTCAACCGCGGCAGTCACGCCAACATCCCGACGCAGGGGCCCGGCAGCGACGGCGGCACCGGCCTCGGGCTCGCCATCGCCCGCTGGGCCGTGGATCTGCACGGCGGGCACATCGGCGTGGCCGAATCCCCTCGCGGCTGCCGCATCCAGGTCACTCTTCCGGGCCTGCCCGAAGTGCGAAGTTGACGTAGGGTTCGAAACGGAAGCGATTCGCGGGCGCATCGGAAGCGCGCCCGGGTGACGCCGCCGCGCTGGGCAGGGCCCGCGCGGCCGCCCTGCGTTCCGGAACCTCGCTTGTTTCCCGCCATTTACACCGCCGAAACCATCCGTCCAATGTGACTTACGCGACGGATGACGGGCCCGGCCTGCACCTGGCGGCGATGGAGGCGTAGCCTTGATTCCCGCTGTCCATCACCTTGTGAAGCGGAAGAGGGCGGTTACCGCCGTGTCGTCACAGTCCCCCAGTAGCTCGAGCGTCTCGACCGACCAAGACGGGCAAGGCAAGAGCCCTGCTGCGGCCTTCGGTCCCAATGAGTGGCTCGTCGACGAGATCTATCAGCAGTACCTCCAGGACCCGAACTCGGTCGACCGAGCCTGGTGGGACTTCTTCGCCGACTACAAGCCAGGAGCAGCGGGCGCGTCCGTCGCCACTCCTCCGGCCAAGCCGGCGGGTGACGCAGCCGCGGGGGCTGCGGCCACCAGTGCTCCCGCCGCACCGGCGAAGCCCGCGGCCCCTGCCGCGCCCGCCACCCCCGCGGCTCCTGCCGCGAGCAGCTCGGCCACGCCGAAGGCCGCTCCCGCCGCGGCGAAGCCCGCAGCGGCAAGCAGCGCCGCAGGCGCCCCCACCACCAAGCCGGCGGCCGCTGCCGCCAAGGCAGCTGAGCCGGCCAAACCCGCTGCTGAGGCCCAGGGGCCCGAGTACGTGACGCTGCGCGGCCCCGCCGCCGCCGTTGCGAAGAACATGAACGCCTCCGTGGAGGTCCCGACGGCGACGTCGGTCCGCGCGGTCCCGGTGAAGCTGCTCTTCGACAACCGCATCGTCATCAACAACCACCTCAAGCGCGCCCGCGGCGGGAAGATCTCCTTCACGCACCTCATCGGGTACGCGATGGTGCAGGCCATCAAGGCCATGCCGTCGATGAACTACTCCTTCGTGCAGAAGGACGGCAAGCCGACGCTGGTCAAGCCGGAGCACATCAACTTCGGCCTCGCCATCGACCTGGTGAAGCCCAACGGCGACCGCCAGCTGGTCGTCGCGGGCATCAAGAAGGCCGAGACGCTGAACTTCTTCGAGTTCTGGCAGGCCTACGAGGACATCGTCCGCCGCGCACGCGACGGCAAGCTCGGCATGGACGACTTCACCGGCGTCACGGTCTCGCTGACCAACCCCGGTGGCCTCGGCACGGTCCACTCGGTCCCCCGCCTGATGCCCGGCCAGTCGGTCATCATGGGCGTCGGCTCGATGGACTACCCCGCGGAGTTCCAGGGCACGTCCCAGGACACCCTGAACAAGCTCGGCATCTCGAAGGTCATGACGCTCACGTCGACCTACGACCACCGGGTGATCCAGGGCGCCGCGTCCGGCGAGTTCCTGCGCATCGTCGCGAACCTGCTGCTCGGCGAGAACGAGTTCTACGACGAGATCTTCAAGGCGCTCCGCATTCCCTACGAGCCGGTCCGCTGGCTCAAGGACATCGACGCCTCGCACGACGACGACGTCACGAAGGCCGCCCGCGTCTTCGAGCTGATCCACTCCTACCGCGTCCGCGGCCACGTCATGGCCGACACGGACCCGCTGGAGTACAAGCAGCGCAAGCACCCCGACCTGGACATCACCGAGCACGGCCTCACCCTGTGGGACCTGGAGCGTGAGTTCGCGGTCGGCGGCTTCGCCGGCAAGTCGATGATGAAGCTGCGCGACATCCTGGGCGTGCTGCGTGAGTCGTACTGCCGCACCACCGGCATCGAGTTCATGCACATCCAGGACCCGAAGCAGCGCAGGTGGCTGCAGGACCGCATCGAGCGCACCCACGCCACGAAGCCCGAGCGCGAGGAGCAGCTGCGCATCCTGCGTCGGCTGAACGCCGCCGAGGCCTTCGAGACGTTCCTGCAGACGAAGTACGTCGGCCAGAAGCGCTTCTCCCTGGAGGGCGGCGAGTCCGTCATCCCGCTGCTCGACGCCGTGCTCGACAGCGCCGCCGAGTCCCGCCTCGACGAGGTCGTCATCGGCATGGCCCACCGAGGCCGCCTGAACGTCCTCGCGAACATCGTGGGCAAGTCGTACGCCCAGATCTTCCGCGAGTTCGAGGGCAACATGGACCCCAAGTCCATGCACGGCTCCGGCGACGTGAAGTACCACCTGGGCGCCGAGGGCACCTTCACCGGCCTGGACGGCGAGCAGATCAACGTCTCGCTCGCGGCGAACCCGTCCCACCTGGAGACGGTCGACCCGATCATCGAGGGCATCGTCCGCGCCAAGCAGGACATCATCAACAAGGGCGGCACGGACTTCACGGTCCTGCCGGTCGCCCTGCACGGTGACGCGGCCTTCGCCGGCCAGGGTGTGGTCGCCGAGACCCTGAACATGTCGCAGCTGCGCGGTTACCGCACGGGCGGCACGGTCCACATCGTCATCAACAACCAGGTCGGCTTCACCGCCGCCCCGGAGTCGTCGCGCTCCTCCATGTACGCCACGGACGTGGCCCGCATGATCGAGGCGCCGATCTTCCACGTGAACGGCGACGACCCCGAGGCCGTCGTCCGCATCGCGCGGCTCGCGTTCGAGTTCCGTCAGGCGTTCAACAAGGACGTCGTGATCGACCTCATCTGCTACCGCCGCCGCGGTCACAACGAGTCGGACAACCCGGCGTTCACGCAGCCCCTGATGTACGACCTGATCGACAAGAAGCGCTCGGTACGCAAGCTCTACACCGAGTCCCTCATCGGTCGCGGCGACATCACCCTGGAAGAGGCCGAGCAGGCCCTTCAGGACTTCCAGGGGCAGCTGGAGAAGGTCTTCACGGAGGTCCGCGAGGCCATCTCGCAGCCCGCCGAGGCAGAGGTCCCGGCCCCTGAGGCCGAGTTCCCGGTGAACGTCGACACGTCGATCACCCAGGAAGTCGTCAAGCGGATCGCCGAGTCCCAGGTCAACATCCCCGACCGGGTCACCGTCCACCCGCGTCTGCTGCCGCAGTTGCAGCGCCGCGCGTCGATGGTCGAGGAAGACACGATCGACTGGGGCATGGGCGAGACCCTCGCCATCGGTTCGCTGCTCCTCGAGGGCACGCCGGTCCGCCTGTCGGGCCAGGACTCGCGCCGTGGCACGTTCGGTCAGCGCCACGCGGTCCTCATCGACCGCGAGACGGGCGAGGACTTCACGCCGCTCCTATACCTCGCCGAGGACCAGGCGCGCTACAACGTCTACGACTCGCTCCTGTCCGAGTACGCGGTGATGGGCTTCGAGTACGGCTACTCGCTGGCCCGCCCCGAGTCCCTCGTCATGTGGGAGGCGCAGTTCGGCGACTTCGTCAACGGCGCGCAGACGGTGGTGGACGAGTACATCTCGGCCGCCGAGCAGAAGTGGAACCAGCACTCCGGCGTCACGCTGCTGCTTCCGCACGGCTATGAGGGCCAGGGACCGGACCACTCGTCCGCCCGTATCGAGCGCTTCCTCCAGCTGTGCGCGCAGAACAACATGACGGTCGCGATGCCGACCCTTCCGTCGAACTACTTCCACCTCCTGCGGTGGCAGGTGCACAACCCGCACCACAAGCCGCTGGTGGTCTTCACGCCGAAGTCGATGCTGCGTCTCAAGGCGGCGGCCTCGAAGACGGCGGAGTTCACGACGGGTGGCTTCCGCCCGGTCATCGGCGACGACTCGGTCGAGGCGTCGGCGGTCCGCAAGGTCGTCTTCTGCGCGGGCAAGCTGTACTACGACCTCGAGGCCGAGCGGAAGAAGCGCGGCGACACGGGCACCGCGATCATCCGCATCGAGCGCCTGTACCCGCTGCCGGGTGCCGAGCTCCAGGCGGAGATCGCCAAGTACCCGAACGCCGAGAAGTACCTGTGGGCGCAGGAGGAGCCGGCGAACCAGGGCGCGTGGCCCTTCATCGCCCTCAACCTCATCGACCACCTGGACCTGGCGGTCGGCGCGGACATCCCGCACGGCGAGCGCCTGCGCCGCATCTCGCGGCCGCACGGCTCGTCCCCGGCTGTCGGATCGAAGAAGCGCCACGAGCAGGAGCAGGAGCAGCTCCTGCGCGAGGTCTTCGAGGCGTAAGCCTGAGCGGTTCGTTCGTACGCCGGTGGGCCCGGCCCCGAGTGCTTGTCACCCGGGGCCGGGCCCACCGGCGTTCCCGCTTATCCTGAACGTCGAGAGCACATCGTTCGTCCGATCGCGGAGCCTGTCTTGTACTTCACCGACCGTGGCATCGAGGAGCTGGAGAAGCGGCGCGGCGAGGAGGAAGTCACCTTCGAGTGGCTCGCCGAGCAGCTCCGCACCTTCGTGGACCTCAACCCGGACTTCGAGATCCCGGTCGAGCGCCTCGCGACGTGGCTGGCCCGCCTGGACGACGAGGACGAGGACGAGGACGAGTAAGCCGTCCCTTGCCCCGGGCACAGAGCGAGGGCACGGCCCGGCCCGCAGGGACCTGCTCGCCGCCGACGTGGTCCAACTGCGACATGGTCCAACTGCAACATAGTCCAACTGCGACATGGTCCAACTGGTGGCGGGAATCGCCCTGTCGGCCCCGCACGACTCGTCAGACCCCGACCAGTCGGCCCGCCTGCCGGCCCCTCACCCCGGAGGCCGTCCACGCGCGCGGCCAGCCGGCTCCCCCAACCCGCTCACCCGAGGGGAGACTTCGGGCGCCCTTCCCCGTCGTCAGCCGCCCGCACCCTGTCGTACGCGAAGCCCAGCGAGCCGTGCACCATCAGGAGCACCCCCGCGACGGCCCACCCCCCGCTGCGCCGCCGCACGGCCCACGCCACCAGGGGCAGCCCCGCGGCGAGCTGCGCCACCGCCAGCGCGCGAGCGCGAGGGCCGCGCAGCCACGGCCCGAGGCGCCCGCGCTCGACCACGTCCAGCTCCGCCCGCACCACGTCCCGCCACCCCGACCACTCGATCTCCCGCACTCCCGGTGCCACGCGCGCCACCTCGCGCAGCCGGTCCGCCGGTTCCCCGGGACCGAGCCCGGTCGGCAGCGCCACTCCTGCCCGCGCGAGAACGGCGAGCAGCCCCAGGAGCCGCGCGCGGGCGTCGGCCTCCGTGTCGGGGCGCCCCAGGGCTTCGAGGGACTGCAGGTCCAGTACGGGGTCGAGCCCCAGCCGGGCGGCGAAGGTGCGCAGCGCCTCGTCCTCGCCGACGGGCGTCCCGTTCGCCAGCCACACGTATTCGACGGTGCGCCGGAAGCCCGCCGCGAGGGTGCAGCCGGAGCGGTCGGAGTCCCACCACAGCGCGAGCACCGGCCAGGTCGAACCGACGGCCAGCGCGGTGGCCCAGCCCGTGAGGACCCGGTCCACCGGTTCGTCACCGTGTACCCAGGGCTTGCCCTCGGGCACGAGCACGCTCCACTCGCGCCCCGCCTCGGCGAGCAGCATCCGTTCGCGCAACAGGCGGGCGGCGGGCTCGACCACGTCGGGTTCGGCCCGGCAGAGCAGCAGCGCACCCGCGGCGGGGGGTTCGAAAGCTTCGGACGACATGGCCCCACGCTAGGTCAAATCGCCATATTTAGCGCAGAGAGTCGAGGGTGTCTTGACTTTCCGTGACCGCGATATATCGTGTATCTCAGAGACGCGATATGGCGCGTTGTGAATGGGTGCTTCCGCATCCTCCCGCCCGACACCTGCTCCGCCCTGTTCCCACCCTGCTTCACCCTCATCCCACCCATCCCACCGCCGCCAGCTCGCCCGAGGAGGTCAGCCCGATGTCAGAGTGGTCCGTCGCCGAGCCCCAGAAACTCACGTTCGAAGCCCCTGTGACGACCCTCCATGTGCGCGTCGTCAACGGAACGGTGAACGTCGTGGGCACCGACGAAGTTTCCGCCCGGCTCGAGGTCTCCGAGATAGAGGGACCGCCGCTGACCGTCACGCAGTCGGACGGCACCCTGTCCGTCGCGTACGACGACCTGCCCTGGAAGGGCTTCCTCAAGTGGCTCGACCGCAAGGGCTGGCGCCGCAGCGCCGTGGTCTCCCTGGCCGTCCCGGCGGGCACCCGAGTCGAGGTGGGCGTCGTCGGCGCGGGCGCCGTGGTCTCGGGGATCGATGGAAGCACGGAGGTCAAGGGCGTCACCGGCGACACGACCCTCGTCGGCCTCACGGGCCCGGTCCGCGCCGACACGGTCGCCGGCAGCGTGGAGGCCCAGGGCATCACCGGCGATCTGCGGTTCAACTCGGTCTCCGGTGACCTCACCGTCTTCGAGGGCGCGGGATCCTCCGTTCGGGCAGATTCCGTGAGCGGCTCGATGATCGTGGACCTGGACCCGGCGGGCGCCCCGACCGACATCGGTCTGACGAGCGTCTCGGGCGAGATCGCGATCCGGCTGCCCCACCCGACGGACGCGGACGTGGAGGCCAACACCGCGAGCGGCTCGGTGTCCAACGCGTTCGAGGATCTGCGGGTCAGCGGCCAGTGGGGAGCGAAGAGGATCACCGGCCGCCTGGGCTCGGGCAGTGGAAAGCTCAAGGCGACGACGGTCTCGGGGTCCATCGCGCTGCTGCGCAGGCCACCGACGGAGGAAGATCCGTACGACGAGGTACCCCTGACCGCGTCCCCGACGGACCCGGCAGACTCGACGGACACTTCCGCGACCGACGACGCCGCCCCGACCGACAAGAAGGTGCTCTGAGATGGCCCCCGTGTTCGCCCACGGCCGACTGCGCCTGTACCTCCTGAAGCTCCTCGACGAGGCCCCGCGCCACGGCTATGAGGTGATCCGCCTCCTGGAAGAGCGCTTCCAGGGGCTGTACGCACCTTCGGCTGGGACGGTCTACCCCCGCCTGGCGAAGCTGGAGGCCGAGGGCCTGGTCACGCACACCACGGAGGGCGGTCGCAAGGTGTACGCCATCACGGACGCGGGCCGCGCCGAACTGGCCGACCGCAGCGGTGAGCTGGCCGATCTGGAGCTGGAGATCCGCGATTCCGTCGCCGAACTCGCCGCCGAGATCCGGGACGGCGTGCGGGGCGCAGCGGGTGAACTCCGCCGTGAGATGCGCGCGGCGGCCAAGGAGGCGCGGTCGTCCGGCGGCGCACCCGAGGACAAGAAGGGCGCCGGGACCGGCAAGACCTTCCCCGACCCCTCGGACTTCTTCGACGGGCCCTGGGGCGACAAGGAGGGCTGGCGCCAGGCCAAGGAGGAGTTCAAGCGCGCCAAGCAGGAGTGGAAGGAACAGGCCCGGCGGGCGAAGGACGAGACCCGCAGGGCCCGCGAGGACGCCCAGCGCGCCCGCCGCCAGGCCCAGGACGCGCAGGAGACGGCCCGCGCCCAGGTGCAGGAGGAGATGCAGCGCATCGCGCGGAGCGTCCAGGACCAGGTGCAGGACCACTTCACGCGGGGCGACTGGCCGACGGGGGTCCGCGAGGGCCTGACGGAACTGGCCAAGGAGTTCACCGAGTTCGGCAAGAACGCGGACAACGCAGTGAAGGACTTCGGCCGCAAGGGCGCGCGGACCACCCCCGAGGAGCCCAAGTTCACCGGCGCCCGCGAGGACGAGGTCCCCACGGAGTACGTCCCGGACTGGGCCAAGGAGGACACCACCGGCAATCCGGAACGCGACCTGGACCGCCTCCTGGACCGCTTCCGGGACGACATCCGCGACGCGGCCCGGGACCACGGCGTGACGGAGGACCAACTCCGCGACGCCCGCCGCCGTTTGTCGTCTGCGGCAGCCCACATCGCCGCGACACTGCGCACACCGAAGGCCTGAGGGCTGGGCAGCGGGGCCCGCAGCACAAGAGCTGCGGGCCTAGGGCGTGTGGCCCTGGCCTTGGCCTTGGCCTTGGCCTAGGGCCTGTGGGCTTGGTCCGTGCACCGAATCAAGGCTTGGTCGCGACGTAGTAGACGTTGAGCGGATCGCCCTCCACGCTCTTGGCATCGACGCTCTCGAAACCGGCGTCCCGAAGCATCCGCTCTGCCGTCTCCTGGCCCCATGCCGTGCCCAGGCCTGCACCGCCGACACCGAGGGAGGTCGTCATGCAGTAGAAGACGGAGAAGGTGTAGAGCGCGGGACCGAAGGGGTGCCCGATGTTCTCCTCCAGCCTGCTGGAGGCGGCGATGTCGCCCATGAGGAAGGTGCCGCCCGGGCGCAGGGCCTTCGCGATCGCGGCCAGGGTCGCGGCCGGCCGCGCCAGGTCGTGGATCACGTCGAACGCGGTGATGACGTCGTACTCCCCGGCGATCCGCGTCGAATCGGCGAGGGTGTAGCGAACGTTGTCGAGCCCGGAGCGGGCCGCCTCGGCGCGTGCGGTCCTGATGGCGGCTTCCGACTGATCGAGGCCGTTGAAGCGGCCGGCGGGAAACGCCCGTGCCAGGACGAGCGGAGCGTGCCCCTGCCCGGTGCCCACGTCCAGGACGTCGATGCCTTTCCGTAGCCGCTCGGCGAGCCCCGGCACCAGCGGAACGATCGTGTCCACGAGCGCCATGTCGTACACCCGGGCGGTTTCCTCGGCCTGGAGCGCCTGGAAGCGCGGATAGGCCGAGTACGGCACGCCGCCGCCCTCGCGGAAGCAGCGCACCACCTGTTGCTCGACATCACCCATGAGGCCGATGTACTGCATCATCCCCGCCAGGTTGTCAGGGCCCGCCGCGGTCGTCAGGTGGGCGGCGTGTTCCGGTGGCAGGACGTATGTCCGCCGCTCCGGGTCGTACTCCAGGAATCCGCCGACGACCATGCCACCAAGCCACACGCGCACGTACCTCTCGTTCAGGTCCGCCGCCTCGGCGATCTCGGCGCTGGTCGACGGCGGGAGGGCGGCCATCGTGTCGAACAGGCCGCACTGGTGGCCGGCGCTGGTCAGCAGTGCGAGTGCGCCCTTGTTCAGGACATCGAGCACTTCGCCCGCGAAAGCTTCCTGCTTGGCGGCGTCCAGAGGAGGCTGCTGCGTTTCGAGAGTGGACATGGCCATTCCTTCCGCCGAGGCGGTGCGCAGGAGAAGAGCGACTCCCTCTCTCACGATACGTCCGGAATGTGATGCCAGGCCTTACGGCCGGGTGCGGTGTACGCGGCCCGGCCGCTTCGCACCCGCCTACTCGGCACCCTTGCCGTACAGGACCCGCTCCACCGCCTCATGCGTCACGCCATGGTCCGCGAGGACCTCGCTGACGGGACCGGGGCGGACCGTCAGGGCGAACAGGATGTGTTCGTCGCCGATCTGCCGGTCCCGGCGGGCGGTGGCGATGCGCAGGGACTTCTCCAGCGTGCCCTTGGCCTCGCGGGTGAAGGGCCGGTGCCCGCTCCAGGACCGGCCGGGCCGCTTGGCCCTGCTCCTCCCCCTGCCCGCCAACGCACCCACGCCGTGGGCCTCCTCGACCCGGGAGACGATCTCGGAGACATCGATGCCAAGCTCGGCCAGCGCGGCCGTGTCGGCCTGCGAGAGGCCCCCGCGTCGCCGCGCCTCACCCAGCGCGGCCGCGATCGACTCCCGGCGGGGCGTGGCCCCCAGCGAGGCCAGGGCGAAGGACGCCCGGCTCGCCTCGCGGTCGAGCAGCGCGAGCAGCATGTGCCCGTCGTCGATGGACCCCGCGCCCTCACTCTCGGCGTGCTCGACCGCGCCTTTGACCACGGCGCGGGCGTCCTTCGTGAACCGCTCGAACATCACTGCCTCCCGTACTTCTTGTGCACGGCCTGCCTGCTCACTCCGAGCTCCGCGGCGATCCCCTGCCACGACCAGCCCTGCTGGCGCGCACTGCGCACCTGCACGGCCTCCAACTGCTCCACCAGCCTCCGCAGCGCGGAGACGGCCCGCAGTCCGACTCGTGGGTCACGGTCACCCGCACGCTCGGCGAGATCCGTAGCTTCGGTCATGCATGTCAACTTACGTTGACGGGAGGCGCGTGTCAACCACAGTTGACACGCGTCCGGGCCGGCGTCAGACCTCCGGTCAGACCTCCAGCACGATCTTTCCGAACAGCTCGCCCGACTCCAGGCGCTCGAAGCCCTCCCGCGCCCGGTCCAGCGGCAGCACCTCGTCGATGACGGGACGTACGCCCGTGGCGGCGCAGAAGGAGAGCAGGTCCTCCAGTTCGTCCTTGGACCCCATCGTCGAACCGACGATCTTCAACTCCAGGAAGAAGACCCGGGTCAGCTCCGCGTGCGAGGGCCGGTCACCGCTGGTCGCCCCGGAGATCACCAGAGTTCCGCCCGGCTTGAGGGACTTGATGGAGTGCGACCACGTCGCCGCCCCCACCGTCTCGATGACGGCGTCCACCCGCTGCGGGAGCCGCGCGCCGGACTCCACGGCCTCCACCGCGCCGAGCTCAAGGGCCCGCTTCCGCTTGGCCTCGTCGCGGCTCGTGGCGAAGACCCGCAGGCCCGCCGCCTTGCCGAGCACGATCGCGGCCGTCGCGACGCCGCCACCGGCACCCTGGACGAGGACCGAATCCCCGGGTCGCACCCCGGCGTTGGTGAAGAGCATGCGGTACGCGGTGAGCCACGCGGTCGGCAGACAGGCCGCCTCGGCGAACGAGAGCCCCTTCGGCTTCGGCAGCAGGTTCCACGTGGGCACGGAGACCTGCTCGGCGAACGTCCCCTGGTACTTCTCGGTGAGGATGGAGCGGCCCTCGTCGTGGCCGACCCCGTACCCGGTCTGGCCGATGACGGAGTGCAGGACGACCTCGTTGCCGTCCGCGTCGATCCCCGCGGCGTCGCAGCCGAGGATCATCGGCAGCCTCCCCTCGGGGAGGCCGACCCCGCGCAGGGACCACAGGTCGTGATGGTTCAGGGAGGCGGCCCGGACGTTCACGGTCGACCAGCCGGTCCTGGCCTCGGGGGCGGGACGCTCCCCCAACTCGAGGCCACTGAGCGGCTGGTCACGGTCGATGCGGGCGGCGTAGGCAGCGAACATGTGGTGACGATAGGCCGCGGGCCGACCCGGACGTAACCACGCACGACTGTGACACGCGCCGCGCTCCCACCTCGGCTCACCCGCCCCGCACGCGCCGCGCCCCCGCCCCGTACGCGACGTATGCGTACGGAACGGGGGCGCGGTCACACCATGGAGTGCTCCGCTCAGCGGCGGGCGACACCCTCCGCGCGAGCAGCCGCAGCCACAGCGGCAGTCACAGCCGGGGCGACCCGCTCGTCGAACGGCGACGGAATCACGTAATCGGCAGACAGCTCATCGCCCACCACACCCGCCAACGCCTCAGCGGCAGCGATCTTCATCGTCTCGGTGATCCGCGAGGCCCGCACCTGCAGCGCGCCCGCGAAGATGCCGGGGAACGCGAGCACGTTGTTGATCTGGTTCGGGTAGTCCGAACGCCCCGTCGCGACGACAGCCGCGTACTTGTGGGCGATGTCCGGGTGCACCTCGGGGTTCGGGTTGGCCATGGCGAACACGAACGAGTTCGGCGCCATGGAGGCGACCGCGGGCTCGGGGACGGTGCCGCCCGAGACGCCGATGAACACGTCCGCACCCGCGAGGGCGCTCTCCAGCGAACCGCTGAGCCCGGCCTTGTTCGTGATCTCCGCGAGCTCACGCTTGACCGGAGTGAGGTCGTCCCGGTCCCGGCTCACGACGCCCTTGCGGTCCGCGACCGCCACATCGCCCAGGCCCGCCTCGAGCAGGAACTTGGCGATGGCGACACCGGCCGCACCCGCGCCGGAGATCACGGCACGCAGCTCACCGAGCGTGCGCCCGGTCAGCCGCGCCGCGTTCCGCAGCGCGGCGAGCGTGACGACCGCCGTGCCGTGCTGGTCGTCGTGGAAGACGGGAATGTCGAGCCGCTCCTGGAGCTTGCGCTCGATCTCGAAGCAGCGCGGCGCCGAGATGTCCTCGAGGTTCACGCCGCCGAAGGACGGCGCCATGCGCACGACGGTCTCGACGATCTCGTCCGCGTCCGTCGTCGCGAGCGCGATCGGCACCGCGTCCACGCCACCGAACTGCTTGAACAGAATGGCCTTGCCCTCCATCACGGGGAGGGAGGCCTCGGGACCGATGTCACCGAGGCCGAGCACGGCCGTGCCGTCGGTGACCACGGCCACGACGTTCGACTTCCATGTGTAGTCGTTCACCAGCTCCGGCTGCTCGGCGATCGCGGTGCACACTTTCGCGACGCCGGGCGTGTACGCCAGGGACAGGTCGTCCTTGTCCCGCACCGGCACAGTGGCCTGCACGGCCATCTTGCCGCCACGGTGCAGCGCGAACGCCGGATCGAAGGGCTCTTCAGCGCCTTCGTGACCCGTACTGCTGTCGCTGCGAGGATTGACGATCTCCGCTGCCACTTGTCTTACCCCTTAAGTCTTAAATCATCAGTTGAGGGTGTCCACTCCTGGTTGAGAAGTGGGCGGGCACCGCGTCTGTTCCCCGCCTGTCGGCGGAGGGAGGTACAGACACGCGAGCGCGCCGCACACGCGCTCTGGGCCCCGGATGAGGGGTGTAACGCACCTTTCTACCTGACGGCGCCGGGCACGGGCGAGTGGGATTGGTTACCTCAGGTGCCCGTGGTCCTTGTAGTGGTCCAACAAGAACGGATGACGGGCCGATGCCCGAATTTTCCGCAGAGCGACCGCCGCCGGTCCACATCGCGAGATTCACCCGAGATTCCTCGAAGATCTCAAATGGCGGTACTTCGTTCCCTGCCGGTTCGGGCCGGTTGTCCCGGCCTGTCTGGGGGTCGCGATCACCCGTTATCCGATTTTGACATCTCTGGCACCCAGAATCGGACGGTCCGAATGGCAAGATGCCGTCATCACACGAGGTCGCGACACCCGAAGGTGTGTGCACGACCGCTCGGCAACTCCCTCATCCGCCGGAGGACCCTCATGACCCCGCGCTTCATCCGCCGTACCACCACCGGTAAGTCCGCGAAGTCCCGGATGGCCACGGTCGGCGCGATCGCGGTCGCCGGCACGCTACTGCTGACCGGCTGCGGCGACCAGACCAAGAGCAAGGACGAGGGCGGCGAGAAGGTGAGCAACGCACCGCTCGCCGACAAGCTCCCCAAGGAAATCCGGGACGCAGGAGTCATCAAGGTCGGTTCGGACATCGCGTACCCGCCCGTCGAGTTCAAGGACAAGTCCGGCAAGACCGTCGGCATCGACCCGGACCTGGGCGAAGCGCTCGGCAAGCAGCTCGGCGTGGAGTTCCAGTTCGACAACGGCACCTTCGACACCCTGCTCGGCGGCCTGCGCTCCAAGCGCTACGACCTCGCGATGTCGGCCATGACCGACACCAAGAACCGCCAGGAAGGCGTCGACGAGGAAACCGGCAAGAAGATCGGCGACGGCGTCGACTTCGTCGACTACTTCACGGCGGGCGTCTCGATCTACACCAAGAAGGGCGACGACCAGGGCATCAAGACCTGGGCCGACCTCTGCGGCAAGAAGATCGTCGTCCAGCGCGGCACTGTCTCGCACGACCTGGCCAAGGCCGAGTCGAAGAAGTGCAAGAGCGGCAAGAAGATCGCCATCGAGTCCTTCGACAACGACCAGCAGGCCCAGACCCGACTGCGCTCCGGCGGCGCCGACGCCGGCTCCTCCGACTTCCCGGTCGCCGCGTACGCGGTGAAGACGTCGGGCGGCGGCAAGGACTTCGAGCTGGTCGGCGAGCAGGTCGAGGCCGCTCCGTACGGCATCGCGATCTCCAAGAAGAACCCCGAGCTGCGCGACGCGATCAAGGACGCGCTCGACGCGATCATCAAGAACGGCGAGTACGACAAGATCATCTCGAAGTGGGGCGTCGAGGACGGCGCGGTCAAGGAAGCCAAGATCAACGGCGGCAAGTGACCGCGCAACCGTCTCGCCGCTGAAAGGTCATCCACGTGACAACCGACATCACCAAGAAGGGCCCGGAGGACACACCCCCGTCCTCCCACCCTGAGGCCATCAAGGCCATCCCGGTCCGGCACTACGGCCGGTACGTCGCCGCGGTCGTCGCCATCGGCGCGCTCGCCGCGATCGTCTACGCGTTCTCCCAGGGCGACATCAACTGGAACGCGATCCCCGACAACTTCTTCGACGACCGCATCCTGCGGGGCGTCCGCGAGACCTTGATCCTGACCGCCCTGTCGATGCTCATCGGCGTGGTCGGCGGCGTCATCCTCTCCGTGATGCGCATGTCGAGGAACCCGGTGACCTCGTCGATCGCCTGGTTCTACATCTGGTTCTTCCGCGGTACGCCGGTCCTGGTCCAGCTCTTCGTCTGGTTCAACCTCGGCTTCGTCTTCGACTACGTGAACCTCGGCCCCGTCTACAAGGACGAGTGGTCGGACTTCATGACGCCGTTCCTGACGGCACTGCTCGGCCTCGGCCTCAACGAAGCCGCGTACATGGCGGAGATCTGCCGCGCGGGTCTGCTCTCGGTCGACGAGGGCCAGACCGAGGCGTCGCACGCGCTCGGCATGAGCCACGGCAAGACGCTGCGCCGGGTCGTGCTGCCGCAGGCGATGCGCGTGGTCGTGCCGCCGACGGGCAACGAAGTCATCAACATGCTGAAGACGACGTCGCTGGTCGCGGCGGTCCAGTACTACGAACTCCTGCGGTACGCCCAGGACATCGGCACGTCGTCCGGCGCGACGGTCGAGACCCTGCTGCTCGCCGCGTGCTGGTACCTGATCATGACGTCGATCCTCAGCGTGGGTCAGTACTACCTGGAGCGCTACTACGCGCGCGGTTCGTCGCGCACCCTGCCCTCCACCCCGTTCCAGAAGATCAAGGCGAACATGTTGTCGCTGGGCAACCGCTCGGGAGTTGGTCACTGATGACGACCGCCATGGTGAAGTCCGAAGGTGTCCACAAGTCCTTCGGCAGCGTCGAGGTCCTCAAGGGCATCGACCTGGAGGTCAAGTCGGGCGAGGTCTTCTGCCTCATCGGCCCGTCCGGCTCCGGCAAGTCGACGTTCCTGCGCTGCATCAACCACCTGGAGAAGATCAACGCCGGCCGGCTCTACGTCGACGGCGAACTGGTGGGATACCGGCAGAAGGGGGACAAGCTGTACGAGCTCAAGGACAGCGAAGTCGCCCTCAAGCGCCGGGACATCGGCATGGTCTTCCAGCGCTTCAACCTCTTCCCGCACATGACGTCCCTCGAGAACGTCATGGAGGCGCCGGTCCAGGTCAAGGGCGAGACGAAGGCGGCGGCGAAGGCACGTGCCGAGCAGCTCCTGGAGCGGGTCGGCCTCGCCGACAAGGCGAAGAACTACCCCTCGCAGCTCTCGGGCGGCCAGCAGCAGCGTGTGGCCATCGCCCGCGCCCTGGCGATGGACCCGAAGCTGATGCTCTTCGACGAGCCGACGTCGGCGCTCGACCCGGAGCTCGTCGGTGACGTCCTCGACGTCATGCGCGACCTCGCGGAGTCCGGCATGACGATGATCGTCGTCACGCACGAGATGGGCTTCGCGCGCGAGGTCGGCGACAGCCTCGTCTTCATGGACGAGGGCGTGGTGGTCGAGTCCGGCAACCCGCGCGACGTCCTGACGAACCCGCAGCAGGAGCGGACGCAGTCGTTCCTGTCGAAGGTTCTGTAAGGCGAAAGGGCTGCAAGGCGTAAACGCGCGAAGGGCGGTACGGATCCCGGATCCGTACCGCCCTTCGCGTACGCGCTACTTGAGAGCAGCTACTTGAGAGCCGCTACTTGAGGCCGAGCACCATCGCGTCCGACGGCGACGACCACACCGTCCGCGCCTCGCCGAAGCCCGCGTCGCGCAGCGTCCGCGCATGCCACTCGGGCGAGGGGGTGTCGCCGTCCGCGTGCTCGCCGTAGATCTCGAAGCGCTTGGCGGTGGGCTCCGCGAGGACCGGGTCCTTGGCGGCCAGCTGCCACCAGTCCCTCCAGTCCAGGGCGCCCTCGGCCTTGGCCTGGTCCATGCGGGCATGCCGCTGGGCCCGGTCGGCGTCGTTCAGGCGGGGCGTCGCGGGGTCGGGCATGTGGTCGGCGTTCATGAAGACGCCACCGTCCCGTACGACGCCCGCGATCTGCCCGTAGAGGGTCGTGAGGGGCTCGCTGTGCAGCCAGTGCAGGGCCGTGGCGGTGAGGACGGCGTCGTACGAGTCGTACGGGAGTTGGGTCGTCCACTCCGGGTCCTTGAGGTCCGCCGTCACGAAGGTGACCCGGTCGTCCCCGGCGAAGGTGCCCTCGGCGATGGCCAGGAGCGCGGGGTCGAGGTCGACGCCCGTGCTGACCGCGTTCGGGAACCTCTTGAGCAGCCGGTCCGTAATACTCCCCGTACCGCACGCGAGGTCGAGGACGCGCGGCTCGGTGCCGACGACTGCTTCGACCATGTCCAGCATGACCCGGAACCGCTCCTCGCGGTCGGGCAGATACCACTCCTGCTGCCGGTCCCAGCTGTCCTGCCAGGCGCGCCAGTCGGTTCCGGACACCGTTTCCGTCATCAGAAGTCCTCCCGTACGTAATACGCTCTCGTAATACCCTCGAAGCACGCGCAACTGTTACTCACGCACCTGACGAAGATAGCCCGCCCCGGTAAGGACTACAAGTGGAACTGGCCTATTACTCGGACTACGCCGTACGTCTGGTCAACAGCGAGGAGCCGGGTCGCAACAAGGACAAGCTGACGTCCGTCGACGCGGTCCGTGAGCTGTTCGGCGGCAACTCCCAGGCGGCACGCCGCGCCACGGACTCCGATGTCACCCGCTTCCGCGGCGTACGGGCCAGGCTCAGGGCGGTCTTCGAGGCGGCCGACGGCGGCGACGAGACCCTCGCCGTGGACCTGCTGAACTCACTGCTCATGGAGTTCCCCGTCAGCCCGCAGATCTCGGGGCACGACCACCGCGACGACGACGGCAACCCGCTGTGGCACATGCACTTGGCGGACCACCCGTCGAACGCGACCTCCGGGTACGCGGCGATCGCCGCGATGGGCCTCGCCTTCCACCTCACCGAGCACGGCGTCGACCGCCTCGGCCTGTGCGAGGCAGCGCCCTGCCGCAACGCCTATCTCGACACGTCGACAAACCGTTCCCGACGCTACTGCTCGGACCGCTGCGCGACCCGCGCCAATGTCGCCGCCTACCGTGCCCGCAAGCGCTTGGAGACGGAGCGGTCGGCCAGCACCGGCCGCGCGGCCGAGACGGCCCAGCGCAGCAGGGTGAACGGCGATCGGTGACCTGACCTGAACCGGGGCGGGCGGTAGCGGAACCACACCTTCCCCAGGACGAGTTCCTCGGGCACCGTGCCGTAGTCCGTGCTGTCCCCTCCCGCGTACGCGTTGTCCCCGAGCACCCACCAGCCGCCCTCGCGCCGTTCGGCTGCGCGCTTGACGACCAACAGGTCCTGCTGGAACGGATGGCGGAGCACCACGACGTCACCCGCTCGGACGCGCGCGCCCCACTGCACCACCAGGCGATCCCCGTGGTACAGCGTCGGAACCATCGAAGGGCCCGTCACCTCGGCCGCACCCAACGGCACGATGGCCCTTCTCCGTTCGCTCTCCTGCGACAGCTCCGGCATCACCGGCACCTCCCCGGTCCAATCCTCCACCAGTCCCAGTCTGACCCTGGACTTTTGTCCTAAGCCCAAGGGGGCACTCGCGAAAACCCGTCTCTCACGGAGTAATGTCCCACCTGAGAAGACGATCACGAGGAAGGACCGCTGCATGCTTTCCCGCCTGTTTGCCCCCAAGGTAAAGGTCAGCGCCCACTGCGACCTCCCCTGCGGCGTGTACGACCCGGCCCAGGCCCGCATCGAGGCCGAGTCGGTCAAGGCCGTCCAGGAGAAGATGGCCGGCAACGACGACGCGCAGTTCCAGACGCGTGCCATCGGCATCAAGGAGCAGCGCGCGGAGCTCGCCAAGCACCACGTTTCGGTGCTCTGGAGCGACTACTTCAAGCCCCCGCACTTCGAGAAGTACCCGGAGCTGCACCAGCTGGTCAACGACACCCTCAAGGCCCTCTCGGCCGCCAAGGGCTCGTCGGACCCGGCCACGGGCCAGAAGGCGCTGGACTACATCGCCCAGATCGACAAGATCTTCTGGGAGACCAAGAAGGCCTGACCTCCACCGGTCGGCCTCCGAGGTAACTCTGGGCACACGAAAGCACCCGGCATCCGCGCGGAGCCGGGTGCTTTCGGCTTTTCGTCATCCCTGCAGCGCGGCCAGGCCCTTCCGCAGGTCATCGGCGTTCATCACCGGGTAGATCTCGATCTCGGCACCGAGCTCCAGGAAGAACGGCTCCCCGATGGACGGCATCTCCGAGCTGTCCTGCATGTCGAAGACGAAGGTGGCGGTCCTGCCGCCGTCACTGGGGCCGAAGTACGCCGCCTCCGGCTTGAGCCGTTCCGTGATCGACTGCATCAGCTTCGGCATCGTGCCGTTCTTGATCGCCTCGTTCGAGACCTGGGTGTCCAGACGCGCTCTCAACATGACCCTCATGGCACTCACTCCTCCCTCCCAGGGTCCCGCCGAACGCCGCCGCCCGCATTAGATAAATCGGTTGCAGCCCCGCATCGCCCCCTGCTGCACTAGCCGTACGCCTCGACCCGTCAAGGAGATGCAATGCGCCGTTTGTCCATGTCCAGCCAGAAGGGAATCGCCATCAACCCAGAGGACATGACACTCCGTGCATCCGTCGAGCACGTCCAACACCCTGAATTTGGGGATCCTGGCGCATGTTGACGCCGGAAAGACCAGCCTGACCGAGCGGCTCCTGCACGCCGCCGGTGTCATCGACGAGATCGGTCGCGTCGATGCGGGCAACACCCAGACCGACTCGCTGGCCCTCGAGCGACGGCGCGGCATCACGATCAAGTCCGCCGTCGTCTCCTTCGCCGTCGACGACGTCACCGTCAATCTCATCGACACCCCCGGCCACCCGGACTTCATCGCCGAGGTCGAGCGGGTGCTCAGCGTGCTGGACGGCGCCGTACTCGTCGTCTCGGCCGTCGAAGGCGTCCAGGCGCAGACCCGCGTGCTCATGCGGACGCTGCGGCGGCTGCGCATTCCCACACTCGTCTTCGTGAACAAGATCGACCGACGCGGCGCGCGCCACGAGGAGCTGTTGCGCGACATCGCGGAGCGGCTCACCGCGGACATCGTGCCCCTGGGGACGGTCCGTGGCCCCGGCGGTCGCGACGCGGCCTTCGTGCCCTTCGCCGCCGGCGATCCCGCCTTCACCGCCCGCCTCGTCGACGTACTCGCCGCGCACGACGACGCCCTGCTCTCCGCGTACGTCGACGACGAGGCGGGCCTCCCCCACGAGCGGCTCCGGGCCGCACTCGGCACGCAGACCGGGCGGGCGCTGGTGCACCCGGTGTTCTTCGGTTCGGCCGCCACCGGCGCGGGCGTCGGTGAACTCATCGCGGGGATCCGGGAGTTGCTGCCCTCCGAGGACGGCGCCCTGCGCGCCGACGATCCCGTGTCCGGCACCGTCTTCAAGGTCGAGCGTGGCGACGCCGGGGAGAAGATCGCCTACGTACGGATGTTCGCGGGGACGGTGAGCACGCGCGACCGGCTGCCGTTCGGCGACGGGCGCGAGGGCAAGGTCACCGCGGTCAGCGTCTTCGACCGCGGGTCCGCCGCCCCGCGCGCGGGTGTCCGCGCGGGGCAGATCGGGAAGTTGTGGGGGCTCGGCGACATCCGGATCGGCGATGTCGTCGGCGCACCGCGCCCCGACGGCAGAGGAGGGGACGGTCAGCGCTTCTTCTCGCCGCCCACCCTGGAGACCGTCGTCGTCCCCGCCCGCCCCGGCGACAGAGGCGCCCTGCATCTCGCGCTCGCCCAGCTCGCCGAGCAGGACCCGCTGATCGATCTGCGGCAGGACGACCTCCGCCAGGAGGTGTACGTATCGCTGTACGGCGAGGTCCAGAAGGAGGTCATCCAGGCGACGCTCCTCGACGAGTACGGACTCGACGTCGCGTTCCGCGAGACCACGACCATCTGCGTGGAGCGCGTGACGGGCAGCGGGTCCGCGTACGAGATCATCGGCACCGACTCCAACCCGTTCCTGGCCACGGTCGGGCTCCGCGTCGATCCCGGTCCGCCGGATTCGGGCGTGGAGTTCCGCCTGGAGATCGAGCTCGGTTCGATGCCGTACGCGTTCTTCCGTGCCGTCGAGGAGACCGTGCGCGAGACGCTGCTCCAGGGGGTCCACGGGTGGCAGGTCGACGACTGTGTCGTCACCATGACGCACTCCGGCTACTGGCCCCGCCAGAGCCACGCCCACGGCACCTTCGACAAGAGCATGTCGAGCACGGCCGGGGACTTCCGGCAGCTGACCCCGCTGATCCTGCTGAGCGCTCTGCGGCGGGCCGGCACCGCCGTGCACGAGCCGCTGCACCGCTTCCGGCTCAGCGTCCCCGAGGACGTGTTCGGGCAGCTCCTGCCCGCGCTCTCCCGGCTGCGCGCGGTCCCGCACACCCAGACGGCGCGCGGGGCCTCGTACGTGGTCGAGGGAGAGATCCCCGCGGCCCGCGTCCACGAGCTGGAGCAGCTGCTGCCCTCGCTGACGCGCGGCGAGGGCGAGCTGGAGTCCGCCTTCGAGCGGTACCAGCCGGTCCGGGGCGAGGCCCCGGACCGGCCGCGCACCGACCGCAATCCGCTCTGCCGCAAGGAGTACCTGAGGGAGGTGGCGGGGGTCCGGCGCTGAGGCCGTCGCGGGGGCGGGCCCCGTGACGGAGAGAGGTGGCGGGGGTCCGGCGCTGAGGCCGTCGCGGGGGCGGGCCCCGTGACCGGCGTCGGCCCCGCGATCGGCGTCGGCCCCGCGACCGGCGTCTACCCCGCGGTCAGGCGCGGAACGCGGGGAGGCCGAGGGCGCGCACGCGGGCCGGGTCGACGAGGATGTTGAGCTCGACGATCCTGCCGTTCGAGATCGTGAACTCCATGACCGAGAACACCTCGTCGCCCGGCACCGCGACCAGGCCGAGCCTGCCGTTGACCATCGCGAACTCGGTACGCGGCGCTCCCTCGGCGAACATCGCGGCCTGCCCTGCGACCACCTGCGCGCCACGCACCAGCTTCGAGAGCCCGGAGGACAGTTCGCCGGTGTCGGCACGCAACACCACATCCGGATCGAGCAGTTCGAGCAGGGCGTCGAAGTCGCCGCCCCGCGCCGCGGCGAGGAAGGCGCCGACGACCTCGCGCTGGCGCACCGGGTCATTGTCGGGGGTGGGCGCCGAGCCCTGCACCCGGCGGCGGGCCCGGCTCGCCAGTTGCCGGGTGGCGGCCGGGGTGCGCTCCACGATGGGGGCGACCTCGTCGAAGGGCACGGCGAACATGTCGTGCAGGACGAAGGCGAGGCGCTCGGCGGGCGCGAGAGTCTCCAGGACGACGAGGAGCGCGAGGCCGACCGAGTCGGCGAGCAGCACCTCCTGCTCGGGGTCGACCACCTCTCCCCAGCTCACGACCGGGTCAGGCACGTGCGTGTCCAGCGAGAGCGACAGGGAGTCCTCGCGCCGCGACTGCCGCGCCCGCAGCATGTCGAGGCAGATCCGGCCGACGACGGTCGTCAGCCAGCCCCCGAGGTTCACCACCTCGCTGGTGTCGGCGCGGCTGAGCCGGAGCCAGGTCTCCTGGACCGCGTCGTCGGACTCGCTGAGCGAACCGAGCATGCGATAGGCGACGGCCTTCAGTTGCGGGCGGTGCTCCTCGAAGCGGGCCGCGAGCGCTTCGTTCTTGTCCACTGCCGCTTGGTTCTGGTCCATCTGTCACATTCCCTCGTCGCGATCCGTCGTAGAAGTGACGCACCGTGCAGCGCACTTGGAGGAGAACATTAATGAACACCTATTCGCGGCTGATGGGACAGGGCATATGAGCACGGAGACCGCAGCACCCCGCTCCCCCGAACAGCGCAAGCAGGACGCCCTGCACCGCCTCGCCCACGACATCGACGCGTGGGTGGCGACGGCCGACGCGGAGAGCGGGACCCCGTATCTGATCCCGCTGTCCTTCAGCTGGGACGGCGAGAGCCTGCTGGTCGCCACTCCGGAATCCAGCGTCACCGCCCGCAACCTCCGGGCGACCGGCAAGGCGCGGGTCGGCGTCGGTCCGACCCGCGACCTCATCCTCATCGAAGGGGCCGTACGCGCCCTCGGCGAGGACGAGTTGACCGCCGAGGACCGTGCGGCCTTCGCCACGAAGACGGGCTTCGACCCGGGCAAGCTCGCCACCGCGTACACCTACTTCCGCATCACCCCCCAGCGGCTCCAGGCCTGGCGCGAGGCCGACGAGCTCCAGGGCCGTGAGCTGATGCTTGGCGGGCGGTGGACGGTTCGGTGAGCCGGGCGGGGCCGCCGGGTTCCGGGGCCGGGGGTCAGCTGTCGCCGAGCACCGGGGCCAGCGCGTCCCGCAGGTCGTCGGGGCCCGTGTAGTGGAGCCCCGCCATGCCGAGTGCGACGGCCGCGTCCACGTTCTCCTTGCGGTCGTCCACGAACAGGCAGCGCTCGGCGGGGACCCCGGCCCGCTCCAGGGCGATCTCGTAGATCCGGCGGTCCGGCTTGACGACGCCGATGTCGGCGCTGCCGACCACGGTGTGCGCGAGGTCCGCGATGCCGAGCCGGGCCAGGTCGTCGTCGAGCCAGGGCGTCGCGTTCGTCACGAGGGCCACGTGCAGGTGCGCGCCGGCCCGCCGCAGCAGGTCCACCACGGTGGCGTCGGCGGAGAACCCGGCCTCGGCGAGCGCGGTGCCCAGGGCGTGCCCGCGCTCGTACGGCACCCGGTCAGCGAGGCCGCGCGCGATCGCCTCCACCCACTCCTCCTTGCCGATGTTCCCGAGCATCAGCGGCAGATCCGTCTCGGGCGCGAAGGCGACCTCGGCGGTGCTGCCGTGCGGGAGGCCTGCGGCGCGCTCGATCTCCTCCACCTGCGACATGTCGTAGAAGCGGATCACGCCGTCGAGGTCACAGAGCACGGCGTCGAACGGCAGCGGCGGCTCGGACGGCACGGTCTGGTCGGTCTGGTCGGTGTGGTCGGTGTGGTCGGTCTGCGCGGGCGGCATCGGCCAGGTGAAGCGCAGCTTCTCCTTGGCGTCGGCGCCGATCCGGCCGTAGAAGCGGATTGCGCCCTCGTTCCACGCGGGGGTCTGCCACTGGACCTCGGTGAGGCCCAGGGCGCGGGCCTCGGCCGCCACCGCGTCCGTCAGGAGCCGCCCGAGGCCGAGGCCGCGGTGTCCGTCGCGCAGGAAGAGGCAGTCCATGTGGAGGTACTCGGCGCCGTCCCACGTGGAGACCTCCGGCGCGCACGTGGCGTAGCCGACGACATCGCCTCCGGGCAGCTCGGCCACCAGGCAGCGCAGGCGCGGGTCGGGCACCCCGAAGAGAAGCGCGTCGAGTCGCCGATCCAGGCCGGGGGCGGGCGGCGCACCCTTCTCGTACGCGGCGTGCTCGGCGACGAGTTCCACGATGCGGGGGAGGTCGGCGGGGCGGGCTGGGCGGACGCGGGGCACTTCGATGGCCTCGGGGGCTTCGGAGGCTTCGGGAGCTTCGCCGTTGTGTGTGCCACCCTGCGCGCGGGATCCGTCGTACGTCATCGGGGTCCCCCCGCGCTCGCGAGCGCCGATTCCCCCGCGCTCGCGAACACCGATTCCTCCGCGATCGCGACCACCGATTCCTCGTCAAGCTCGGTCATGTCCATCCGCCCATCAGAGCACCCGCTCCACATTGGCCCGCATCCGGTCCTGGTCGGCGCGCACCGCCTCGTACGCGTCCTTGTGGCGGGCCACGTCGGCGCGCTGCTTCTCCGCCCTGACCGTCCACCACACACCGGCCGTGTTGTGCTCCCGCTTGCACTCGACGTCGGCGGTGGCCGTGGCCAGTTCCTTCTTCGTCCGGTCGGTGTTGCCGCCGTCGTTGTTCATACGGCCCCATGCCTTGTCCCGGTACGCGTCGCTCGGGGTCTTGTAGCGCTCGACTCCCTTGCTCTCCATGCACCCGGCCCAGGTGTCGATGGCCTCGCGCACCCGCTTGTCCTTGCCCACCGCCTTGTCCACGCTCAGGCTCCGCTGCGAGACGTACGTCCACATGCGCGTCCTGTCCCGTACGCCTTCGGTGAGGCGCTCGGCACCGCTGTTCGCGCAGCCGCCGGACTCGAAGGACTCGTACTCGGCCTCTGTCATGACGCGGCCCTTGGGTCGCGCCGCGTCGGCCGGGGAGTGGTCCGGGTCCGAGCCGTAGCCGTAGCGGCGGGCGCTGTCGAGATCGAGCGGTCCGTACGGATACGACGTGATCGACACCGCGATCAATGATGCCGCCTCCATGTTCTTCGGCTTCTTCGGATGGAGCGGGAAGTCCTCGAAGCCGAGCTTCCGCATGCAGCTCCGCGTCATGCGCGCCTGCGCCTCCGTCAGCCGCGTGCTGTCGCGCGTACTGAACTCGTAGCGGTCCAGCGGCAGTTCAGGAAGATCTTTCTCCTCCTTCACGGAGGGCACGCCGGGATCACCGTCACCCGCGCCTCCCCCGGACGTACCGGACCCGCATCCCGAGAGTCCCGCGAGGCCCGCGACCACAAGCCCCACGACAGCCCACCGGGTCATCCCCCGCAGCCCCATCAGTCCGTCCCCTCCCCAGGTGACTCACGAACCGGAACTGTCGGACCATACCCCCCGCAGTCGCGCGACCCATGGGTGTGCGCCGTACACGGTCTCCACCGCCCATGCCAGCCACACCCGTTGGGGCTCGGACAGCACGGGGAGTGCCGCGTCGAAGTCCCGCTCGTCCTTCGGGCGGAGTGACTTCGCCTTGTAGAAGAGCTGGATCTCCGGCGCAAGGCGGGGGATGCCGTCCGGGCCGACCAGGCCGATCTCTTCGAGGGGCCGCCGCACCCGCGGGTCACGGCACGACACCCACACGGGGCCGCCGGATTCCCCGACCTTCGCGGAGTCCTCGGACGCCTCGGACGCCTCAGACTCCTCAGACTCCTCAGACTCCTCAGACTCCTCAGACTCCTCCAGCATGATCTGAATGCGCCACGGCTCCCCCGCCCCGGCCCTGCACCAGATGTCGTGCACGCCTGACGGCAGCACCTCCCCCGGCAGCCACCGCCGCAGTGTCCCCGGTGGATCGGCGGCCCACCACTCCCAACGCGGCAGCACGTCCTGCACGGCCAGCTGATCGCGGCGCAGCAGGGCTACGTCGATGTCGGCGTGCTCCCGGAAAGCGTGCCCGACGGCCAGCTCCACCGCGTATCCACCGGCGATCCACCACGGGACGTCCGACTGCCCGAACAGGTCGGCGACTTCCGCCGGCGGGGCCGGTTCCCAGGGCCCCCACGGGGTCTCCGTACGCATCACCAGCCCCCTCTCACGCCCTCACACCTCACGCCCCCCATGCCTCACGCCCCCAGTTCCGCGTCCACCAGGGACCGCACCTCGTCCTCCGACAGCCCCAGCGCCCGCGCTTCGGCGACGAACGCCCTGACCCGCTCCCCCAGTTGAGCCCGCGCCTGCGCCACGGCGCCGTCCACGACGATCGCGCCGCGCCCCCGCCTCAGCTCGATCAGGCCCTCGTCGCGAAGCCGCTGGTAACCCCGCAGCACCGTATGGACGTTGACCCCAAGGGAGTCGGCGAGCATCCGCGCCGCGGGCAGGCGCTCGCCCGGCCGTACCGAGCCGTCGGCGACGGCGCGGCGCGCGCAGCCGGCGATCTGGTCGGCGAGCGGTACCGACGAAGTCGTGTCGATCCGGAACAGCATGCTGTCAGCGCCGCCCGTCCTGAGGAGCGATACCGCCTGCTTCGCCTGCCTGGTCCAGCCGCTCCACCAGCGTGTTCAGGAGCGCGGCGGCCGTCGCGGAGTCCTCCACGGTGACGGCGAAGTCCTTGCCGTTCGTCCGCCGGACGACCAGCGCATCGCCCGACCGCATGATGACGCCGGAACGTCCGGGCACGATGCGGTAGCCCCAACCCCCGTAGTCCGCGAAGGCGTTGACCCGGCGGCTGTCCGCCCGCTCTATGCGGTCCAGCGGCAACCGGATACGCGGCCAGGACACAAGGCCCGGCGACACCGTGAGCCCACGCCGGTCCACGGTGACGCAGGCCCGCGCGAGCGCGGCGATCAGCACTCCGGGCACGAACAGGGACAGGGGCGTGAGCCAGCTGCCGTCCGTCAGCCCCATGGTGACGACGCCCGCGACCGCAAGGGCGACGCCCATCCCGCTCAGCACCCGGGAGCCTGTCCGCCGCACCCAGCCGGCGACCTCGTCCCGCCCCAAGTCGAGCCTTTCCGCGCCCACTTGACCGCCCGGACCCAGCGGCGGACGCGTGTCGGGCAGCGGTACGAACCGCGCGAGCCCCGCCCCCATGCCCGCCGCGAGCCCGGCGACCCCGACCGCGACAGCGAGCTGCCACAGGGGGAACACCGCCGCCGTACCGTCCGCGGTGCCGCGGTTGGCGACCAGGCTCGCGCCCATCACCCAGGCCAGGAGCCCGGACGTCGCGTACGCACCGGCGAGCAGCCCGCGGAGTCCGCGCCGGTAGGTGGCGAAGTCACTCCTCAGCGCAAGGAAGGCGCTGACCGCGCCGAGCACGACGAACACCGCGACCAGCATCGCGAGGAACCCGCCGTGCCCCACATAGCCGTCCGCCTCCCCATCGCCACCGAAGTGCCGGGCAAGCCGGCCGGGCAGTTGATCACGGACCGTCGCGTACACCGCCAGGTCGGCGGCGAGTCCGAGTACGAAGGGGAGCGCGCCGAGCAGCGCGACGCGAGCGTCACCGAAATGACGGGCGTCACGGGTGTCACGACGGGATGAGCCAGCAACCGATGCCATGAAAACCTCCATTGTTAGCATCCTAGTAGAACAATGGAGACACACGGAAGGGCGAAGGGTCGATCCTCGTGCCTCAGTCGTCGTCGGAGCGCGCCGGCGCGGGCTCCGCCTCGACCGGTTCAGGTTCCGCGAGCATCACGCCCTGCACGCGCTCCTCGCGCTCCTCGCGCTCCTCGCGTTCGTCGACGCACGCGTCACACCGCGGGTTGTGGCACGGACCGGGGCCCCACACAGGGACGAACACACCCATCCGCTTGCGCCGTTTGATGGCCGTACCGACAGGCCGTCCACAGCTCGCGCACACCGGCTCGCCCTGCGGGCGGGGGCCGGACCGGCTCCCATCGCTGCCCATACGCGCAGGATATGGCGGCCGGCCCGGACCGGGAAGCTTCGCGGAACTCTGGGCTCGGATTACTTTCCCTCTCCCCGCAGGGGGAAGAAAGGCAAAGGCTGAACCGTCGCCTCACCCCCGTCGCATTCCATCCGTGTCGAGCTTCCCCTCCACCACCTGCCGCGCGCACTCCGCGAGCCGCAGCCGGTTCGCCCGCGCATACTGCCGCAGCGCCGCGAACGCCTCGTCGACCGTGCACTTCCAGCGCTCGGCGAGCACGCCCTTCGCCTGCTCGATGACGATCCTGCTGGTAAGCGCCTCCTGCAACCGGCCGCGCTCCACCTCGCTCCGCTCCAGGGAACGCCGCTGCAGTACGGCGATCGCGGCGACGTCCGCGAGTGCCTGCGCGAGCCCGAGATTGTCGGGGCCCAGCGCCTGCGGCTTCGCCTGGAACAGGTTCAGCGTGCCGATGACCTGCTCGCCTCGCCGCAGGGGCAGCACCTGCAGCATCTCGTGGCCGGTCTCCAGGGCACACGCCGCGAACTGCGGCCAGGCGGCGAACGCTTCCAGGCTGCCGAGGTCGACGTTCGTGTGCGCCGTGCCGGAGCGGTAGCAGTCCAGACTCGGCCCCGCCTCCTGCTCCAGGGCGAACAGCTCGAGCACCCAGGCGTCCTCGCCGGACGTGGCCACGAGCCCCAACTCGCCCTGGGCATCCGCCAGCAGGACACCCGCGGCCGAGACCCCGAGCAGTTCCACGCAGCGTGCGGCCAGGCTCCGCAGCAACTCGACGACGTCGAAGCCCTCGGTCAAGGAATCGGCCAACTCCACGAATGTCTCCGCCAGAAGTCGTTCGCGGGACGTGGCAGCGGACACTTCACGGGTCATCTCGTCGGACAGTTCACCGGACAGTTCGTCGGCCACTTCGTGGGGCAGTTCGCGGGACATGAGGCTAGCCGCCCTTCGTTGCGCCTCCGGACAACACAGCGGTACTGCAACGACTTTAGGCGAATCAGCTGCTGTGGCGACCACTCACGCCAAAAGGCACAGGCTCCCGCCACATCGGCCACAGCTGCGGCCCTTCCGGCAATTCGACGGCATTTCCAGTGAAATGGAATCCGAGCCGTGTGTACAGTGCGCGGCTGCGGCTGTTGCTCGCCTCCAGATAGGCGTGCAGCCCTTCGCGGTCGCACCGGTCGAGAACGGCGCCGATCAGCGCGGAGCCGAGCCCTTCGCCCTGTCGCTCGGGGCTCACGCCGATCATGTGGAGGTACTGGTGGGCCCGGTCGGTCGGGTGCGCCTCGCCGGTCAGCCTGCCGATCTCCTCGACGCGGGCGTTGTCCGGGTCGACGGCCGCGCGAAGCTGCGCGGGCCCCTCCTCCTCGCCCTCCTGCTCACCCGCGGGGACGGACCACCACAGCGCGGCGGCCGTGCCGTCCTCCGTGACGTCGACGAAGCCCTGGCCCAGCGCGAGGTCGAAGAAGGCTTCCATCAGGCCGGCGTGCCTGCGGCGGCGATGCTCCTCGCCGGGGAAGACCCAGCTGCTCACCGGATCGTCGATGAACGCCTCGTCGAGCAACCGGACCACGTCCGATCTGTCGCTCTCCCCGGCCCTCCGGATCACTACGCCCACAGCCCGCCCCTTATTGCCCCTCGACCACGCTCAACTGCGTGCATCGATCCGCCGGTTGCTTCGGCTGCAGCCTAGGTGATCGCGTCCCGGCACACGGGCGAGCCCCGCACCCCGGCCGGATCCCGGCGGAGTGCGGAGCTCGACGGTCGCGTACGACCGCCCTGTTCGGCCCGTTCAGTGCGTACGCCGCGTCACGAACTCCGCGAGCGCCAGCAGGCCACCCGCCGCCTCCGGGTCGGGCACCGCGCGGGCGAGCTGGTTGATCGCGCGGGACATCCGGTCGCCCGCGTGCAGCAGCGCCCAGTCCCTGCCGCCGGCCGCCTCGACGGCGTGCGCCATGCGTTCCAGGTCGTCGGCCTTCTCGGGGTGACTGTCCTCCTCTGAGTGCTTCGGGGGGCCGGGTGACGGCCGTCCGTACAGCTCTGCCAGTTCGGTGGCGGCCGGGGTGCCCGAAGCCAGCGCCGCGACCACCGGCAGGGACTTCTTGCGGGCCGCGAGATCGGCACGGGCCGGTTTGCCGGTGTGCCCCGGATCGCCCCAGATGCCGATCACGTCGTCGATCAGCTGGAAGGCGAGCCCCGCCTCACGGCCGAATCCGTCGAGCGCGTCCACCGTGCTCCGCCCCGCCCCCGCGTACAGCGCCCCCAGCGCGCAGGCGCAGCCGAGCAGCGCCCCCGTCTTGGCCTCGGCCATGGCGAGGCACTCGTCGAGCGTGACCTCGTCCGGGCCGCGCCGTTCGAGCGCGCCGTCCGCCTGCTGGCCCTCGCAGAGTTCCACCACGCAGGAGGCGAGCCGGGCGGCCGCCGCCGAGGACCCGGGGTGCGGGTCATCGGCGAGCAGCCGCTGCGCCAGCGCCTGGAGCGCGTCACCAGCCAGGACCGCGTCGGATTTACCGAACACGGTCCATGCGGTGGGCCGGTGCCTGCGGGTGGTGTCGTGGTCGATGACGTCGTCGTGCAGCAGCGTGAAGTTGTGGGTCAACTCCACTGCCGCCGCGGCCCGGACGGCCATGGCCTGGTTCCCGCCCAGCGCGCGCACCGCGGCGAGCACGAGCGCGGGCCTGATCGCCTTGCCCGCGTGCCCGGCCGCCGGTGTGCCGTCCGCCAGCTCCCAGCCGAAGTGGTAGAGCGCGATGCGGCGCATCGCCCCGGGCAGCGAGTCGATCGCCCTGCGCAGCTCGGGGTCGACGCGCAGCCGCGCCGCCGTCAGGATCTCCGCCGCTTCGGACGCCTCGTGATCTACGGCGGGTCCCTGCCCCGTCTCCGTCATGTCCGTCGTCGTATCCGTCATGGACTCACCCCGGGGAGGATGCGGACGGTGGCGATTCCTGGGCCTGTGGGCGCGTACGGAAGGGGTCTACCCGGCGGGGCGTCCACAGACACGGCCTCACCGCCAGCGGCCGATCTCGACGTTCTCCAGGACCCCCAGCGCGTCCGGCACGAGGACCGCCGCGGAGTAGTAGGTCGACACGAGGTACGAGATGATCGCCTGCTCGCTGATCCCCATGAAGCGCACGGACAGGCTCGGTTCGATCTCGTCCGGGATACCCGTCTGGTGCAGGCCCACGACGCCCTGCTCCTCCTCGCCCGTACGCATGCAGATGATCGAGGTGGTGCGGGCCTCGGTGACCGGGATCTTGTTGCATGGGAAGATCGGCACCCCGCGCCAGGTGGGGATGCGGTTACCCCCCATGTCGATGGTCTCCGGCACGAGGCCGCGCTTGTTGAGCTCGCGGCCGAACGCGGAAATCGCGCGCGGGTGGGCCAGGAAGAGCTTCGATCCCCGCCTGCGGCTGAGCAGTTCGTCCATGTCGTCCGGGCTCGGTACGCCGTCGTGCGGCTGCAGCCGCTGTTCGTACTCGCAGTTGTTGAGCAGTCCGAACTCTCGGTTGTTGATCAGCTCGTGCTCCTGGCGCTCCTTGAGCGCCTCGACCGTCAGCCGCAGCTGCTGTTCGGTCTGGTTCATCGGCTGGTTGTAGAGGTCGGCCACGCGCGTGTGGATGCGCAGAACGGTCTGGGCGACGCTCAGTTCGTACTCGCGGGGTGCCGCGTCGTAGTCGACGTACGTGCCCGGGAGCACGGCTTCGCCGACGTGTCCCGCGGAGAGGTCGATGGGCGCCTCGCCGAACTTGTTCGTCCGCTGGGCCGGGATGGAGCGCAGCCGGCGCAGATGCTCGCGCAGCGAGTCCGCGCGCTCCGCGACCTGATCCAGGTCCTGACGGGGCAGCGTGAGTACGGTGCACGCGGTCACCGCGCGCGTCGTGTACTCCCAGATGGCCTCCGGGTCGAGCAGGGCCTGCTCGCCGAAGTACGAACCGTCGGCGAGCGATCCGAGGACCGTGTCGTCGCCGTACGGACCGGTGCCGATCTTCTCGACCCTGCCGTGCGCGAGCAGGAACACCTCGTCGGCCTGGCTGCCGAAGGAGGTGATGACGGCGCCCGCGGCGAACTCCCGCTGCTGGCAGCGCTGGGCCAGCTCCCCCAGGACCTCGATGTCCTCGTAGTCCCGCAGGACCGGCAGTTCGCCGAGCTCCGCGGGGATGACCTGCACCCGGTCTCCGGTCTTCACGAACGTCACCCGGCCGTCGCCGACCGAGTAACTCAGCCTTCGGTTCACCCGGTACGTACCGCCCTGCACCTGCACCCATGGCAGTGTCCGCAGGAGCCAGCGTGAGCTGATCTCCTGCATCTGCGGTGCGGACTTGGTGGTGGTGGCCAGATTCCGTGCGGCCGACGTCCCCAAGCTCTGCTGCGGCCCGGACTGTTCCGCGCGAACCTCTTCGCCTACCGACATTGGCAATGCCCTCCCGATCAAGCGCTGATCTGCACCGACAACCCTTCCAGCACGGTGCGTGCGCGCGCCATTACACAAACGAGCGGGAATGGATCACGCGAGACGGGGCACTCACCCGCGTACCAGGAACCGGCGTCCCGACGGCGGGGAACTCCAAGATCCGTGCACCCGTTCAACAGGACACGAGCGATATTCTGTCTGCACCGATATGTACCAATCCGCACCAATCCGTAGGAGACAGCAATGGCAGGCTTCCTGGATCGCGCCAAGGAACAGGCGCAGCGCGGACTCACCCAGGGCAAGCAGAAGATCGACGAGGTCCAGGCGCAGCGCACGGGCGGCGACCTCCTGAAGAAGCTGGGCGCGGCGTATTACGCGCAGCAGCACGGCACGGGCACCCCCGACGCCACCCAGCAGGCCCTGCAGGCGCTCGAAGCGCACATCGCGACGAACGGCGACGCGTTCCTGCACAGTGGCGACCACCGCGGCTGACCGAATCGGCTCGCACGGTGCCCGAACAGCCACGGAATACATCCGAATGGCTGGTCCGGGCACCGTCGTTCCGGTAAAAGCGGACTAACAAGACGTCCGCGACAGGCGGCCGTCGTGCTCCGCAAAGGAACCCGCCATGGCCCCACCCATGTCCGCGGCCCGCTTTCTCGACGTACTCAAGGACGAAGGCGTGACGGTCGTCGAAGTCGGCGACTGGCCTCACCACAACCGCAACCACAAGGGGCCCTGGGGGCCCGTGCACGGCGTGATGATCCACCACACGGTCACGTCCGGAAGTGCGCGGACGGTGGAGATCTGCCGTGACGGGCACGCCTCGCTGCCCGGCCCGCTCTGTCACGGCGTCATCACCAAGGACGGCCGCGTCCACCTCGTCGGGTACGGCCGCGCCAACCACGCGGGCCTGGGCGACGACGACGTCCTGCGCGCGGTCATCGCCGAGAAGGCGCTCCCGCCGGACAACGAGGCGAACACCGACGGAAACCGCCACTTCTACGGCTTCGAGTGCGAGAACCTCGGCGACGGAAAGGATCCCTGGCCCGACGCGCAGCTGGAGGCCATCGAGAAGGTCTCGGCAGCCATCTGCCGCCACCACGGCTGGAACCAGCGTTCGGTGATCGGCCACCTCGAATGGCAGCCGGGCAAGGTGGACCCCCGGGGCTTCACCATGAAGACCATGCGGGAGCGCATCGAGGAGCGCCTCAAGTAAGCCGGGGGGCGACTCCGGCGAGCAGACCGTGCCGTGCCCGTGCCCGTGCCCGCCGGCACGGCGCCGGGCAGAATGGCGGGGTGAGCACCACCCCGCCGACCACCCCGCACCCCCGGCTCCCGTCCCCGCTCCAGGAGCTCCGGGACGACCGATTCACGCGGCACGGCGTCACTCTCACCCTCAAGCGGGACGACCTGATCCACCCGGACCTCCCCGGCAACAAGTACCGCAAGCTCTTCCTGAACCTGGACGCCGCCGTGGCAGCGGGCCACGACGCCCTGCTGACCTTCGGCGGCGCCTACTCCAACCACCTCAGGGCGACCGCCGCGGCGGGCCGCCTCCTCGGCATGGACACCGTCGGCGTCGTCCGCGGCGACGAACTCGCCGGGCGCCCCCTGAACCCGTCGCTGTCGCAATGCGCGGCCGACGGAATGCGCCTGCACTTCATCGACAGATCGACGTACCGCAGGAAGACCCACCCGGAGGTCCTGGCCGCCCTCCTGCGTACGACAGGCGCAAACGCCCCCTACGTCATCCCCGAAGGGGGCAGCAACTCCCTTGCCGTACAAGGCTGCACGGCCCTGGGCGAGGAGCTGCGCGGCCACACCGACACGGCGGCCGTGGCCTGCGGCACCGGCGGCACCCTGGCCGGCATGGCCGCGGGCCTCGCCCCGGACCAGCGCGCGCTGGGCATACCCGTACTCAAGGGCGGCTTCCTCGGCCCGGAGATACGGGCGCTGCAACAGCGGACGTTCGGCTCACCCACCGCCAACTGGCAGTTGGACGAGCGCTTCCACTTCGGCGGCTACGCCCGCACGTCTCCTGAACTCACCGCGTTCGCAAACGACTTCGAGGACCGGCACGGCATTCCGGTGGAGCGCGTCTACGTGGCCAAGCTCCTCTACGCGCTGACAGCCCTCTCCGAAGAGGGCACGTTTCCCCCCGGCAGCAGCGTGACGGCCGTGATCACCGCCACGGACCCGGTGCCGCCCACGGGTCAGTCCTCGACCTCCCGGTAGGCCGCTGCCTCCTCCAGGTCCAGCTTCCGCAGCAGCGTCCGCATCATCTCGTCGTCGATGCGCCGCTCGTCCCGCATGGTCACGAACACCTCCCGCTCCGCGGCGATCGCCTCCCGGGCGAGCCTGCGGTAGGTGTCGTCCGCGGACTCGCCCGTCACGGGGTTGGACTGACCGAGCCGCTCCCAGACGGAGTTGCGGCGCCGCTCGAGGACGGTGCGCAGACGGTCCTGGAGGGGCTGCGGGAGGCGGTTGCGCTCGTCCTCCATGAGTTCGTCCACCCGCCGCTCCGCGGCCTGCGAGGCGGCGTTCTGCGCCTGCGCCTCCGCGAGCGTCTCCGCCTGGGTGTCGCGCCCCGGCAGCTTCAGGACCCGGATCAGCCACGGCAGCGAGAGCCCCTGCACGACCAACGTGCCGATCACCGTGGTGAAGGTCAGGAAGAGCACGAGATTGCGCGCGGGGAACGGCTCCCCGTCGTCCATGACGAGCGGGATCGAGAAGGCGATCGCCAGCGACACCACGCCGCGCATCCCGGCCCAGCTGACGATCAGCGGCCGCCGCCAGTCCATGTCGCTCTCCCGCTCCTTGATGCGCGTCGAAAGGGCCCGCGGCAGATAGGTCGCCGGGTACGACCAGACGAAGCGCGCGAGCACGACGAAGAAGAAGACCCCCAGGGCGTACGAGACGGCCTGGGCCCCGCTGTACTCACCCAGCCCCTCGATCACGAGCGGCAGTTGCAGGCCGATGAGCGCGAAGACCGCCGACTCCAGGATGAACGCGACCACCTTCCAGACGGCGGCCTCCTGGAGCCGCGTCTCGAAGTCGACCTCCCAGGAGCGGTGGCCCAGGAACAGGGCGACGACGACCACGGCGAGCACTCCGGAGGCACCGACCTGCTCGGCGGCCGCGTACGCGACGAAGGGGATCAGCAAGGAGAGGGTGTTCTGCAGCATCGCCTCCTTCATGTGCCGCCGCAGCCAGTGGATCGGCACCATGAGGATCAGTCCGACGCCGACCCCGCCGACCGCGGCCACCAGGAACTCCCAGATCCCGCCCGCCCAGCTCGCGCCCTCGCCGACCGCCGCCGCCAGGGCGACCTTGTAGGCGGTGATCGCGGTCGCGTCGTTCACCAGGGACTCGCCCTGGAGGATCGTGGTGATCCGTGGCGGCAGCCCCACCTTCCGCGCGATGGCCGTGGCCGCCACCGCGTCCGGCGGCGCGATCACCGCGCCGAGCACCAGCGCGGCGGTCAGCGGCAGATCAGGGATGAGCAGATACGCGGCCCAGCCGACGGCGACGGTCGCGAACAGCGTGTACCCGACCGAGAGCAGCGCCACGGGTCTGATGTTGGCGCGCAGATCGAGGTACGAGCTCTCCAGGGCCGCGGTGTGCAGCAGGGGCGGCAGGATCAGCGGCAGCACGATGTGCGGGTCCAGGTGGTAGTCCGGGACCCCGGGCACGTACGCGGCCCCGAGTCCCACCGCGACGAGCAGCAGCGGCGCGGGCACGGGCGTCCAGCGCGCGGCTCCGGCCACCGCCGCGCTCGCCGCGATCAGTGCCACCAGGGGCAATACGTCCATCGGTCCAGCCCTCCGCGATACGCGTTCCCGTCGTAACCTGGCAATCATGAACGAGTGCCCGCACGTCGCAGCGCTGCCGCACCCCGAGCCCGCGCCGCTGAGCGAGACCTGCCCCGAGTGCCTCGCGGTCGGCAGTCACCCGGTGCAACTGCGGTTCTGCCTGGACTGCGGTCATGTGGGCTGCTGCGACTCCTCGCCCTTCCGGCACGCGACGGCCCACTTCGAGGACACCGGGCACGCGGTGATGAGGACCTTCGAACCGGGTGAGAGCTGGCGTTGGTGCTTCGTGGACGGTTCGATCGTCTGAGGCCTGGGTACGTCAACCCGACGCCCGTACTCTCCAATTGGGACCGCGAGACCCCTAGCCACTCTCCGTACCCTTAGGCTTACTATGAGTGACAGCAATGGAGCGGGGTCCCCGGGACACGGAACTGGGGAGCGCGGTAGCGTCACCGCAGAACTACGTGGTGCGTTACCCGTGTGACGCAGTCCGGACCGCCGCTGGACGGCGGACCTGGAGCCCCGAAAGTGCTTGTACCACCTTGGAGGTGAGGGTGTCCCAGATCGCAGGCGAGCCCGGGAATCAGGACTTCGTCGAGGTCCGCCTTCCGGCTGCGGGTGCCTACCTGTCGGTGCTGCGTACGGCCACGGCCGGCCTCGCGGCGCGTTTGGACTTCACTCTCGACGAGATCGAGGACCTCCGCATCGCGGTCGACGAGGCCTGCGCGATCCTGCTCCAGCAGGCCGTGCCCGGTTCGGTGCTCAGCTGCGTCTTCCAGCTCGTCGACGACTCCCTGGAGGTGACCGTCTCGGCGCCGACCACCGACGGCCGGGCCCCGGAACGGGACACCTTCGCCTGGACTGTGCTGTCCGCCCTCGCGGGTCAGGTCGACTCCTCCGTGGCCGAGGACAACACCGTCTCGATCAGCCTCTACAAGAAGCGCGGCGCGGGACCCGGGCCGGCGTGAGGGACGGGGAGGGGCCGGTGCGGGACGAAGAGCGCGACACACAAGGTCTGCCCGGCGGTCGGGGAGGTACGCCGATAAAGCCGCCGCTGGGGCGTGAGGCTCCGATGGAGCCGGCGTTCACGGGCATCCCCGAGCAGCAGGCCAGGCCGCATCCGGAGGACTCGGAGCAGCCGGGTCCATCGACTGTGGCTGACGCGTCGGAGCAGGCAGAGCCGACCGCCCAGGAGGAGCGCGCAAAGCCCTCCCCGCGGGGCGGCGCGCAACGGGCGGGATACATGAGCGAACACGGTGAGCAGCAGCACACCCGGCATAATCCGCAGGACCGCAGCGGTGCACGCGCGATGTTCATCGAGCTGCGCGAGCTGAAGGACGGCAGCCCGGAGTACGCGGAGCTGCGCAACAAGCTGGTCCGTATGCACCTGCCGCTCGTCGAGCACCTGGCCCGCCGGTTCCGCAACCGCGGCGAGCCCCTTGACGACCTGACGCAGGTCGCCACCATCGGCCTGATCAAGTCCGTGGACCGTTTCGACCCGGAGCGCGGCGTGGAGTTCTCCACGTACGCGACGCCCACGGTCGTCGGCGAGATCAAGCGCCACTTCCGCGACAAGGGCTGGGCGGTCCGGGTCCCGCGGCGTCTCCAGGAGCTCAGGCTCTCCCTGACCACGGCGACCGCCGAGCTGTCCCAGCAGCACGGCCGCTCCCCCACGGTGCACGAGCTGGCCCAGAAACTGGCCATCTCCGAAGAGGAGGTCCTGGAGGGCCTTGAGTCGGCCAACGCGTACTCGACGCTGTCCCTGGACGTCCCGGACACGGACGACGAGTCCCCGGCGGTCGCGGACACCCTGGGCGCGGAGGACGAGGCCCTGGAGGGCGTCGAGTACAGGGAGTCCCTCAAGCCGCTCCTGGAAGACCTTCCACCGCGCGAGAAGCGCATCCTGCTGCTGCGGTTCTTCGGCAACATGACGCAGTCGCAGATCGCACAGGAAGTCGGCATCTCCCAGATGCACGTCTCCCGGCTCCTCGCCCGCACACTCGCGCAGCTGCGCGAGAAGCTCCTCGTCGAGGAGTGACGAAGGAGCAGACCGCCCCTCCGGGTCTGCTCCTTCAGGACGTCTCGTGCGGGACGGCGTCTACTTCACGTCGTCCTGTACGTTCCCCGGGCCCTTGATGCCGAGGGCCTCGGTCGTGGCGGGATTGACCAGCAGGACGAGCGCGGCGACCGCGACGGCCGCGAGCGCGATGCCCGCCGGGATCGCCATGCTGTCGGCCTGCAGCAGCTGCCAGGCCACCGGAAGCGCCATGATCTGCGTGATGATGGCGGGCCCCCGGCTCCAGCTGCGGCGCCGCAGGAGACCGCGGGCGGCGAGCAGGGGCAGGAGCGCGAGGACGATCAGCGTGACGCCGCCCGTCGTGGCCTGTTCCGGGTTGTCCGGGTCACCCGCGAGGCCCATCACGAGCATGTAGACACCGGCGGCGATGAGTGCGACGCCCTCCAGCGCGGCGAGGGCCGCGGCGGCCGTCAGGCGTCCGGGACGCGGGCCTGATTCCGGGGCTTCGGGGGTGGGGTTCCGCTCAGTACTCACCCTTGCAGGGTAGCTGTGCGTGTCCGCGCTCCGGCTCCCGGTCCGCACCCTCGGTCTAGGCCGGGTAAAGACGGCTAGGTACGCTGCTTCGCATGCGTGCACTCCTTGTGGTCAACCCAGCGGCAACCACCACCAGCGCGCGCACGCGTGACGTACTGATCCATGCGCTGGCGAGCGAGATGAAGCTCGAGGCGGTCACCACGGAGTACCGCGGCCATGCCCGGGACCTCGGCAGACAGGCCGCGGAGAGCAAGGACATCGAGCTGGTCGTCGCCCTCGGCGGGGACGGCACGGTCAACGAGGTCGTCAACGGCCTGCTGCACAACGGGCCCGCCCCGGACCGCCTGCCCCGCCTCGCCGTCGTCCCCGGCGGCTCCACCAATGTCTTCGCGCGCGCACTCGGTCTGCCGAACGACGCCGTGGAGGCGACCGGCGCCCTTCTCGACGCCCTGCGTGAGGGAAGCGAACGGACAGTGAGCCTGGGCCAGGTGTCGGGCACCCCCGGCACGGAGGACGAAGCGGTCCCCGCTCGCTGGTTCACCTTCGCGGCCGGGTTCGGTTTCGACGCCGGAGTGGTGGGACGGGTCGAACAACAGAGGGAGCGCGGGAAGCGGTCCACCCATGCGCTGTATTTGCGCCAGGTGTTCCGTCAGTTCCTCGACGAGCCGCACCGCAGAAACGGAATGATCACGCTGGAACGGGCCGGCGAGGACCCGGTGACCGACCTCGTGCTCTCCATAGTCTGCAACACCTCTCCCTACACCTACCTGGGCAATCGCCCGATGTACGCGTCCCCGCAGGCCTCCTTCGACACCGGCCTCGACGTGCTCGGTCTGAAGAAGCTCTCCACCTCCGCGGTGGCCCGGTACGGGACGCAGCTCCTGACCTCGACGCCCGATCGCGGACCACACGGCAAGCACGCGGTTACGCTCCATGACCTCACCGACTTCACCTTGCATTCAAAGGTGCCGCTCCCCCTTCAGATGGACGGTGACCACCTGGGGCTGCGCACGAGCGTGACGTTCACAGGCGTACGCCGTGCACTGCGTGTGATTGTGTGAGTGGAAGGGCCCAAAGTCCTTTCACTCGAACGTTTAGGCCAGGGTCCACCCCATGGAAGTACGGCTGTGACCCAGCCGACACTGAGGAATCAAAAAAAACTTGCCAGAAGGGGTTGTATCCGCCGCCGAGGTTTGCGAATCTCTACATGGCGATCGGGACGGCCCGCAACATCGGCCCCACAGAGAGCCAGAACCCCCTCCTCAACGCATAGGACATCGTCGCGTATGTGACGAAAGTCCCTTCCGCTGTCGGGGGATTCGTGAAAGCGTTCACATTCACAAGCAACCTGCATGTAATACCAAGGAGAGGTAGCAGCCATGGACTGGCGTCACAACGCCGTTTGCCGCGAGGAAGACCCCGAGCTCTTCTTCCCCATCGGCAACACCGGTCCTGCGCTGCTGCAGATCGAGGAAGCCAAGGCCGTCTGCCGCCGCTGCCCCGTCATGGAGCAGTGCCTGCAGTGGGCGCTCGAGTCCGGCCAGGACTCCGGCGTCTGGGGTGGCCTCAGCGAGGACGAGCGCCGCGCAATGAAGCGCCGCGCCGCTCGCAACCGTGCACGCCAGGCCAGCGCCTGACGCTCACGCCCCCTACGAGCCTGAGCCCGGCGGCGCGTACAGCGAGTACGCATCTCCCGCCCCCGAGCCGCAGCCGCGCAGTACCCCCGATGCGCAACGCAACGTGAGCAGTGAGCCCCGGACCACTTCGGTCCGGGGCTCACTGCTTTCCGTATGCCGTGCCGCATGCCAAGTGCCGTATGGCGTACCGGCGCGCGCTACTTGTCGCCGCGCACTGGAATGTCGAGGACGACCTGCGTGCCGCGCTCCGGGGCCCGCACCATGTCGAACGTGCCGCCCATCTCGCCCTCGACCAGCGTGCGGACGATCTGCAGGCCGAGATTGCCCGAGCGGTGCGGATCGAAGCCGTCGGGCAGGCCGATGCCGTCGTCCTGGACGGTGATCAGGAGACGGGTGTCCTTGCTGGTGCCGCCGCGTACGGCGGAGACCTCGACCGATCCCGTGTCGCCTTCCTGGAAGCCGTGCTCCAAGGCGTTCTGCAGAACTTCCGTGAGGACCATGGACAGCGGGGTCGCGACCTCGGCGTCCAGGATGCCGAAGCGTCCGGTGCGCCGGCCGGTGACCTTGCCGGGTGAGATCTCCGCCACCATCGCGAGGACGCGGTCGGCGATCTCGTCGAACTCCACGCGCTCGTCCAGGTTCTGGGACAGCGTCTCGTGCACGATGGCGATCGAGCCCACGCGGCGTACGGCCTCTTCGAGGGCTTCGCGGCCGGTGGCGGAGTCGATGCGGCGCGCCTGCAGGCGAAGGAGTGCGGCGACCGTCTGGAGGTTGTTCTTCACCCGGTGGTGGATCTCCCGGATGGTCGCGTCCTTGGTGATCAACTCCCGTTCACGGCGGCGCAGTTCGGTGACGTCGCGGAGCAGGACGAGCGAGCCGATGCGTGGGCCCTTGGGCTTGAGCGGGATCGCGCGGAGCTGGATCACGCCGTCGCCGCCCTCGATCTCGAACTCGCGGGGCGCCCAGCCGCTGGCGACCTTGGCAAGCGCCTCGTCCACCGGGCCGCGGGACGGGGCGAGTTCGGCGGTCGCGGTGCCGAGGTGGTGACCGACGAGGTCGGCGGCGAGGCCGAGGCGGTGGTAGGCGGAGAGCGCGTTCGGCGACGCGTACTGGACGATGCCGTCCGCGTCGAGCCGGAGCAGACCGTCGCCCACGCGCGGGGACGCGTCCATGTCGACCTGCTGGCCGGGGAACGGGAAGGACCCGGCGGCGATCATCTGGGCCAGGTCGGACGCCGACTGAAGGTAGGTCAGCTCCAGGCGCGAGGGCGTACGCACCGTGAGCAGGTTCGTGTTGCGCGCGATGACCCCCAGGACGCGTCCTTCCCTGCGTACGGGGATGGACTCGACCCGCACCGGGACCTCTTCGCGCCACTCGGGGTCGCCCTCGCGCACGATGCGGCCCTCGTCCAGGGCGGCGTCGAGCAGTGGGCGGCGTCCGCGCGGGACGAGGTGGCCGACCATGTCGTCCTGGTAGGAGGTGGGGCCGGTGTTGGGCCGCATCTGCGCCACGGAGACGTAGCGGGTGCCGTCGCGGGTGGGGACCCACAGCACCAGGTCGGCGAAGGAGAGGTCGGAGAGCAGTTGCCACTCCGATACCAGCAGATGCAGCCACTCGAGATCGGAGTCACCGAGAGCGGTGTGCTGGCGTACGAGGTCGTTCATGGAGGGCACGTGTGCGAGCGTACCTGGCACGTCCGGTGGGCCCGCTCCGGGAGATTCCCGACGAGCCGCGGCGCCAGGGCGGGACCCTCAACCCACCCACGGCACCGCAGCCCTTCAGGAACACCGACCACCGGAATGTGCGGTACCGGACGGCCGGTCGGAGGAGCCGACACGGTCAGGGCAGAGAGTGCCGGTTCCTCGGTCCGCTCTCCTGTGCGGGAAGAGCGGATGCTTTACCAACGCATTGTGGACTAGACCATTCACCTGTGTCTACGCGTGGACAGATGTTTGTTGTTGTCTCTTTCTCTCACATGTCGCCCGGCGGATTCATGCGTCCGGCCAGACCCGCATCGCCAGCTCGGCGACCGCTTCCAGCTCCTGCCGGGTCGCGCCGTCCCGGGACTGCTGGGACATGCCCTGGAGCACGGCTCCGGTGTAGCGGGCCAGGGCGGGGGCGTCCGTCCGCGGGGGGAGCTCGCCCGTGGCGACGGCGGCCCTGATGCGGGTCTCGATGGAGCTGATGTTGGCGTTGCGCCGGTCGCGCAGGGCGGCTTCGACCTCCGGCGTCGCGCAGTTCGTCGCGGCGCAGATGACGAGGCAGCCGTGCGGGTGCCCGGCTTCCGTGTACTTGTCCGCGGCCTCGTGCAGCATCCGCGCGACGCCGCCGCGGACGGTCGGCTCCTCGGCGAAGGCGCGCTCGCCGAAGGAGCCGTGCGTCTGGCCGTACAACACCACGACCTCCTCGAACAGTGACTGCTTGTCACCGAAGGCCGCGTACATGCTGGGGGCGCCGATGCCCATGGCACGGGTGAGGTCCGTGACCGACGTCGCCTCGTACCCCTGCTCCCAGAAGGTGCTCAGGGCCTTCTCCAGCGCGGTCTCGCGGTCGAAGGAGCGGGGGCGTCCGCGCTGTTTCGTCGCCATGGAGTGAATTGTATAGCGGGCGCTAGAAAAACGGCTCGGAGTCCGCTACGGTTCTTTCTGTAACGACCACTAGAGAAATAGGGGGCGACTCTCATGGGCGCGCTTGCGGGAAAGCTTGCGGGGAAGACGGCGCTGGTCACAGGCGGCAGCCGAGGCATCGGGCGGGGCATCGCCGAGCGTCTGGGGCGGGACGGCGCACGGGTCGCCGTGCATTACGGCAGCAATGACACGGCGGCGAAGGAGACGGTCACGGCGATCGAGGCCGCGGGCGGCTCCGCCTTCGCCTTCGGAGCGGAGCTGGGCGTCCCGGGGGACGCCGAGGCCCTGTGGGCCGAGTTCGACCGACAGGCCGACGGCCTGGACATCCTGGTGAACAACGCGGGGATCGGCACCTCGCGACCGTTCACGGAGGCCGACGAAGCGGAGTACGACCGGCTGTTCGCGGTCAACGCCAAGGCGCCGTTCTTCATCACCCAGCTCGGCGAGCGGCGGCTGCGCGACGGAGGGCGGATCATCAACATCTCATCAGGCCTCTCACAAGCCGCGGTCATGCCGGAGATCATGACGTACGCCATGACCAAGGGCGCTCTGGACGTGTTCACGCGGAACCTCTCCAAGGTCCTCGGCGCCCGCGGGATCACGGTCAACTCGGTGGCCCCGGGGATCGTGGACACGGACATCAACGCCGCCTGGCTGCGCGGCGAGAAGAACAAGGACGCCTGGGCGGGCGCGGCGGCGATGTCGGCGCTCGGCCGGGTCGGCACCCCGGCGGACATAGCCGACGCCGTCGCGTTCCTCGCTTCGGACGACGGGCGCTGGGTCACCGGCCAGTGGATAGACGTGACGGGAGGCTCGCTGGCGTAGGCGCGAGCGGGGCGTTGCCCGCTCGACGGGCGGGGGCGGGCCGGAGAGTCGAGCATGGAACACGGGTGCGGACCGGACCTGAAGACCCGGACCGAGGGCCGGGAACCGATGCCCGGGAGCCTGGGCTCAGGCGGGCCAGCTCTGCTAGATTGGTCTATACCACATTGCCCATGGGTCCTCTCCTCAGACCCGTGAGTCCCCTCTCCAGATCGGCAGGCCCAGCGTGGAAGTTGTCATCGTCCCGGACGCCAAGGCAGGCGGCGAGCTCATCGCGGAGGCCATGGCCGCCTTGGTGCGCCGTAAGCCTGACGCCCTGCTCGGTGTCGCCACCGGATCCACCCCGCTGCCCATCTACGAAGCCCTGGCCGGCAAGGTCGGCTCCGGTGCCGTCGACGCGTCGCGGGCGCGGATCTGCCAGCTCGACGAGTACGTGGGGCTGCCCGCCGGGCATCCCGAGTCCTACCGCTCCGTGGTGCTGCGCGAGGTCGTCGAGCCACTGGGGCTCAGCGAGAAGTCCTTCATGGGTCCCGACGGCAGCGCGCAGGACGTACAGGCGGCCTGCGAGGCGTATGACCGGGAGCTCGCGGAGGCCGGCGGCGTGGACCTCCAACTGCTCGGCATCGGCACGGACGGGCACATCGGGTTCAACGAACCGTGCTCCTCGCTCGCCTCGCGTACGCGGATCAAGACGCTGACGGAGCAGACGCGGGTGGACAACGCGCGCTTCTTCGACGGGGACATCGAGCAGGTGCCGCACCACGTGATCACTCAGGGGATCGGGACGATCCTGGAGGCCCGGCATCTGGTGCTGCTTGCCACGGGTGAGGGCAAGGCGGATGCGGTGGCCGCGACGGTGGAGGGGCCCGTGGCCGCGGTTGTTCCGGCGTCGGCCCTGCAGTTGCATCGGCATGCGACGGTCGTCGTGGACGAGGCTGCCGCGTCCAAGCTGAAGCTTGGGGAGTATTTCCGGGCCACGTTTGCGGCGAAGCCTGCCTGGCAGGGGCTTTAGTCGGGCCCCTGGGCCTTGTGCGAAGGTGCCGGGGCGCCCCCTACTGGGGGCGGCCCCGGCACCTTTTTGCTTGTGCCCCACCTGCGGGTGCGTGGGGGCTGATCGCGCCCACGCGGCGGAGCCGCATATGTAAGCCCCGCGCCCCTTCGGGGCGCTCCTAACCCCCGGTGATCACCTCAGCCGCCGCCAGGCCGCAGACCCTTGCCGCGCCGTGTGTGGCGATGTGGAGGGAGCCCGTCGGGGATGACTGGGGGACGCCCATTTCGACCACGATCGTGTCGGGGCGGGCCGTCAGGAGCGTGTTCAGGGCCTCCGCCATCCACGCGTGGCGGTGGGCGTCGCGGACGACGGCCACGATCCGCCGCTCCCCCGCCTCGGCCAGCGCGAGCGCACCCGCGTCCGCGCCGGTGAAGCTGCCCGTCTCCGTGCCGGGGAGCAGGCGTTCGAGCTCGGCGGCCACGCCCCACGGGGTCTCGTCACCCACCGCGATGTTGGCCATCGGGGTGAAGGCGGCGACGTACGGGGCTTCGGTGAGCGGGGCCGCGTAGGACTCGCCGCGGGTGACCGTCAGGGCGCGGCGGGCCGCTACCAGGCCAATCTCGTTGCCGGGCGCGCCCCCCGAACGGTCGGGCGCGCCCGGCAACGAGGTCCAGTGGGCCAGCGCACGGACGCGGGCTGCCGCGTCGGCGAGGCGTTCCTCGGAGAGTTCGCCCGTGCGGACGGCGCCGACCAGCGCGTCGCGCAGGCGCAGGACCGTCTCGTCGTCCGCGAGGCCGCCGCCCACGCAGATCGCGTCGGCGCCCGCTGCGATGGCAAGGACGCTGCCGCGCTCGATGCCGTACGTCGCGGAGATGGCCTGCATCTCCATGCCGTCCGTGACGATCAGGCCGTCGTAACCGAGTTCCTCGCGCAGGACGCCTGTCAGGATGCGGCGCGAGAGCGTTGCCGGGTACTCCGCGTCCAGAGACGGGACCAGGATGTGCGCGCTCATCACCGCTCGCGAGCCCGCGGCGATCGCGGCCCGGAACGGCGCGAGGTCACGCGCCCGCACCACCTCGGGGGCCACCCCGATGCGCGGCACGTCATGGTGCGAGTCGACCGCGGTGTCGCCGTGCCCCGGGAAGTGCTTGGTGCAGGCGGCGACGCCCGCCGACTGCAGCCCCTCGACGTACGCGGCGGTGTGCCGGGCCACCAGGAGCGGGTCCGCGCCGAAGGACCGTACGCCGATGACGGGATTGTCCGGGTTGGAGTTGACGTCGGCGGACGGCGCCCAGTTGAGGTTGACCCCGCACGCGGCGAGCCGGCGGCCGAGCTCGGCGGCCACGTCACGGGTGAGCCCCGTGTCGTCGACCGCGCCGAGCGCGTGGTTGCCGGGGAAGGAGGAGCCGGAGCGGACCTCCAGGCGGGTCACGTCACCGCCCTCCTCGTCTATGGCGACCAGGACGTCGTCGCGCTCGGAGCGCAACTGGGCCGTCAGCGCGGCCAGTTGTTCGGGCGAGGCGATGTTGCGGCCGAACAGGCCGACCGAGGCGAGGCCTTCACCGATCCTGCGGAGCAGCCAGTCGGGCGCGCTGGTCCCGACGAAGCCGGGCTGCAGGACGGTCAGGGCGTCGCGGGTCAGGGTGTCGGTGGGGCGGGTGAGTGTCGTCATAAGGCGTGTTATCCCTTCACGGCGCCGTCGGTCAGACCGCTCACGGCCCTGCGCTGCAGGAAGACGAAGAGGATCAGGATCGGGATGGCGAAGAGCGAGGCAGCGGCCATGGTGGCACCCCAGTCGTCGCCGAATGCTGTCTGGAAACCGGAGAGCCACACCGGCAGGGTCTTGGCTTCCGCCTCTTTGTTGAGGACAAGGACGAGCGGGAATTCGTTCCACGCGGTGATGAAGCCGAAGAGCGAGGTGGACATCAGGCCGGGCGCGAGCAGCGGCAGGATCACCCGGCGGAACGCCTGCATCCGTGAACAGCCGTCGACCATCGCCGACTCCTCGAGCTCGCGCGGCACCGCGGCGACGAAGCCGCGCAGCGTCAGGAGCGTGAAGGGCAGGATCATCACCATGTAGAAGAGGGTGAGCGGAACCAGGCTGTTCAGCATGTCGGCGTCGCGCACGATGATGTAGATCGCGATGACCATGACTTCCCAGGGCGCCATCTGGGCCAGCATGAAGCCGATGACGAAGCCCTTGCGGCCCTTGAACCGCATCCGGGCGAGCGCGAACGCCGACGCGAGGCCGATGATCAGCGAGAAGAGCACGGCGAGCACCGTGACGGTGAGGGAGTTGCCGACCATCGTCCAGAAGTGGTCGGCCTTCACGGCCGTCTTGAAGTGCTCGAACGTCGCGTCGGTCGGGAACCACACCGGGTCCTCGCTGATGATGTCGCCGGTCGGCTTGAAGGCCGTGGCGAACATCCAGTAGACCGGGAAGACGAAGCCGACGAAGAGTACGACGGCGACCGCGTTGGGCCAGATGCGGCGGAGCCGCCGAGACGAAGCGTTGCGCGTCACAGCTCGTCCTCCCCTTGCTTGAGCACGATCCGCAGGTAGAACGAGGTCAGGACCAGCAGGATGACGATGGTGAGCAGCGCGATCGCCGCGCCCATGCCGAAGTGCTGGTTGCCCATGCCCTCGATATAGGCGTAGACGGGCAGGATCTCGGTGAGCCGGTCGGGGCCGCCCTCGTTGAGCGCGAAGACCTGTGCGAACGCCTTGAAGACCCAGATGATCTCCAGGAACGTCGTGGCGAAGAGGAAGGGCTTCAGGTACGGCATCGTGACGTTCGTGAACCGCTTCCACGCGCCGGCGCCGTCCAGTGACGCGGCTTCGTAGAGCTCCTTGGGGATCGTCGTCGTGGCGGCGTACAGGTTGATCGCCACGAACGGGATCGACTGCCAGACGATCAGGACGATGACCACGAAGAAGGTGGAGTACTGGCTGCCCATCCAGTCGTAGTCGGCCATCGAGTGCCAACCGGCCTTGTCCAGGACCCAGTTGACGACGCCGAAGCGCGTCGCGAACAGCCACTGGTAGACGGTCGTCGACGCGATGATCGGCATCGCCCAGGCGAGCACGAGTCCGACCAGGAGCAGCACCCGCATGCGCCTGCCGAGCCGTGCGAGCAGCAGGCCCACCAAGGTGCCGAGCAGCATGATCAGTGCGACGTTGATCGCGGTGAACGCGATCGACCGGCCGGTGACGCGCCAGAAGTCCTCGCCGGTGAGGACCTCCTTGAAGTTGGAGATCCCGTTCCACTCGGTGAGGTGCAGGATGAACTGCCGCATGTTGAGGTTCTGGAACGACAGGATCCCGTTGTTGACCAGCGGCCAGCCGAGGAAGACCAGGGTGGCCGCGACCGCGGGAAGCAGTAGCAGGTAGGGCGCGAGCGACCGGGCCCGCTCGCGGGGCTTGCCGGGCTCAGCCGGCCGTCCGTCCGTTTTCACGACGTCCGTCGGGCCGGAGGGCGGCCGTTCGGTCTGCACGGTCATGCTCGCCATCTCTTTCGTGGGCATCGCGGAACGCAGCGCTGCGCCGGGGCACCGGGCCCGGGGTCGATGGCGACCCCGGGCCCGAAGACCCCGGCAGGAGCGCGTCCTTACTGCTTCTGCGACAGGCGCTTGTTGAGCTCGCCCTCGACCTGCTTGGCGGCCTCGTCGTTGGACTTACCGTTCAGCACCGCGGTCATGTAGTTCTTGATCGGGTTCGGCGTGTTCTCCACCGGAGCCCACTCCGGGATCAGCGGGGTCGTGCCGCCGCCGGCGGTGGCGGGCGCCGCGGCCTCGGCGGCCGGGTTGCCCTCGAGCTGGGCCTCCAGGGCCTTCTTGTTCGGGATGACGCCGCCTTCCTTGGCGAGCGCTCCCTCGTGCTTGTCGGACAGCGCGATCTTCAGGAACTCCTTGGCGAGCTCCTGCTTCTCGCTGGTCGCGGCGACGGCGAGGTTCGAGCCGCCGAGGAAGACGCCCTCGGGCTTGTCGGCGGTGGCGCCGGGGATCGTGAAGAAACCGATGTCCTTCTCGATCTTCGGGTTCGCCTTGATGGCGGTGGGCGCTTCCCAGCTCATGCCGATGAAGGCGCCGGTCTTGCCCTTGGCGAAGACCTCGGCCTGCTGCGGGGTGGCCTCGTCCTTGTTCTTGGGGGCCTTGGAGAGGTCCGCGAACTCCTTGTACGTCTTCATGGCCTTGGCGACCTTGGGGTCGGCGAGGTTGGAGACGTACTTGTCGCCGTCCTTCTTGACCAGCTCGGCGCCCTCGCCGATGGTCAGGCCGACGAAGTGGTACCAGTTCTGGCCGGGCAGGTAGATCGGCTCGGCGTCCGTCTTGGACTCGATCGCCTTGAGGTCCTTGAGGAACTCGTCGCGGGTCTTGGGGGTGTCCTTGATGCCGGCGTCGGCCCAGATCTTCTTGTTGTAGACCACGACGCGGTTGAGCACGAACCACGGGGCGGCGTACTGCTTGCCGTCCACGACCGAGGACTTGTTGATCGACTCGGTCCAGTCGGCGCCGACCGTCTTCTTGAGGTCGCTCAGGTCGGCGAGGCCGCCGGTCTTGGCGTACGCGGCGGTCTGGGTGTTGCCGATCTCGAAGACGTCCGGCGGGTTCTCCTCGGAGAGGGCGGTGGTCAGCTTCTGCTGGATGCCGTTCCACTGCTGGACTTCGATGTTCAGCTTGGCGCCGGTCTTCTTCTCGAAGGCGGCCTTGACGTCCTTAGTCCACCCGTCGGGCGTCGAACCATCCATCGCCCAGAGCGTCAGCGTCTCACCCTTGAAGCCGTCACCGCCGCCGGACTTCTTGTCTCCGTCGTCGCCGCCACAGGCCGCGATCGAGACCAACATGCCCGCGACACCGATGGCCGCTATGAGCTTGCGCTTCACGTCACCCTCCTCAAGGGATGCCAGTCAACCCCCCACCCGCAGCGACCAAATGGACCGAGATCTGCCCGTGGGACTGGAACCTGGTCTTTAATGGTGTAGACCAGTACGGGGAGCTTGGCCTAGACCTTTAGGGGTGTCAAGGGTGTATAAGAAGGGCTGTCAGGTCCGTTATCGGACCGACACCTGAGCGGGCACGGCCCCCTCAGCCCGGTACGTGCCACGATGTGAGCCGCGACAGACGGAGGAGCCGGTGACGGCAGCAGCACAGGAGCCGGGAAGGCAGAGCATGGGCACAGAGGCGGGCAGTACGGGAACCGACGCGGGCGCGTCCTCGGCCACGGACACCGGGGCGGCCACGGGCGTCGGCCGCACCGCGCGCGTGCCCAAGTACTACCGCCTGAAGCGGCACTTGCTCGACATGACCGAGACGCTCCCGCCCGGCACCCCGGTCCCGCCCGAGCGCACGCTCGCCGCCGAGTTCGACACCTCGCGCACGACGGTGCGCCAGGCCCTGCAGGAGCTGGTCGTCGAGGGCCGCCTTGAGCGGATCCAGGGCAAGGGCACCTTCGTGGCCAAGCCGAAGGTCTCCCAGGCGCTCCAACTCACGTCGTACACCGAGGACATGAGGGCCCAGGGCCTCGAACCCACCTCGCAGCTCCTGGACATCGGGTACATCACCGCCGATGACACCCTCGCCGAACTGCTCGACATCAGTACGGGCGGCCGGGTCCTGAGGATCGAGCGGCTGCGCCTGGCCAACGGCGAGGCGATGGCCATCGAGACCACGCACCTCTCGGCCAAGCGCTTCCCCGCCCTGCGCCGCTCCCTGGTCAAGTACACCTCGCTCTACACAGCACTCGCCGAGGTGTACGACGTCCATCTCGCGGAGGCCGAGGAGACCATCGAGACCTCGCTCGCGACGCCGCGCGAGGCCGGCCTGCTCGGCACGGACGTGGGGCTGCCGATGCTGCTCCTGTCGCGGCACTCCCTGGACGGCGGCGGTCAGCCGGTGGAGTGGGTCCGTTCGGTCTACCGGGGCGACCGCTACAAATTCGTGGCCCGCCTCAAGCGCCCCACGGAGTGACCCGCCGTCCGGCGGACTGATCCTCTCCCGGGGGTCTGGCGCAGATCACCCCGCTGCTCTACGTTCCTCCCGTCATCGCATGATGAACGGGAGGACGACCCGGTGCGCACAGCGAGTCCCAGAACAGCCGATCCCCGAACCATCGTCATCTGGACCCTCGTCGCGCTGGTGGGCGCAGCGGGCTGGACCGTCATGGCGCTCTCACGCGACGAGGAGGTGTCGGCGGCCTGGATGGTGGCCGCGGCACTCGGCTCGTACGCCATCGCCTATCGCTTCTACTCCAAGTTCATCGTCAACCGCGTTCTGAAGGTCGACAAGAAGCGTGCCACCCCGGCGGAGCGCCTGGACAACGGCATCGACTATCACCCGACCGACCGCCGCGTCCTGCTCGGCCACCACTTCGCGGCCATCGCGGGCGCGGGACCGCTGGTGGGGCCCGTACTGGCCGCGCAGATGGGCTACTTGCCGGGCACGATCTGGATCATCGTCGGCGTGATCTTCGCGGGCGCCGTGCAGGACATGGTCGTCCTCTTCTTCTCCACGCGGCGTGACGGCAAGTCGCTCGGGCAGATGGCGCGCGAGGAGATCGGTCCGTTCGGCGGGGCCGCCGCGCTGCTCGCCGCGTTCGCCATCATGATCGTCCTGCTCGGGGTGCTCGCGCTCGTCGTCGTCAACGCGCTCGCGGACTCGCCGTGGGGCACCTTCTCCATCGCGATGACCATTCCGATCGCCCTGTTCATGGGGTTCTACCTGCGGATCCTGCGTCCGGGCCGGGTCAGCGAGGTCTCCCTCATCGGGATCACGCTGCTGCTCATCGCGCTCGTCGCCGGGCGCTGGGTCGCCGAGTCGTCCCTCGCGGAGACGTTCACGCTCGCGCCGTCGACGCTGGTCATCTGGCTGGTGGCGTACGGATTCATCGCCTCGATCCTGCCGGTGTGGATGCTGCTCGCGCCGCGCGACTACCTCTCCACGTTCATGAAGATCGGCACGATCCTGCTGCTCGCGATCGGCGTCGTCGTCACGCTTCCGACGCTGAAGATGGACCCTGTGACCGACTTCGCCTCGCGCGGCGACGGGCCGGTCTTCGCGGGGTCCCTCTTCCCGTTCGTCTTCATCACCATCGCCTGCGGGGCCCTGTCCGGCTTCCACGCGCTGATCTCCTCGGGCACGACGCCGAAGATGATCCAGAAGGAGACGCAGGTCAGGATGATCGGCTACGGCTCCATGCTGATGGAGTCGTCCGTCGCGGTCATGGCGCTCATCGCGGCGAGCATCATCGACCCCGGGCTCTACTTCGCGATGAACGCGCCCGCGGGCGTCATCGGGGACAACGTCCAGGCCGCGTCCCAGGCGGTCGCCGGCTTCGGGTACTCCATCTCGCCCGAGGATCTCGCGCAGGCCGCCAAGAACGTCGAGGAGTCCTCGCTGCTCTCGCGCACCGGCGGCGCTCCCACGCTCGCGGTCGGTGTCTCCGAGATCTTCTCGAAGGTCACCGGTGGCTCGATGAAGGCCTTCTGGTACCACTTCGCGATCATGTTTGAGGCGTTGTTCATCCTGACCGCGCTCGACGCGGGCACGCGCGTGGGCCGCTTCATGCTGCAGGACATGCTCGGGAACGTCTACAAGCCCTTCAAGAGGGTCAGTTGGAAGCCCGGACTCATCATCACCAGCGCGGTCGTCACCGGCCTGTGGGGCTACTTCCTGTGGGTGGGCGTGCACGAGCCGCTCGGCGGGATCAACCAGCTCTTCCCGATCTTCGGCATCTCCAACCAGCTCCTCGCGGCGGTCGCGCTCGCCGTCTGCACGACGCTCCTGGTGAAGTCGGGTCGCCTCAAGTGGGCCTGGATCACCGGCATTCCGCTCGCCTGGGACGCGACGGTGACCCTGACCGCGAGCTGGCAGAAGGTCTTCTCCAGCGACCCGCGCGTGGGCTTCTTCAAGCAGCGCTCGATCTACCAGGACGCGATCGAGGACGGAAAGGTCCTACCGCCCGCCAAGTCCATGGACGACATGCACACCGTCGTCACCAACTCCACGGTGGACGGCGTCCTTTCGGCCGCGCTCGCCCTGCTCATCGTCGTCGTGATCGCGGACGCGGCCCGGATCTGCGTGAAGCACATCCGCAACCCGCAGTCGTCGAAGCTGAGCGAGGCCGCGTACGTGGAGTCGAAGATCGTCGAGCCCGCCGGACTCATCCCGACCCAGGAGGAGAAGGCGGAGCTCGCGGCGGCGAGGGAGGCCGAGGACGCGAGGACCCCGTCATGACGTGGGTGCTGCGCGGGATGCGCTGGGTGCGCTGGTACGCACGGGAGTTGACCGACGAGTCCGCGTACGACCGATATGTCGCGCACGCACGGAAGGCGCATCCCGAGGCATCCGTCCCCTCCCGGAGGGAGTTCGAGCGGATGCGGACGGACCGGCAGGAGTCGGACCCCAGGCAGGGATTCCGCTGCTGCTGACCGCGCGTCGACCCCTCCGGCCCCTTACGCGACAGGCGCATCGGCCCGCCCGATATCCGTCCGGTATCCGGACGGGGGTTCCATAGATCAATACTCTCGCTTAGATTTCCCGCACATTAAAGGTGGGATAAGCGAGGGAGCGGAGCCGCCAAGTGTCAGATGCGCCTGAAGTGAGCAGACCGGTGATCACGCCGGTCCGCGTGGTCGTTGCCCTCTGTCTCGTCGCGCCGTTCGTGGCGATGCTCTGGGTGGGCTCCTACGCGAAGGTCGAACCGACCTTCATCGGCATCCCGTTCTTCTACTGGTACCAGATGCTGTGGGTGCTCATATCCACTGTTCTGACCATGATCGCGTACAAGCTGTGGCAGCGTGACCAGCGCGCCCGCAAGGCCGAGCAGGCCCAGGGGGGTGCGACCCGATGAACGAGCTCGCAGCGGACACGGGCGGCGTGAACGGCATCGCCCTCGCCGTCTTCATCTTCTTCTTCATTCTTGTCACGGCCATGGGCTTCCTGGCCGCGCGCTGGCGCAAGGCCGAGACCGAGAGCCTGGACGAATGGGGCCTGGGCGGACGCTCGTTCGGCACCTGGGTCACGTGGTTCCTGCTCGGCGGCGACCTCTACACCGCCTATACGTTCGTGGCCGTCCCGGCGGCGATCTACGCGGCGGGCGCGGCCGGCTTCTTCGCGGTGCCGTACACGATCCTCGTCTACCCGCTGATCTTCACCTTCCTGCCGCGCCTGTGGTCCGTCTCGCACAAGCACGGCTACGTGACCACATCGGACTTCGTGCGCGGGCGCTTCGGCTCCAAGGGGCTCTCGCTGGCCGTCGCGGTCACCGGCATCCTCGCCACGATGCCGTACATCGCGCTCCAACTGGTCGGCATCCAGGCCGTGCTCGACGTCATGGGCGTCGGCGGCGGCCCGGACACGAACTGGTTCATCAAGGACCTGCCGCTCCTGATCGCGTTCGCGGTGCTCGCCGCGTACACGTACTCGTCGGGTCTGCGTGCCCCCGCGCTGATCGCGTTCGTGAAGGACGGCCTGATCTACCTCGTCATCGCCGTCGCGATCATCTACATCCCGATCAAGCTCGGCGGCTTCGACGAGATCTTCCAGGCGGCGAACGACAAGTTCTCGTCGGCGAACGAGGCGGCGGGCAAGCCCGTCGCGGGCCTCGCGCCGGGCCACGCGGGGCAGTGGACCTACGCCACGCTCGCCCTCGGCTCCGCGCTCGCGCTGTTCATGTACCCGCACTCGATCACGGCGACCCTCTCCTCCAAGAGCCGCAACGTGATCCGCCGCAACACCACGATCCTGCCGCTCTATTCGCTGATGCTGGGCCTGCTCGCGCTGCTCGGCTTCATGGCGATCGCGGCCGGGGTGAAGGTCGAGAACGGTCAGCTGGCGATTCCGCAGTTGTTCGAGACGATGTTCCCCGACTGGTTCACCGGCGTCGCGTTCGCGGCGATCGGCATCGGAGCGCTCGTGCCGGCCGCCATCATGTCGATCGCGGCGGCGAACCTCTTCACCAGGAACATCTACAAGGACTTCATCAGGCCGGACGCGACACCGGCGCAGGAGACCAAGGTCTCCAAGCTGGTCTCCCTGCTCGTGAAGGTCGGCGCGCTCGCGTTCGTCCTCACCATGGACAAGACGGTCGCGATCAACTTCCAGCTCCTGGGCGGCATCTGGATCCTGCAGACCATGCCCGCGCTCGTCGGCGGCCTGTTCACGCGGTGGTTCCACCGCTGGGCGCTGCTCGCGGGCTGGGCGGTCGGCATGATCTACGGCACGGTCGCCGCGTATGGCGTCGCGTCGCCGACGCAGAAGCACTTCGGCGGCTCGTCCGAAGAGATCCCCGGCATCGGCGAGATCGGCTACATCGGCCTCACGGCGTTCGTCCTGAACGTGGTGGTCACCGTGGTCGCGACCTTCGTCCTGCGCGCCATGAAGGCCCCTGACGGCATCGACGAGACCTCTCCCGGCGACTACACCGCGGACGCGGGCGACCCGGGTGTCGTGGAGGAGCTGCCGCCGGCCACGGCGGGGGCGCCGGGCGGGCACTGACTCTTCCCCGTACACAACGTGAGCGCGGGCCGCCGGAGGAATCCGACGGCCCGCGCTCACGTGCAGCCTCACGTGGCCTTGTAGAGCTCCGTCCGGACCCGCGCCGCGGCCTTGGCCGCAGAGGAGATCGCCAGGTCCTTGTCGGTGCCCGCGTCCACCATCACGAGCACACCGCCGACCCGCACCTCGGCCTGGTAATGCGGCGTGCCGTCGTACTCGTCGCCGCCCGTGGTCCGCGTGGTCTCCAGGAGGGCGTCGTCGCCGAGGTCCGGCAGCTTTTCGGCGACGTGGTGCTCCTCGACGGGGGCCGCCTCGGTGTCGACGGTGACGCGGGGGCACGCCTCGTTGAGCTGCCGACGGAGTTCGATGTGGCGCTCGGCGCGCTCGGAGGGCATCGAGACCAGGCGCTGGAAGACGTAGGGATCACCCTCGGAGACGGCCCCCGGATCCGGCCGCAGCGTCCGCTCGGCGCTGGCGCCCCGCATACGCCGCAGCTCCCCGCGCTCCTTCTCACCGGCCGGGCAGCCGCTCCAATCCCCGCCCCCGTAGCCCTGGTCGAAGAGACCCGTCGAGGTCTCCGAAGCCGTGGCCTTCTTCCCTGCGGCCGTGGGCAAGAGCAGCGCCGCCTTCAACTCGGCGTCCGTGAAGAGCCGGCGGGGATCGGCGTCACCGTCGACGCCGGCCGCCGCAGTCGGCTCCGGGGGCCGCGCAGGCTTCGTCTCCGCCTTCTCGCCGGCGTCCCCACATCCGGTGAGCAGCATCAGCAACCCCACGGCACAGCCCGCGCCAAGACCTCGCACGCCGTCTCCCCCTGTTCGACGTTCAGTTCGGCCGCCACCCTAGGGGACACACGCGCCGACACAAGATATGGGGCTGCCGCCCAGAGCCAGCACAAGATGTATGCTCGTGCTCGCTGTCGCCGCAGGGGAATCCGGTGCAAGTCCGGAACTGTCCCGCAACGGTGTATGAGTACGCATTTGTCGTGCTCGCAAGTCCGATGACCTGTCGACAGCGTGCCCGTTCCGACCGGTCCGGGTGCCAACGACGTCCGGGCCTCGTGGAATGGGCTGGTGGACGCGGAGCGCAGCCCTGCCCTGGGCGCGCCCCCGTGTGTCACTCGCCCCTCCCCAAGGCTCAGAGCCGAGCGAGGGAGTGCTCCACGTGACCATCGCGCCAGCCGAACCTGCGTCAGCGCAGACCACCGACGAGTCGCAGACCGCCGACGGCCCAGGCACCGCGCTGCTGCGTACCCTGACCGAACTCACCGCCGATCTCCCCGACGCCGACCCGGGCCGGGTCGCCGCCGCCGCGCTGCGCGGCCGTTCGGCGCGGGCCGATGTGGCGGAGCTGCGGGAGCTTGCGACCGAGGCGGCCGCCGGGCTCATCTCCGAGGACCCGACCTACTCGCAGCTCGCGGCCAGGCTCCTGAGCCTCAGCATCCGTGACGAGGCCGCGTCGCAGGGCGTGCGCTCCTTCTCCGACTCGGTCGCCGTGGGCCACCGCGAGGGCCTGATCGCGGACCGCACCGCCGCGTTCGTCGCCGACCATGCCGAGCACCTGGACGGTCTCGTCGAGGCGGCCCTGTCGGACGGCGCCGACTTCCGCTTCGGATACTTCGGCCTGCGCACCCTGCACAGCCGCTATCTCCTTCGCCATCCGATCACCCGGCACGTCATCGAGACCCCGCAGCACTTCATGCTGCGCGTCGCGAGCGGCCTCGCCGAGGACGGCTCCCCGCGCTCGGTGGACGAAGTCGCCGCCCTGTACCGCCTGATGAGCCGCCTGGACTACCTGCCGTCCTCGCCGACGCTCTTCAACTCGGGCACCCGCCACCCGCAGATGTCCTCCTGCTACCTCCTCGACTCCCCGCTGGACGAGCTGGACTCCATCTACGACCGCTACCACCAGGTCGCGCGCCTCTCCAAGCACGCGGGCGGCATCGGCCTCTCGTACTCCCGCATCCGCGCCCGCGGTTCGCTGATCCGCGGCACGAACGGCCATTCCAACGGCATCGTGCCGTTCCTGAAGACCCTGGACGCCTCCGTCGCCGCCGTGAACCAGGGCGGCCGCCGCAAGGGCGCCGCCGCGGTCTACCTGGAGACCTGGCACGCCGACATCGAGGAGTTCCTGGAGCTGCGCGACAACACGGGCGAGGACCAGCGGCGCACGCACAACCTCAACCTCGCGCACTGGATCCCGGACGAGTTCATGCGCCGGGTCGCCGCGAGCGAGGACTGGTCACTGTTCTCGCCGGCCGACGTGCCCGAGCTCGTCGACCTGTGGGGCGAGGAGTTCGACGCCGCCTACCGCAAGGCCGAGGCGGACGGGCTCGCCCGCAAGACCATCCCCGCCCGTGACCTCTACGGCCGCATGATGCGCACCCTCGCGCAGACCGGCAACGGCTGGATGACGTTCAAGGACGCCGCCAACCGCACCGCCAACCAGACGGCGGAGCCCGGCCACACGGTGCACTCGTCCAACCTCTGCACGGAGATCCTGGAGGTGACGGACGACGGGGAGACGGCCGTCTGCAACCTGGGTTCGGTGAATCTCGGCGCCTTCGTGGACACCGCCGCGGGCGACATCGACTGGGAGCGGCTCGACGAGACCGTCCGTACCGCCGTCACGTTCCTCGACCGTGTGGTCGACATCAACTTCTACCCGACCGAGCAGGCCGGGCGCTCGAACGCCCGGTGGCGCCCGGTGGGCCTGGGCGCGATGGGTCTGCAGGACGTCTTCTTCCAGCTGAAGCTGCCCTTCGACTCCCCTGCCGCGCGCGCCCTCTCGACGCGCATCGCCGAGCGGATCATGCTCGCCGCGTACGAGGCGTCGGCCGACCTCGCCGAGCGCCCCCAAGCGCCTTCGGCAGGCTCCGGTGCAGAGGGGACCCCCATCGGCCCGCTGCCCGCCTGGGAGAAGACCCGCACCGCGCGCGGCGTCCTGCACCCCGACCACTACGGCGTCGAGCTGACCTGGCCGGAGCGCTGGGCCGCGCTGCGGGAACGTATCGCCGTGACAGGCATGCGCAACTCGCTGCTGCTCGCGATCGCGCCGACCGCCACGATCGCGTCCATCGCGGGCGTGTACGAGTGCATCGAGCCGCAGGTCTCCAACCTCTTCAAGCGCGAGACGCTGAGTGGTGAATTCCTCCAGGTCAACGCCTACCTGGTGCAGGAGCTCAAGCGGCTCGGCGTCTGGGACGCGCAGACCCGTGAGGCGCTGCGCGAGGCCAACGGCTCGGTACAGGGCTTCAGTTGGATCCCGGCCGAGGTACGCGAGCTCTACCGCACCGCGTGGGAGATCCCGCAGCGCGGCCTGATCGACATGGCCGCCGCGCGCACGCCGTTCCTGGACCAGGCGCAGTCCCTGAACCTGTTCCTGGAGACACCGACCATCGGCAAGCTCTCCTCGATGTACGCGTACGCCTGGCAGTCGGGCCTGAAGACCACGTACTACCTGCGTTCGCGCCCGGCGACCCGGATCGCCCGCGCGGCGGCGGGCCGCGCCGAAGCCGCCGAGCCCGCCCCCGTACCCGCCCAGGCATCGGCCGAAGACGCCGTCGCCTGCTCCCTGGAAAACCCCGAGTCCTGCGAGGCCTGCCAGTAATGAGCTCCACCACCAACGCCGAGAAGAACCTCCTCGACCCGGGCTTCGAGCTGACCCTGCGTCCCATGCGCTACCCGGACTTCTACGAGCGCTACCGGGACGCGATCAAGAACACCTGGACCGTGGAGGAGGTCGACCTCCACTCGGACGTCGCCGACCTCGCCAAGCTCTCGCCCGGCGAGCAGCACATGATCGGCCGCCTGGTCGCGTTCTTCGCGACCGGCGACTCGATCGTCTCCAACAACCTGGTCCTGACGCTCTACAAGCACATCAACTCCCCCGAAGCCCGGCTCTACTTGAGCCGTCAGCTCTTCGAGGAGGCCGTGCACGTCCAGTTCTATCTGACGCTGCTCGACACGTATCTGCCCGACCCACAGGACCGCGCGGCGGCCTTCGACGCGGTCGAGGAGATCCCCTCCATCCGCGAGAAGGCCGAGTTCTGCTTCCGGTGGATGGACTCGGTCGAGAAGATGGACCGCCTGGAGAGCAAGGCCGACCGGCGCCGCTTCCTCCTGAACCTGATCTGCTTCGCCGCGTGCATCGAAGGGCTCTTCTTCTACGGTGCGTTCGCGTACGTCTACTGGTTCCGCTCGCGCGGCCTGCTGCACGGCCTCGCCACCGGCACCAACTGGGTGTTCCGCGACGAGACGATGCACATGAGCTTCGCCTTCGACGTCGTCGACACCGTCCGCAAGGAGGAGCCGGAGCTCTTCGACGACGCGCTGCAGACGCAGGTCACGGACATGCTCAAGGAGGCCGTCGAGGCCGAGCTGCAGTTCGCGCGCGACCTGTGCGGCGATGGCCTGCCCGGCATGAACACCGACTCCATGCGCGAGTACCTCCAGTGCGTCGCCGACCAGCGGCTCCAGCGGCTCGGCTTCGCGCCGGTCTACGGCTCCTCAAACCCGTTCTCGTTCATGGAGCTCCAGGGAGTCCAGGAGCTGACCAACTTCTTCGAGCGGCGTCCTTCGGCCTACCAGGTCGCGGTCGAGGGTTCGGTCTCCTTCGACGACGACTTCTAGTCCCACCGGCCCGTGAGGGCTGCGCGAGGCGGCGTCCCCCGCCTCGCGCAGCTCGCGGTCGATCCGGCGGTCGTGGACGTACCCGACGAGCGAGGGTGCGGCCAGCAGGAGGAGGACGGTCAGGACGGTCGCGTAATCGACGAATGCGTTCATGTCCTCACTGTCCTGCGCGCCGGACTCCGGCGGCAGTGGCAGGACTGCCACACACCATCGACTTGCTGCCAACCGTGCGGCACACTGCGGGCATGCTGAAAAACGTGGCCGCCGTGCTGCTCGACGGCGTCAATCCCTTCGAACTCGGCGTCGTCTGCGAGGTGTTCGGCCTCGACCGGAGCGACGAGGGGCTTCCGGTGTACGACTTCGCGGTGGTCGCCGCGGAGAGTGGTCCCCTGAGCAATCACGCCGGGTTCTCGATCACCACTCCGTACGGCCTCGACCGGCTCGAAGAGGCCGATCTCATCGCCGTGCCCGCGGGCCGGTCGTTCGTGGACCGCGCCTACCCCGAGGACCTGCTCGCCGCCCTGCGCCGCGCGGTGGACCGCGGGGCGCGTGTCCTGTCCGTCTGCTCCGGCGTCTTCGTGCTCGGCGCCGCGGGGCTGCTCGACGGCCGCCGCTGCGCGGTGCACTGGCAGCACTCCGCGGAGCTCGCGGTGCGCTATCCGCGCGCCCGGGTCGAGCCCGACGTCCTGTACGTGGACGAGGGCCCCGTCATCACGTCGGCGGGCACCGCCGCCGGGATCGACGCCTGCCTGCACATCGTGCGCCAGGAGCACGGCACGGAGGTCGCCAACGCCATCGCGCGGCGCATGGTCGTGCCGCCCCACCGCGACGGCGGCCAGGCACAGTTCGTGTCGCGCCCACTGCCGCGCACGGCGTGCGACACCGTGGGCGGTGTGCTCGCCTGGATGGAGCGGCATCTGGACACGGACATCACCGTCGAGCGGCTCGCCGAGCGCGCGCACATGTCGCCGCGCACCTTCGCGCGCCGCTTCCAGCAGGAGACTGGCACCACGCCCTACCGCTGGCTCCTGCGCCAACGGGTGCTCCTGGCACAGGAGTTGCTGGAGGGCTCGGACGAGACGGTGGACGCGATCGCCGGGCGTGCCGGTTTCGGCAACGCCGCGGCGATGCGCCACCAGTTCCTGCGGGCGCTCGGCACCACGCCGAACGCCTACCGCCGCACCTTCCGCGGTCCTGGCGTCAGCGCCGCTCGGCGCGCAGAACCAGACGCTTCGGATGCAGCGTGATGCCGATCTTCGTGTCCGTGTCGGTCTCCTCGACGGGCGCGAGGTGCCACTTCGGGGCCACCGTCGCCAGGATGATGGCGAGCTCGGCCAGGCTGAAGTGGTCCCCCGGGCACTTTCGGTTGCCGACACTGAACGGCATCATCGCGAACTCCGGGACGCTACTGGCGCGTTCCGGATTCCAGCGGTCCGGGTCGAACTCGAGATGGTGCTCGAAGGAACGCGGATCGCGTTGCATCGCGTACACGCTGTAGACGATGTCCGCGTCGGCCGGAATGCGGTAGCCACCGAGGTTTGTCTCGGCTACTGACCGGCGGGTGAATATCCAAGCGGCGGGCCGTATGCGCATGGCCTCCGTGACGACATTCCGGGTGTGCGGAAGGTCCCCCAGATCGGCGAATGTGATCTCCCGATCCGGCGCGACGGAATTTACCTCTTCAACCAATCGCCTTTCCTGCTCGGGGTGTTCGGTCAGCAGGTTGAACGTCCATGCCAGGGTCGACGCGACATTCTCGGCACCCGCCACGACAAGAGAGACCACATGGTCGTGGACCTCCTGATCGCTGAGCGGCTGCCCTGTTTCATCGCGGGCCCGCAGCATTTCGGCCAGCAGGTCGTCCTGGCCCAAATCCGTCGCCCTGCGTTCGGCGATGATCTCGTCGACCAGTGCGTGCAGATCGGCGAGCGCGTTCTGGAAGCGGCGGTTGCCCTGGGTCGGCACGCGGTACAGCGGTCCGACGGACAGGACCATCCGACGGTAGAGCCCCTCGAAGACGGTGTGCAGCGAATCCGCGATGCGGTCCGCCTTCTCGCCGATCGAGTCGACCTCAAGGAGCGAGCGGGACACGATGCGCACGGCGGTGCGGAACATCTCCGCACTGACGTCGACCGTGTCGCCCGACCGCCAGCGCGCGGCCGTGGCGCGGGCCTCCTCCTCCATCACCTTGGCGTAGTCGGCGATCCGCTCGGGCCTGAACGCGGGCTGCATCATGCGCCGTTGACGCCGGTGCAGCTTGCCGTTGCTGGTCGCCACGCCCTTGCCGAGGAGCACCTCCAGGGTGTCCCAGAGCGGCCCCCCGACGATGTACTCGGGGCTCTTGAGCATCTGCCCGACGAGCTCCGGGTCGCAGACCGCGTACGCCGTCCTGGGTCCCAGCCTGATCCGTACGAGATCACCATGGTCCCGCAGCGCGGCCAGGAAGCCGAGCGGGTCGCGCACCAGGTTCCAGGCGTGGCCGATGAGCGGTGCGCCACCGCTCACGAGCGGTGGAATCGTCGTGGGTATCGCGGATTCGACGCTCATTCCTCACCTACCAAATCGTTTCCGGCCATGTCGCTCGTCGCCGCGTCGCTCACATAAGGGGGAATGGACCTGTCGTCCCAGCTGTCCACCCGATAGCGACCGGATTCGTGATGGAACCAGTAAACGGATGAGAACCAGTTCCGCATGTTGAAGACGCAGGATTCCACCGCGTCCGAGAGTTCCTTTCCCTTCGTGCTTCCGTCGGCCAATCGCCCGGCGAGACACAGCACTTCCTTTTCCGCCGCGAGGAAATCCGATATGCAGCGGGTAACCCGCCGGTGGACTTCCGAAACGGCCGCTTCGAGGGACAATCCCTCGTGCTGGATCAGACTGATCCCGAGATTGTGCAGTTCATCTCCCGCGAGTTCCTTGGGAAGTGAGCACAGGTCGTTGTACCAGGCGGAGAAATCCTGCGTGGCGAGCGCCGCCCGCCGATATGCCGGATGCTTCCGCACTTCCCGCGGCAGTTCGTACCGCGCCGTGGGTTCGAGCAGGTCGATCCACGTCCAGTGGGCGAACGTCAGCCTCCGCAGCTCGATGTACGCCTCGACCGTCGGGACCGTGCCGGTCCTGCGGTTCCTGAACTCCAGGTCGTACGCCTCGATCACGCTGTGGAAGTGCCGCGCGAACCGGGCGTTCCAGCTGGCCCCGAGGTGCGAGTACAGCCTCAGGACGCAGTCCGCGAACCCCGCGACCAGAGGGTCGCGGTGGTGCAGTTGCTGCCTGGGCGCCCGGAGCGTCTCGTGGAGCCCGCGGCACAACCGGCGCCACTGCGCCGCCCTGCCGTGCACCGAGTCGCGGTCGTGCCGGTCGTCCCACGCGAAGAACCAACTGCTGAGGTCGGCTATCGCGCTGAGCAACTCGTCGGGCGCGCCAATGTAGTAGCCGGCCACCAGGTCGGTGTAGCACAGGCTGTCGGCGTACCTCTCGACCTTGTCCGCGGGCATGAGGCGCATTTCGCGCAGCCATGTCCTGGACTTCTCCTGAAGTGTCGGCCAATACGGATGAAGTCGTCGTGGAAAATCCGCCTCGATCACCGGAAGCGCCAGCGCCGGTGGCACGGATACCGCCGGTGTCTGCGGCTGTGTCGGTGAAGTGCCATATGAATATGCAGGCACGAAGAAGCCCCTCTCAGCAGCCTGAGGACGTGCGCCCCTCCCGCCGTACCGGGCGCGCGCCGTTGCGGATCCCCGCGCTTTCCATTCAGCACCACAACTGACCGTTCAGGGAACAGATTTGCGCCATTCACTACCCCCCAGCGCCGAGAAAATTCCCGTAGGTGACTGATTCTGGATCATCGTGAGCCTGATTTGCTCGCACATCTGACCGGGATCTGCACAGCACATGCGAACGGCCCCCGGCCGGGAGGGAGTTCCCGGCCAGGGGCCGCAGGTGGCTCGCGGTGCGCGCGTGCCTGGAGTCGACTCGGTCGTTCGACGCGACGGTCAGTCGTTCGGCACGACGGGGTAGCGCGGTGTGCCCTCTTCCATCTGCCGCAGCGCGTCCTTGCGGTCGCGCTTGGACAGACGGTCGATGTAGAGGTAGCCGTACAGGTGGTCCGTCTCGTGCTGCAGGCAGCGCGAGAAGTAGCCGGTGCCCCGCACCTTGATGGGGTTGCCCTTCTCGTCCTGCCCGGTCACCTCGGCGTAGTCCGGGCGGGCCAGGTCGGCGTAGGCCGTGGGCACGGAGAGGCAGCCCTCGCCCGCCTCGTCCAGGCGGCGCCGGTCCGCGGGGAGCTCGCGCACGACGGGGTTGCAGACCACGCCGACGTGCCGCTTGCCCTCGTCGTCCATGCAGTCGTAGACGAAGACCTTCCGGTCGACGCCGATCTGGTTGGCGGCCAGGCCCACGCCCTCGGCGGTCCGCTGGCTCGCGAACATGTCGTCGACGAGCTGCGCGAGCTCGTCGTCGAAGGCCGTGACGTCCTTGCACTCCTTGTGCAGCACAGGGTTGCCCACGACCGTGATGGGCCGGGACGTGCCGCGCTCGCGGTAGGCCGTCTCCCGCTCCTCGCAGTCCTCCGTGTCGATGACGAAGCCCTCGTCGTCTACGGGGAGGACCCCGCCCGAGGCCTGCTGCTCAGTGTCCTGCGCCATTGTCCGACGTACGCCTTCCTGGGAACCCACAAGAGATGGTGCCGGTACAGCCTACGGCCAGGAGTCAGCAGACCTCTTCCAGATCCCGCCAGTCACGGGAGTCCGGGCTGTCCGCGACCCAGCCGTCGAGCAGCCCGCGCACCAGTGCGGCGGGCGCGGCGATGCCGCACTCGCGCTCGGGCACCCACAGGGCGCCGGGGCTGCGGTGGCCGAGCGGCCCGGGGTGGCCCGGTTCGCTGTGGTCGTGCGGGTCCAGGTGCTCGCCGTCGCCCTCGTCGCTCGGCATACGGCTCTCGGAGCACATGCGACAGAGCAGCCGCACGGACGACGACCAGTCCTCGGCCGCGAAGCCCGCGTCCGCCGCGAGCTTCTCCAGGGCGTCCCGGTCGTCCTCGGTGGCGGCCTCCAGGAGAACCACCCAGGTCGGGACGGGCGAGGGCGCCCACAGCTCGATCTCGTCGAAGACGGGGTACGAATCCCCGGCCCCCGTCGTCCGCTCGCCGTGCGGGACACCGTCGTGCAGCACGACCTCGCCCCAGCGGCGCCCGGAGGAGGGCAGCGGGATGGAGAGAACCTCGATCCGGGCCGGATCGAGCCTGCGCCCCCACACGACCTCGGCCTCGCCCTCGGGCGAGAGCCGCACGGCGGCGCTGCCCAGGTCCATGCCGGTGGGCTCACCGGAGGCGGCCACACCGCCCGGGACGCGCAGGCCGTACGCCTGCCAGGCCCGCCGGGCAAGGGGCCAGTCCTGCAGCGCGGTGGCGGCGATCCCCACGTTCCACCAGTCGGGGGCGCCCGCCGACCGGTCGAGCAGCGCGACGGCCCGCAGGCCCGCGGCCCGCGCCTGCTCCCAGTCGTGCCGGAACTTGTGGAGCAGCGCGAGGTTGAACCAGGACTCCGAGAGCCACGGCTCGAGATCCGCCGCGCGGGTAAGCAGCGCGCCCGCGTCCTCGTACCGCCCGTCGCCGATCAGCGTGAAGGCGCGGTCGGTGGCCTGCCGCCATGAGGCGGAGGGCCGGTGCCGTCCCTTGCCGAAGATCCTCACGATTCCCGCCTGCCGATACTCAAGTTCCTGCGTTCCGATGTGCCCTGAGGGCCCTCTTCGCATCCAACCACGTACGGTCGGACGGCCGCTCATTACCCATGGGTTACCCAGCCGACGGCAAGCTATGACCGCCCCGCGCAAGCACGCGGGCCAGGGCTTCCACAACTTCGGGCTGGTAGTCGCGGCCGGTGCCGAGGCGCAGCCGCTCCAGGGCGTTGAGCGGGCCCCCGGGGCCTTCTCCCCTGGCCATCTCGTCGTACGCGTTGGCGGCCCGCACGATACGGGCGGTGAGGGGCTGATCGCGGTACGGATCCGCCTGCCGCTCCACGACCACGGCGACGTCGCCGTTCACGCCCGTCTGACGCACGACGGCACCGCCGAGGAGCGCGATGCGCCGCTGTTCCGCGTCCGGCAGGGCGGCGGTGGCGCCCGCGGGCACGGGGTCGACGAGGGAGAGCTGCCCGATGTCGTGCATCAGGGCCGCGTACTCCAGGACGGCGAGGTCCGGCTCGGAGAGCCCGAGCTCACGCCCCACGGCCCTGCTGAGCGCGGCCACGCGGCGGGCGTGGCCCTGCGGGGTGTACCCGGCGATCTCGGTGGACCGGGCGAGCGAGGTGATGGTCTGCCGGTAGGTGGTGCGCACGGCGGCGTAGCGCCCGAACGACAGCTGGGTGAGCAGCAGCGGCAGGCTGAAGACGGGCAGCGCCCAGAGCCCCGCCACGGCCACCGCGAGCGCCATGACGGCCCCCGTCGCGCACACGGCGGACCCGATGCCGAGCATGGCCCGCAGCTCGTCGCGCAGGAGCGGTCCGAAGGGCCATCTGGTCCGGGCGTGCGCCATGGCCGCGGCGAGCACGGCGTCGCAGAGGGCGGTCAGGACGAGCAGCGCGACGATGACGACGGCGAAGGCGGGCCCCTGCCCCACCCACTCCTGCAACTTCCCCGCGTTGTAGAGCGGTTGGAAGCAGGCGGCGGCGAACCCGACGGTGAGCACGCGCCGCGTCACGTGGTCCAGGGCGGGCCCCTTGCCGAGCGCCACGTGCGGCACGGCCCCGACGAGCGTGGCGGCGACGACCACGGCGATCACCTGGAACACACCATGGTGCGTGGGCCGCCCCGCGACCTCCCCGAGCAGCGCGTACGCGAGCGCGCCCGCGGCCCCGAGCGGCGCGGGCTCCCGATCGCTCCCCCCGGCCCGCCACCGGGCCAGCTCCCCCACGGCGACGAGTGCCCCGAAGGTGAGCGCGATCCCCCCTTCGACGACGCCGTGCCAGAGGGTCCAGCCGAGGGCGAGGAGCGTGAGGATTCCGGCGGCACCATAGACGCAGACCGCAACTGTTGTGGGGAGGCGTTCCGCACGGCGGAACATGGCGCTCACCGCGCTCCCGCCCCCGGCACGGGATCGGCGGGAACACCGGACGCTCCCGGCCGCGGGGACGGCACAGACGCGACATCCGCGGTCACCGCAGGGTGCCACCCATGCCGTTCCAGCGCCCGCTGCAGGGCGAGGACCATCGCAGGGTCGAACTGCGACCCCGCGCACCGGGACAGCTCGGCCAAGGCGGCAGCCACCGGCCGCCCCCTCCGGTAGGACCTGGTGGATGTCATCGCGTCGAACGCGTCCGCGACCGCCACCACCCGCGCGAACTCCGGAATCTGCCGCCCCACGAGCCCGTACGGATACCCGCTCCCGTCGATCCGCTCGTGGTGGTGCAGGATCGCCGCCCGCGCCTCCCCGAGGAATCCGATCCCGCGCACCATCTCGTGCCCGTACTCGGGATGCAGCTCGATGACCCGCCGCTCCTGAGGTGTCAGCGGGCCGTCCTTGCGCAGCAGCCGGGTCGGTACGCCGAGCTTGCCGACGTCGTGCAGGATTCCGGCGAACCGCAGGCTCTCCACCCTGTCGTCCGTCATCCCCAGCTCCCGCGCGATCATCACGGAGGCCCGCCCCACGCGCTCGCTGTGGCCGCGGGTGTACCGGTCCTTGATGTCGACGGCCTGGACCAGCGCCCGGATCGTGGCCTGGTGGGCGGCGCGCTCTCGGTGGTACTGCGCGAAGACCCAGCAGGAGACCCCCATCGGAAGCAGCACGAGGAGCGCGGCGAGCGGCCCGTACGGACTGCGCCACAGCACCGCCATCATCAGACCGGCGAGGCCGTGCACCGCGACCGGCGCGAACGACCGCAGGAAGAGCCCACGCCACGCGGTCCGCACCGGCACCCGTTCCGCCGTGGCCAGGATGCCGCCGTCCAGGACGGTCAGTACTAGGGCGAAGGCGAGGACGGCCGCTCCCGCGGGCACGAGCGCGTACGGAAAGTCGGGCGCGGCCACCGCGTCACGCCCGCCGAGCGCTCCGTGCGCCCACGCCGCGGCACAGGCGGCCAGGGCCAGTTGAGCCGCGCGCCAGACCCTGCGCACCCACCGGGGGCTTCGCTCGACGCGGGCGAGCAGCGCCCCCGGCACGGCGACGAGCGCCGCGGCGGCGGGCGGCAGCAGGAAGACGGCGGCGAGGAGCACGGGAAAGAAGGTGCCGAGGCCGTTCGGCGGCGCTCCCGCCCGGCGGCCGATGACCCGGCACCGCGAGATCTGCTCGCACCCGGCGTAGAGCGCGGCGAGCAGCGCGAGGGCGCCCCACGGGGTGCGCGAGGTCAGCGCGGGCGCGGCGCAGACGGCGCCGGCCAGGGCTGCGCACAGGATGTAGGCGCGCGCCCATGGAGCGATGGACCGCATGGCACTGTCTCCTCCCCCGTGACCGTCCCCAGGGACCACGTTCCAAGGTCCGGAGAGTAGAACGGCTGCACCCTGCTCTGAGCCCCCCTCGCGGAAATTGGCACGTACGAGTGACAGAAAACAGAGAAGAGCAGGCCGTGACGGACTCCCGTCACGGCCTGCTCACGCTCAACTCCCGGAAGCTCAGGCTTCCTTGGCCCGCAGGCCCTTGGCCGACGCGCCGCCCTCGGCGGTCACCGTCTCCACCGTCACGTCGTGGTCGGGGACGGCCTCGCCGGAGCGGATCAGGTCGATGCGTCCCATGACCTTGGCGCGCAGGTCGGTGGGGACGTCGTCCTGGCCGCAGCAGCGCTTCACCAGCTTCTTGACGGCCTGCTCAAGGCCGTACTTCTCCAGGCACGGGGAGCACTCCTCGAAGTGCGTCTCGAACTTGGTGCAGTCGCTGTCCGGCATCTCGTGGTCCAGGAACTCATAGAGATGGTCCAGGACTTCACTGCAATCCGTCTCGTGCGGCTCTCCGCAGCTCATGAGCCTGAGCCTTTCGCTTCGTTCGACGACTCTGACGCGGCGCCGGCGGGGACGAGACCGCGGTCGCGGGCGTAGTCCTCGAGCATGCCGCGCAGTTGGCGACGGCCGCGGTGCAACCGGGACATCACCGTACCGATGGGTGTCCCCATAATGTCCGCGATCTCCTTGTACGCAAAGCCCTCTACGTCGGCCAGATAGACGGCGATGCGGAATTCCTCGGGGATCGCCTGCAGCGCGGACTTCACGTCCGAGTCCGGCAGGTGATCGAGCGCCTGCGACTCGGCCGAGCGCAGACCGGTGGACATGTGCGACTCGGCACGCGCGAGCTGCCAGTCCTCGATCTCCTCGGCGGCGCTGCGCTGGGGCTCGCGCTGCTTCTTGCGGTACGAGTTGATGAACGTGTTGGTGAGGATGCGGTAAAGCCAGGCCTTGAGGTTGGTGCCCTCACGGAACTGGTGGAACGACGCGTACGCCTTGGCGTAGGTCTCCTGCACCAGGTCCTCCGCGTCCGCCGGGTTGCGCGTCATGCGCAGCGCGGCCGAGTACATCTGGTCGAGGAAGCCAAGGGCGTCCCGCTCGAAGCGGGCCGTGCGCTCCGCCGACGTCTCAGCACTTCCGTCGGGTCGCTCCGCCTGGCCGTGCTCGGCCCCTGCGTCGGTCCCAGTGACCGGACCCACCTCCTCCGAAGACGTGGTGAGACCGAAAGCAGTCCCACTCGAATCGGAGGATAGACGACGATCCGGTCCCGCCGCCGCCCGAATAGGGGCGGTCTTGGGCGCGCTCAGCACCGTCCATTCCAGGTCAGAGGCGCTGGAGCGGGCCGGGCAGATGGTCGAACCCATGCGGCGGACTTCCTCTCGTACGAACAGCGTTTTCCGTCTGTTCCGCACAACAGAGGTCACGTACCCAACATTCCCGCCCACCGGATGACGCCATCCGTGATGCGCGTCATGGCCTCGGCCTCGGTGATGTCCGCGCGTTTGGGCGTCTTGAAGCTGTGATCGCCGAAGGGCACCTCAAGGAGTTCGTACGTGCCCTCGGGGAACTCCGCCGGCTTCCCGAAGGGGTCGTTCCCGCCCTGCACGACCAGCGTCGGCACTCCGGCGCCGAGCAGTTCCTCCGCGCGCGACTTCTCCGGCTTGCCCGGCGGGTGCAGCGGGAAGCTGAGGGCGAGCACGGCGGCGGCGCCCAGCTCGGTGGCCGTGCGGCACGCGACGCGCGCACCGGCGCTGCGGCCGCCCGCGATCACCGGGAGACCGGGCTTGGCCAAGGCGGGCCACAGGCCGCGCCAGCCCACGTCCAGCGTCTTCGGCGCGGGCGCCAGCTTCTTGCCCGCCACCCGCCAGGGCTGCTCCACGAGGGCGACGGTGACGCCGTGCGCGGGCAGCGCAGCCGCGATGGCCCGCAGGTCGCGTGCCTCGATGCCGCCGCCGGCTCCGTGGCTCACGGCGAGCACGAACCGTGCTGCCGCCTTCGGCGCGGGGTGCCAGGTGATGCGTGCGTCACCTGCGTCGGTCGAAACGATCTCGCTCTTGGGCTCACTCTTGGGCTCACTCTTGGTCACGTCAGAAGAGTGTGCCTTCTTCGGGGCCCTCCAGCTCCTTCAGCAGCTCCGGCCCGTTGTTGCGTACGTTGCTGACCGCCGTCGACACCGGGTAGGCCCGCATCAGGCCGTGCGGCGGCGGTTCCAGGAGTGGGCGCAGGTCGTCGACGTCCGTGCGCGACGGGTCGAGCCAGGCGTCCCAGCGGTCCGGCGTGAGCATCAGGGGCATCCGCGGGTGGATGTCGGCCAGCGCGCGCGGGCCTTCCTCCGGTGCGACCGCCAGGGGCGAGGTCTCGGCCTCCGTGGTGATGACCGTGCACGTCACCCACCAGGCGAGGGGGTGCTCGTCCGGCAGCGTCTTGTCGCGCCAGAATTCGTAGAGCCCCGCCATCGCGAAGACCGAGCCGTCGGCGGGCGTCACGAAGTACGGCTGTTTACGGGGGCGCTTCTTCTTGCCCTCGACCTCGAGATCGCGCTCGCCGGGAGCGGTGACCCACTCGTAGTAGCCGTCGGCCGGGATGACGCAACGGCGGGAGGTGAAGGCCCTGCGGTAGGAGGGCTTCTCGTGCACCGTCTCCGCGCGGGCGTTGATCATCCGGGCGCCGCCCTCGGGCGTCTTCGACCAGGACGGCACGAGGCCCCACTTCAGCGTGCGCAGCTGGCGAACCGGGTTGGGGTCTTCCGCGTCTTTCACAGGACGGTCCAGGACCGCGTAGACCTCCTTCGTCGGAGCCACGTTGAAATCGGGGGCGAGCGCCTCTTCCGGCTCCCACTTCTCGATCTCAAAGATTCCTGCGAGATCCTCGGGCCTACGACTCGATGCATACCGTCCGCACATACGTGCCAGACTGCCAGACCCCGTACGACCAGAGGAGCCGGTCCCGACAATGGCCCACGCAATGCAGAGCACCGCGAACGCCAGCCTGACCGACCTCTGGGACCGGGTCTTCGGCACACAGGCCGCCCCCGACGAGTGGCTGGTGATCGCCACCGGCGTCGTCGCCCTCGCCGTCGTCGTCCCGCACGGGATCTGGCGCGTGGCCCGCAACGCCATCACCATCGCGCACGAGGGCGGCCACGGCCTGGTGGCCCTGCTCACCGGGCGCCGCCTCGACGGCATCCGGCTGCACTCCGACACCAGCGGCCTCACCGTCTCCCGCGGCAAGCCCACCGGCGTCGGCATGATCCTCACCGCCGCGTCCGGATACACCGCGCCGCCCCTGCTCGGCCTCGGCGGCGCCGCGCTGCTCGCCGCCGGCCACATCACCGCGTTCCTGTGGGTCGCGACGGCGCTGCTCATCGTGATGCTCGTCATGATCCGGAACGCGTACGGCGCCCTCACGGTGATCGTCACCGGCGGCACCTTCCTGCTCGTCTCCTGGCTGACCAGCTCGCAGGTGCAGGCGGCCTTCGCGTACGTGGTGGTGTGGTTCCTGCTCCTGGGAGGCGTACGTCCCGCCTTCGAGCTGCAGTCCAAGCGCAGGCGCGGCGGCGCGGGCGACTCGGACGCGGATCAGCTGTCCCGGCTCACGCACGTGCCCGCGGGGATGTGGCTCTTCCTCTTCCACGCCGTCTCGCTGTGCTCGCTGATAGGCGGCGGACGCTGGCTGCTCGGCCTCTGAGCAGCCACGACCCCTCACCTGTCTGCCACTAAAGTGGGGGCATGACCGTTAACCCAGCGCACAGCACCCTCTGGCCAGCCCCGCACGCGAGCGGAGCCGTCGCCGCGACGGTCCATGTGCCCGGGTCCAAATCGGTCACCAACCGCGGCCTCGTCCTCGCCGCCCTCGCCGCGGAGCCCGGCTGGCTGCGCCGGCCGCTGCGTTCGCGCGACACCCTCCTGATGGCGGGCGCCCTGCGCGCGCTGGGCGTCGGCATCGAGGAGGGCGTGGGCCCGGACGGTTCCGGTGAGGCCTGGCGGATCATCCCCTCCGGCCTGCACGGCCCCGCCACGCTCGACGTCGGCAACGCCGGCACGGTCATGCGCTTCCTGCCCCCGGTCGCGGCCCTCGCCGACGGCGCGATCCGCTTCGACGGTGACCCCCGTTCGTACGAGCGTCCGCTGGGCGGCGTGATCGACGCCCTGCGCGTGCTCGGCGCCCGTATCGACGACGACAGCCGCGGCGCGCTGCCGCTGACCGTGCACGGCAGCGGTGCCCTGGACGGCGGCCCGGTCGAGATCGACGCCTCCTCGTCATCGCAGTTCGTCAGCGCCCTGCTGCTCTCGGGCGCGCGCTTCAACCAGGGCGTGGAGGTACGTCACACCGGTTCTGCCCTGCCCTCCATGCCGCACATCCGGATGACCGTCGACATGCTCCGCGCGGTCGGCGCCCAGGTGGACACCCCGGAGTCGGGCGGCGAGCCGAACGTGTGGCGGGTCACCCCCGGCGCCCTGCTCGGCCGTGACCTGACCGTCGAGCCCGACCTCTCCAACGCCCAGCCGTTCCTGGCCGCCGCGCTGGTCACCGGCGGCCGCGTGACCGTCCCCGACTGGCCCGCGCACACCACGCAGCCCGGCGACAAGCTGCGGGAGATCTTCACCGAGATGGGCGGTTCCTGCGAACTGACCGGGCAGGGGCTCGTGTTCACGGGCTCCGGCTCGATCCACGGCATCGACGTGGACCTGAGCGAGGTCGGCGAACTCACCCCCGGCATCGCGGCCGTCGCGGCCCTGGCCGACTCCCCCTCGACCCTGCGCGGCGTCGCCCACCTGCGGCTGCACGAGACGGACCGCCTGGCGGCCCTCACCAAGGAGATCAACGAACTCGGCGGCGACGTCACCGAGACCGCCGACGGACTGCACATCCGTCCGCGCCGCCTGCACGGCGGGATCTTCCACACGTACGACGACCACCGCATGGCCACCGCGGGCGCCATCATCGGCCTGGCGGTGGAGGACGTACAGATCGAGAATGTCGCGACGACGGCGAAGACGCTGCCCGACTTCCCCGACCTCTGGACCGGAATGCTCGGGAACTGACGGGCGGATCCAGGACATGCGCCGCTACGGAAAAAACCCCGACGAGGACGACATCCGCGTCCGCCCCAACCGCAAGGGCAACCGCCCGCGCACGCACATCAGGCCCAAGCACGAGGACGCCTCCGACGGCATGGTCCTCACCGTCGACCGGGGCCGCCTGACCGTCCTGGTCGACGACCGGATCGTGATGGCCATGAAGGCCCGCGAACTGGGCCGCAAGGCCGCTGTCGTGGGCGACCGGGTCTCGCTCGTCGGCGATCTCTCCGGCAAGAAGGACACCCTCGCGCGCATCGTGCGCATCGCGCCGCGTACGTCGGTCCTGCGGCGCACGGCGGACGACGACGACCCGTACGAGCGGGTGGTCGTCGCCAACGCCGACCAGCTGGCCATCGTCACCGCCCTCGCCGATCCCGAGCCGCGCACGCGCCTGATCGACCGCTGCATCGTGGCGGCGTACGACGGCGGCCTCACGCCGCTCCTCGTCCTGACCAAGTCCGACCTGGCATCGGCCGACAAGATCCTGGAGACCTACTCCACGCTCGACATGCCCTATGTCGTCACCAGCCGCGAGGAGTTCACCGACGACGCCGAGCTCGCCCGGGTGCACGAGGTGCTCGACGGCAAGGTCACCGCGTTCGTCGGCCACTCCGGAGTGGGCAAGACGACACTGGTCAACGCGCTGGTTCCGCAGGAGCGCCGGCGCAGCACCGGGCACGTCAACGCCGTCACGGGCCGCGGCAGGCACACCACCACGTCGGCGCTCGCGCTCCCCCTCGCGAACTCCGGCGGGTGGGTCGTCGACACGCCCGGCGTGCGGTCCTTCGGCCTGCACCACGTCGATCCGTCCCGCGTCATCCTCGCCTTCCCCGACCTGGTGCCGGGGACGGAGGACTGTCCGCGCGCGTGCAGTCACGACGAGCCGGACTGCGCGCTCGACGCGTGGGTGGAGCAGGGAAACGCGGACCCCGCGCGTCTTTACTCACTGCGGAGGCTGCTCGCGACCCGTGAGCGACGCGAGGACGACTGACCTCGCGATTGTTTGCGCCCGATGCGCAGCGGCAAGGGCATAATCGCACCAAGCCTGAACCAAGCCAGGCGAAGCGGTCACCGAACGTAGAGTCGCGGGAGGCAGATACATGGCGTGGCTGCTGGTCATCGTCGCGGGGTTCCTGGAGACCGGTTTCGCGGTCTGCCTCAAGCTCTCGCACGGCTTCACCCGACTCTGGCCGACGATCACCTTCGCGGCCTTCGCCCTCGGCAGCTTCGGCCTGCTGACCCTCGCGCTGCGGAAGCTCGACGTGGGTCCCGCGTACGCGGTCTGGACGGGCATCGGCGCCGCGGGCACCGCAATCTACGGAATGATCTTCCTCGGTGACATGGTCTCCACGCTCAAGCTGGTGTCGATCTCGCTGGTGATCGTCGGCGTCATCGGCCTGCAGCTCTCGGGCTCGGCCCACTGAGCGACCGCAGACCTCACGCACTGATCCAGCGCCCGAGGACGCCGCGCACCAGTTCCACCGGATCCTCCCCCGCGGGTGACGGCGCGACGACGTACGACAGCGCCATCCGCACCGCGCTCTCACAGGCCATGGCCAGCTCGTCCGTGTCCTTCGGCCGCGCCCTGCCGTTCAGCGCGTGCACCGCCTTGTCCCGGACGATGGCGAGCAGTTCGGCGGGCGACGGGACGCCCGCGTCCGCGCGCCGCTGTGCCGGTACGGGCGACGCGGAGACCCCGGACCTGCTCGGCGCGGGCAGGCGTTCGCTCCAGCAGCCGGTGAGCATGGCCCGCGTGAGTTCGTTCCCGCGGGCGGCCGCGATGGTCCACGCGCTCACGGCGACGAGCCGGTCCACCGGGCCTCCCTCCACCGCAAGCGCGCGCTCCACACCCCGCAGATACGCGTCGGACTCACGCCGGAGCAGGGCGCGCGCGAGGCCGTCCTTGCTGCCGAACTCGTTGTAGAGGGTCTGCCGGGACACCCCGGCGGTGGCCGCGACGTCGACCATGCGGACGCCCGCCCATGGTCGGCGGGCGAGCGCCGTGCCTGCCGCGTCCAGTAGGGATTCCCGTGCTGCAGGCATCGTCGCCTCCCGGGGCCGCAGCGGCTCTGCGGCCAGAGTTGACGTGCCCGGGGGCGGTGTCAATAGCCCCGGCGCGACCTCGCGCGGTATACGTCATGTCCCGGAATGGCCCGGACATACGGCGCTGTAGCTCAGCCACAACGAGATCGATACTGTTCACTCATGCCCGACTACCACGATGATCTGCGTCTTGCCCACGTCCTCGCGGACGCCGCCGACGCCGCGACGATGGACCGGTTCAAGGCCCTCGACCTCAAGGTCGAGACCAAGCCGGACATGACGCCGGTGAGCGAGGCGGACAAAACGGCCGAGGAGTTGATCCGCTCGAACCTGAAGCGGGGCCGGCCGCGCGACGCGATCCTCGGGGAGGAGTACGGCGTCGAGGGCACGGGCCCCCGCCGCTGGGTGATCGACCCGATCGACGGCACCAAGAACTACGTACGCGGTGTGCCGGTCTGGGCCACGCTGATCTCCCTGATGGAGGCCGGCGAGGGCGGCTTCCAGCCGGTGGTGGGTGTCGTGTCGGCGCCCGCGCTCGGCCGGCGCTGGTGGGCGGCGAAGGGCGGCGGCGCGTACACCGGGCGCAGCCTGACCTCCGCGTCCCGGCTCAGGGCCTCCAAGGTCTCGCGGCTCCAGGACGCGTCCTTCGCGTACTCCTCGCTCTCGGGCTGGGAGGAGCAGGGCCGCCTCGACGGGTTCATGGACCTCACGCGGGCGGTCTGGCGCACCCGTGGGTACGGCGACTTCTGGCCGTACATGATGGTCGCCGAGGGCTCGATCGACATCTGCGCGGAGCCCGAGCTCTCGCTCTGGGACATGGCGGCGACCGCGATCATCGTGACCGAGGCGGGCGGCACCTTCACCGGCCTCGACGGCGCTCCGGGCCCGCACAGCGGCAACGCGGCGGCGTCGAACGGCCTGCTCCACGACGAACTGCTCGGCTATCTCAACCAGCGCTACTGAGGCGCACCTCTCTCGCGCGCACGCCTTGAACTGGCGGCACGCGCCCTCTTGTTGACGGCCCGCATGGCTGCGACTCTGAGAGTCCCCCCACTTGTGAACTTGTGAATCGCTTCTCTTGCGGTCCACTCAGGAGGTGGCTCAAGCCCATGCTCGTCCGCGACGCCATGAGCACGATGGTCCTCACCATCGGCCCCGCCCACACACTGCGCCAGGCGGCCCGGCTGATGTCGACGCGCCGCGTCGGCGCGGCCGTCGTCCTCGACGCCGACAACTCCGGTCTGGGAATCCTGACCGAGCGCGACGTCCTCATCTCACTGGGACTCGGCCAGAACCCCGACACCGAGACCGCCGGCACGCACACCACGACCGATGTCGTCTTCGCAGCACCCTCATGGACCTTGGAGGAGGCGGCCGAGGCCATGACGCACGGCGGCTTCCGGCATCTGATCGTGATGGACGGGAACGAACCGACCGGCATCGTCTCCGTCCGCGACATCATCCGCTGCTGGGCCCCGAGCAAGCGCCGCGCGGGGATCCTCACGGCCTGACCCTCTGATCACCCGGAAACGGCCCGCGGGCCGGACCCCCGAGGGGATCCGGCCCGCAGTTTCTCCCTACGACAAACGGTCTCAGCCGCGCAGGGCCTGGACCGCGGCCTCGAGACGCTTGCCGAAGTCACCGTCCGCCTGACGGAAGTTGTTGATCGCGCGCTCGGCGATGTCGTCGCGCGAGACGCCCGCGATGTTGCCCGCGAGGTTCTCGATCAGACGGGACTTCTCGTCCTCGGACATCTTGCGGTAGAGGTTCCCCGCCTGCACGAAGTTGTTGTCCTCGGCGTGCGCGGGCGCCTCGTGGTTGCCCGTGCCGCCGGTGACCGGAGTGGTCACCCAGAGCGGCCGGTCCGTCTGGAACGGGCCGCCGAAGGAGTTCGGCTCGTAGTTCTTCGCGCCCTTGTGGCGGCCGTCGTACAGCGCGCCGTCACGGGAGTTGGTGCGCGCCTCGGTGGCGTGCGGGCGGTTCACCGGCAGGTGGTCGGCGTTGATGCCGACGCGGTAGCGGTGGGCGTCGCCGTACGCGAAGAGGCGGCCCTGGAGCATCTTGTCCGGGGACGGGCCGATGCCGGGAACGAAGTGCGCGGGCGAGAAGATGCTCTGCTCGACCTCGGCGAAGATGTTCTCCGGGTTGCGGTTGAGCTCCAGCTTGCCGATCTCGATCGGCGGGTAGTCCTCGTGCGGCCACACCTTGGTGAGGTCGAACGGGTTGAAGCGGTACGTCGCCGCCTCGGCCGCCGGCATGATCTGCACCTGCACGGTCCAGGACGGGAAGTCGCCGCGCTCGATGGCTTCGCGCAGGTCGCGCTGGTGGGAGTCGGGGTCCTCGCCCGCGAGCTTCGCCGCGTCGGCCGCCGTCAGGTTCTCGATGCCCTGGTCGGTCTTGAAGTGGTACTTGACCCAGAAGACCTCGCCGGCCTCGTTGTTCCACTGGTACGTGTGCGAGCCGTACCCGTTCATGTGGCGCAGCGTCGCCGGGATGCCGCGGTCACCGAAGAGCCAGGTGACCTGGTGGGTCGACTCGGGGCTCAGGCCCCAGAAGTCCCACACGTTGTCGGCTTCCTGCGAGCCCGTGTACGGGTCGCGCTTCTGCGTGTGGATGAAGTCGGGGAACTTGATGGCGTCCTTGATGAAGAACACGGGGGTGTTGTTCCCGACCAGGTCGTAGTTCCCCTCCTCCGTGTAGAACTTCAGCGCGAAGCCACGGGGGTCACGCACGGCGTCGGCGGAGCCGAGGTTGCCGGCGACGGTGGAGAACCGGAGGAAGGTCTCGGTCTGCTTGCCGACCTCGGAGAGGAACTTCGCACGCGTCCACTGCGAGACGTCATGGGTGAGCGTGAAGGTGCCGTACGCACCGGCGCCGCGGGCGTGGACGATGCGCTCCGGGATGCGCTCGCGGTTGAAGTGCGCGAGCTTCTCGAGCAGCGCCTGGTCCTGGACGAGCACCGGACCGCCGACACCAGCGGTCTCGCTGTTCTGATTGTCGGCGACCGGCGCGCCGGCCTCCGTGGTGAGCGGTCCCTGCGTCACGTGCGCCTCCTGCGTCATTTCCTGCAAGTCCTGTCCTTGGGTTTCGCTGAACCGATCCTACGATGGACTTTGTCTAAGTCAAGTAAACATCCAAAGTCACACCTCGTCGGGAGTTAGGCTCCTCGCCTGTTAGGCTGGTTCACATGAGCGACCTGTTGGAACGACTGCGCGGACGCGGCTGGCGCATGACCGCGCAGCGGCGCGTCGTGGCCGAGGTCCTCGACGGGGACCACGTACACCTGACCGCGGACGAGGTGCACTGCCGCGCCGTGGACAAGCTGCCCGAGATCTCCCGGGCGACCGTCTACAACACGCTGGGCGAACTGGTGTCCCTCGGCGAGATCCTCGAGGTCTCGACGGACCGCAGGGCCAAGCGGTACGACCCGAACGCCCACCGCCCCCACCAGCACCTGGTGTGCGCGCAGTGCGGCACGATCCGCGACGTCCACCCCACGGGCAACCCCCTCAGCAGCCTCCCCGACTCGGAACGCTTCGGCTTCACGATCGAGGGCGCGGACATCACATACCGGGGCACGTGCCCGAACTGCGCGGGAGCGTAGCTCCGGTCCGCTCGGTTTGTGGGCAGGCGTTCCGCAGGGCGATCGGGGCATCCCCTGCTCGAGCGAAGCCGAGAGCTCGGGGAAGGGTGGGCACAAACCACCCACGGTCAGCAGACGGCAGCGAATCTCAGCCAGGACAGGCCTCTTCCGGAATCTGACGGTGCGTCATATGGTCGGCGGCGCCCATATCCGCCTGCCCTCCGCAAGGAGACCCCGTGGGAGATCCGCACCCGAAACTAGAAGCCCACGCAGTAACGAGAACGTTCGGCCGAGGCTCCAGGGCGGTAGAAGCCCTGGGCCCGGTCGACCTCACCATCGCCCCAGGCGAATTCACCTGCATAGTCGGCCCTTCTGGCTGCGGAAAATCAACCCTGCTCCGCATAGCCGCAGGCCTCCTCCGCCCCAGCAGGGGCGAACTACACATCCGCACAGCCGCACAGCGCCCCGCCGCGATGATCTTCCAGGACTACGGCATCTACGACTGGAAGACCGTCCAGGCCAACGTCCGCTTCGGCCTCGACATCCAGAAGGTCCCCCGCAGAGAGGCGGACGCCAGGGCCACGGACTGGCTCACCCGCCTCGGCCTTGCGGACTTCGCCGACGCCTACCCCGCCACCCTCTCCGGCGGCATGCGCCAACGCGTCGCGATCGCCCGCGCCCTGGCCGTGGAGCCCGAAATCCTCCTGATGGACGAGCCGTTCGCGGCCCTGGACGCCCAGCTCCGCACGATCCTCCAGGACGAGCTCCTCGACCTCACCCAGACCACCCGCACCACCACCCTCTTCATCACCCACAGCCTCGAAGAAGCGATCGTCCTCGGCGACCGCGTCCTGGTCATGTCCGCGAGGCCGGGCCGCATCATCGCCGAACACCGCCCGCCGTTCCCGAGGCCTCGCACCGGAGACGTACGCGCGACTCCTGAATTCACCGCCCTCAAGGGCGAGTTGTGGGATCTGCTGCGCGGCGAAGTGGTCCGCAAGGACGAGGCGGTCCCGGCGTGACGACGACCACCTCACCCAAAGCGCCCGAAGAACCCCAGGCCGGCGTACTCGTCCGCAAGCCCGGCCCCCAGGAGCTCCACCCCACCCGCACCCACCGCAGGCGCCGCACGCTGGAGATCGGCCTCGCCGTCGCCGTCCCCCTGGCCCTGATCCTCCTGTGGCAACTGGCCGCCACCCAGGCCTGGATCGACGACCGCGTCTACCCCGCACCCCAGACCATCCTTGAGGACGGCTGGGAACGCGCGGCGGACGGCGACCTGTGGCCCGACGTCTGGGCCACGCTCAAACGCGTCCTCGCCGGCTACGCGATCGGCACGGTCACCGGCTATGCCCTCGGCCTCCTCATGGGCTCACTCTCCCTCGTACGCGCGGCGCTCGAACCGCTCCTGGACGCGCTGTACGTCGTACCGAAGCTGGCCCTGCTGCCCGTCTTCCTGAACATGTTCGGCCTCGGGGAAGGCCCGCAGATCGCGCTCGTGGCGGCCACCGTCTTCTTCTTCGTCTGGATCTCGACGATGGCTGCGGTGCTCGCGGTGCCCTCCGGCCATCGCGACGCGGGACAGGTCTTCGGCGCGTCACCGTGGCAGATGTTCCGCCATGTCCTGCTGCCCGCGTCGCTGCCCGCCGTGCTCGTCGGCGCGCGGATCGCGGCGGGCGTCGCGGTCCTGGTGATCGTCGCGTCGGAGCAGATCGCGGCCTCGAACGGCCTGGGTCACCTGATCTTCGACTCCCGGGCGCTGTTCCAGAACGACGTGATGTTCGTCGGCATCGTCTGCGTCGCCGTACTCGGTGTCGTCTTCTCCGAACTGGTGCGGATCGCGGGCCGGTTCCTCACTCCCTGGGCGCCGCGCGACCGCGGCAGAAGCCAGTCATGAACCATTCGTACGCGTACGGAGGCTCCATGCACACCCGCACCCGACGTCGGATCTCCGCCCTCACGCTGCTCCTGGCGGGCTCGCTGCTCGCCTCAGTGGGCTGCGCGAAGGAGGACGACACCACGGACTCGGCGGCGGCCTCGAAGCCCCGCACCATCAAGACGGTCGCAGGCTGCGGCAAGGGCAGCTGGACCGACCCGGCCGACCTCTCCAAGGACCGCGCGCCCGCCCGCTGCGACAAGGGCGCCCCGGCCCCGCGCCCGCTGCCCAAGGAGCGCAGCCTCACCATCGCGACCGGCACCCTGAGCGCCGAGTACGTCGCGCCCCTCCAAATGGCCGTTCAGAAAGGCGAGTTCAAGAAGGAGGGCCTGGACGTCCACCTCAAGGTGCTCCCCACCCCCGACGCCCTCCCGCTCCTCGCCAAGGGAGACATCGACGCCCAGTGGGCCGCCCCCGAGGCCGCCGTCATGAACGGCATCACCGGTGGCTTCACCATCAAGTGGGCGGCAGGGAACTTCTCGCCCGACCCGAAGTCCAAGAGCGGCCTGTGGGTGAAGCTGAAGAAGGGCGAGAGCGCGGACCACGTCCCGATGGCGGGCCGCAAGCTCGGCACCATGATCGGCAAGGGCTCGGTCATCTCGTACCCCATGGGCAAGACCCTGAAGAAGCACGGCGGCGGCCTCGACAAGATCCAGTTCCAGCAGCTGGGCTCGGCGGACGTCCTGACCGCCCTCCAGAACGGCGGCACCGACTCCGCCTGGCTCCTCGACCCGGTCTGGCGCAAGGTCGACGGCGACAAGCAGTACGCGTTCCTCGGCGGCCAGCCCCAGGGCGAACCGCTCGGGGGCCTCCTGTTCGGCCCCAACCTCCTGACGAAGGAGCCGGACGCGGGCGTCGCGCTGCTGCGCGCGTACGTCAGGACGGTGAACACGTACTTCGCCGGTGACTACAAGGCGGACAAGGCCTTCGTGGCCGAACTCGCGAAGCTCCTGAAGACCGACGAGGCGGTCCTGGAGTCGACTCCGTCGCTGCGCATGGACTGGGAGATCCGGTCCGGCACGACGGACCGCCTCCAGGCCGCGTACGAGACGGCGGGCGTCGCCGAGGGCGACAGAGTCCCGGAGGAGAAGGCGGTGGACCGCAGGCTGTACGAGGAGGCGGTGGGCCACAAGCCGTCTTGATCAACCGCCCCGGACACACCAGAGGCCGGGAAGCTTATTGCTTCCCGGCCTCTGGCCTTTAGTAGCGGGGACAGGATTTGAACCTGCGACCTCTGGGTTATGAGCCCAGCGAGCTACCGAGCTGCTCCACCCC
>NZ_JBWLKL010000026.1:0-117516 GCF_059026065.1 Streptomyces sp. A18 | reverse complement strand
AACTCCAGGCCCTGGTTGAGCTTCTCGCGGTTGGAGAGCAGATCGTCCAGGTCGCTCTTGCCGATGATCGAGCGCAGTGACGTCTGGGCCATCTGCGAGACCGCGAAGCGGTAGTCCTCGACCTTGATCACCGCGTCCGCCGCGTCGATCACCTTGAAGTAGATGACGGCGTCCACGCGCACCGTGACGTTGTCCCGGGTGATGCCGTCCTGTGCCGGGACCGGCATCGTCACGATCTGCATGTTCACCTTGTGCAGCCGGTCCACGGCGGGGACGATCATGGTGAATCCCGGCTGTCGGATGCCCTCCCGCAGTCGCCCGAGGCGCAGCACCACACCGCGCTCGTACTGCTTGACCACGCGGGCCGCCGACACCACGTACACAAATCCGGCGGCCGCGACCGAGGCCCCTGCTGTGAGCAGCTCTTCGACCATGACGACCCCCTATCTCTCGAGTCGCCCGTCATTACAAAGATATGCCCAGGTTTGTCCATGGTCGAGCCCCGTGCCGCGCCGCTGACTAGGGTGGGGGCGGTGTTCACCTCCCAGGGCCCCACACTCCGCGAACTGGCCGTGCAGGCTCTGTCCTCCATCGAGGACGGCTATGACCTGCTGGCCCCGAAGTTCGACCACACCCCGTTCCGTACGCCCGACCGGATCCTGGACGCGGTCGCGGACACGCTGCGCGGCCTTGGACCGTTCGACGCCGGTCTCGATGTCTGCTGCGGCACCGGCGCGGGCGTCGCGACGCTGCTGCCGCTGTGCCGCGAGCGGGTCACCGGCGTCGACTTCAGCGCCGGGATGCTGGCCGAGGCCAAGGCCGCCGTGGTCGCCCCGGACGGCGGGCCCGCGGTGGAGTGGGTGCGAGCCGACGCCCTCGCCCTGCCCTTCACCGAGGACCACGACCTGGCGGTGAGCTTCGGGGCCTTCGGCCACTTCCTGCCCGCCGAGCGGCCACGGCTGTTCGCGCAGGTCCACGGGGCGCTGCGGCCCGGCGGGGTCTTCGCCTTCCCGATCGGGGCGCCGCAGCCCCCGACCTCGCCGCTGTACTGGGCGCTCCTCGGCTTCGACGGGGTGATGCGGGTGCGGAACAAGCTGTGGCGTCCGCCGTTCGTCATGTACTACCGGACCTTCCCGCTGCGGGGTGTCCTCGACGACCTGCTCCGGACCGGGTTCACGACGCGGCTGCACCCGCTGGAGGAGTTCGGGCGCCGCGCCGACGGCAGCCCCAACTGGTGCCTGGTCGAGGCGCGCAAGGCCTGAGCGTCACCCGAGGTACTGGACGGCACGACGTCCGGGCTCGCTCGAAGCGCGGGCCCCACTCGAGGGCCGCGCTCACTGGAACGCCTTGCGATAGGCCTGCGGGCTGACGCCGGCGACGCGCTTGAAGCGGTCGCGGAAGGCGGTGGGCGATCCGAAGCCGACCTGGACGGCGATGCGCTCCACGGAGTGCCCCGTCGTCTCCAGCAGATGCTGGGCCTGCCGGATCCGCGTGCGGTGCAGCCACTGCAGCGGCGTGCTGCCCGTCTGCTCCCGGAAGCGGCGCAGCAGGGTGCGGGTGCTCATGTCCGCACGGCCCGCGATGTCCTCCAGGGTGAGCTCGCGCCCGGCGTTCTCCTCCAGCCAACGCAGGAGCGGTTCGAGCTCGGACCCCTGCGGTGTGGGCGGCGCCTCGGAGACGATGAACTGGGCCTGGCCGCCCTCGCGTTCCAGGGGCATCACCGAGAGGCGGGCGGCATCCGCGGCGACGGCTGAGCCGTAGTCCCTGCGGATCAGGTGCAGGCACAGGTCCAGCCCGGCGGCGGCACCGGCGGACGTCAGGAACTGGCCGTTGTCGACGTAGAGGACGTCCGGGTCGACGTCGATGTCGGGATGGCACTCGGCGAGCCTGGCCGCGGCCATCCAGTGCGTGGTGGCGCGGAGCCCGGACAGCAGACCGGCCGCGGCGAGCGTGAAGGTGCCCGCGCAGATGGAGGCGATCCGCGTGCCGTCGGCCGCCGCGTCCCGCAGCGCGTCGAGTACCGCGTCGGGGACCGGCCGGGACACGTCGGCGGTGCCGGGCACGATGATCGTGTCCGCGTCCGCGAGCCCCTCCAGGCCCCACGGTGCCTGGAGCGTGAACAGGCCGGCGTCGACCTGTGGCGCGGCGCCGCAGACACGCACCCGGTAGCCGGCCCGACCGCCCGGCAGCCGGGAGCGGCTGAAGACCTCGATGGGGGTGGACAGGTCGAACGGGATGACGGTGTCCAGTGCCAGGACGGCCACGGTATGCATGGCGGCAACGTACGACAGAGTCGCGATCCCGCCAAGCGCGTGCACAGGGGATGAGGCCTGGTTGCCCCCATGAACCCGGCGCGGGGCGTGATGGCGGTATCTGTGCGAAGCCTGTCACTAATGCCACTGTCGGTGGGGCGGACGCGCTGGCTAATCTCGGCGACCGGGTCCCGATCGGGAGCCGCCAGACCTCCGCCGTTCTCCGAGATCCCGAGGGCTTCCGTCGTGACCAAGTTCTTCCTGACGCTCCATGTGCTGGCCGCCATTCTCGCCGTGGGCCCGGTCACTGTCGCCGCCAGCATGTTCCCCCCGGCCCTGCGCCGCGCACAGGCCGACCCGCAGGACGCGTCAGCGGTCGCCCAGCTGCGGCTGTTGCAGCGCATCTGCTCGGTGTACGCGTTCGTGGGGGTCGCCGTCCCCGTCACCGGATTCGCGACCGCAGGCAGCCTGGGCGTGCTCGGCAGCGCCTGGCTGATCGTCTCGATCGTCCTCACGATGGCGGCGGCCGTGGTGCTCATCGTCCTTGTCCTCCCGCGTCAGGAAGCGGCGCTCGAAGCGGTGGCCGGGGAGGGCGCCGACGGCGTACACGGCGAACTGGCCGACGGGGCGGGCTCGGTGGCCGTGGAGGCGCGCGCCGGTGCTCGACTCGCCATGTACACCGGTGTGTTCAACCTGTTGTGGGCCACCGTCACCGTCCTCATGATCATCAGGCCCGGTTCCACGACCGGAGCATGATCCCTCGGGCGGGACGCTGTTGACCCCCGTGGAGCGGAAGCCCTAAGTTCGGTGAACGTGTGTTCACCAGCACTTTCCTTACCACGGGGGTAACAGGAATGGTCCGTGCACCACATGCTCCGCAGGCCGCCGACCGGGCCGCACTGCCGCCGGACGCCGGCCTGTACGTGGAGCTGGCGCTCGACGCCGCCGAACAGGAGCGGCTCCGGGCGCTCGCGCCCGGCCCGGTCTGGTTCGCCGAACCGGACTCCGCCTCGGCCGACGACGCGCGTGTCCTCGCGGACTCCCACCTGGCCCTCGGCAACCCGAGGGCGCCGTGGGTCGCGACGGCGCCGCACCTGAGCTGGCTGCAGCTGGCGTCCGTAGGCATCGACCAGTACGCCGGCCTCGACTGGCCTGCCCTGGAGCAGCGCCTCACCGTCACGAACCTCGGCGGACTCTTCGCCGACCCGGTCGCGGAGACCTGCCTCGCGGGCGTCCTCGCCCTCTACCGCGGCATCGACGTGCTGGCAGGACTCCGCGACCGCGAGACCTGGTCGAAGTCGGACGTACGGCCCGGACTGCGGCTCATGAGCGAAGCGCACGTCCTCGTCCTGGGCAAGGGATCCATCGCGCGGCGCCTCGCCGAACTCCTCGCCCCCTTCGGCTGCTCCGTCACGCACTTCGCACGCGGCGACGGCGACATCCGCACCCTGAAAGAACTCGACGCCAGGCTCCCCGAGTTCGACGTCGTCGTGGGGCTGCTGCCGGGCACGGCCGAGACCGCCGACCTCTTCGACCGGCGGCGCATCGACCGCCTGCGCCCCGGCGCGGTCTTCGCGAACGCCGGTCGCGGCACCCTGGCGGACGAGGACGCCCTGGTCGCCGCCCTCGCGTCCGGCCGCCTCGGCGGGGTGGTCCTCGACGTCACCCGCCAAGAGCCCCTGCCCGCCGGGCACCCGCTGTGGAGCTGCCCGAACGTGATCCTCACCCAGCACACCGCGGGTGGATCGCGCGGCGAGACGGAGCGGATCATCGACCTGTTCGCGGACAACTGGCGGCGGCTGGCCGCCGGGAAGCCGTTGCGTAACGTCGTGCGGTGGTCCCAGGGGTATTAGTCGTCCCAGCGGTGTTGGGCGGAGAGGCGCTTTCAGAGGAAGTGGAAGCCCGGCCTCGGGTGCATCAGGAAGTCGTGGTGCGAGATGTTCCAGGCGTACGCACCCGCCATCGCGAACACCACCCGGTCACCGGCCCGCAGCCCGGCAACCGGAACCCGCCGGGACAGGACGTCCTTCGGCGTGCACAACTGCCCCGCGAACGTCACCCGGTCCCGCAGCGCCTCGGACCGCGGCCAGGGGTGCGGCCAGGGCTCGCGGGCCGGGAGCACGGTGCAGGGCTGGTCGTGCCCCTTGGTCGCGGGGGTGCGCAGGTGGTGGGTGCCGCCGCGCACCACCGCGAACTCCTCGCCGTGGCTCTCCTTCACGTCCAGGACCTCGGTGGCGTACCAACCGCAGTACGCGGTCAGCGCCCGCCCCGGTTCGATCCGGATCGTCAGTCCGGGGTGCGTCGCGCAGAGCCGGGCGAGGCCGTCGCCGTACTCGGCCCAGTCGAAGCGCGCCGCGGGGTCGGCGTAGTCGACGCTCATTCCGCCGCCGACGTTCACTTCGTCCAGCTGGATGCCGTGCCGCAGGGCGAGCGCCTGCGACCAGGTCACGATGGACTCGGCGACCGCGAGCTGCCGCGGTGCGTCGAGACCGCTGGCCAAATGGGCGTGCACGCCGTGCAGGTGGAGCTGGGGCGAACTACCGTCGGTGCATCGGGAGACCACGGCGTCCGCCTCGGCCGGGTCGATGCCGAACGGGGTGGGGCGGCCCCCCATGGAGAGAGAACTCCCTGCCAGGGAAACGGCGTTGAGGTCGAGGTTGAACCGGAGCAGGACCCCGACTCTCGTGTGCGGTACGACGCGGGCGGCGAGCGCGGCCAGCATCCGCAGCTCGTACGCGCTCTCCACATGGAACCGTTCCACACCGTGTTCGAGGGCGGCCGTGATCTCGTCCGGCGTCTTGCCGGGACCGCCGAAGGCCAGGGGGCGCCCCGCCACCGCTTTGGCCGCATGGGCGAGTTCGCCGCCCGACGAGACCTCGTAGCCGTCGACGTGCGGGCCGAGCGCGGTCAGGATCTCCGGCTCCGGGTTGGCCTTGGCGGCGTAGTAGAGCTCGACCTGCCGGGGGAGTGCGGCGCGCACGGCGGCGGCATGGGCGTCCAGCGCCGCCAAGTCGTAGAGGTAGGCGGGCATTTCCTCCGGGGGGAGTTCAATGGCGCGCTCACGTACGGCGGGCGTGGGGGTGGTCATCCGGCGGTGCTCCAAGGTGCGTCGGTGCGGGCGCCCAGGTCCCGTACGTGCTCGGCGAGCGGAAAGGGCGAGGTGAGGCGTACGTAGCCCGCGTCCCGGTCGGCCTTGCGCTCCCAGCGTGTGAGCAGATTGGCCTTCGCGGGCAGCGGCACCCCGGCGAGCAGGGCGCTGAGCCGGGGCGGGCAGCCGTGCGTGTCGGCGAACTCCCCCACAGTGGCCCGGACTTCGGACCAGAGCGCGGGCTCCGTGTGCGGGTGGAGGTCGGCCAGTGCGGCGAGCAGCTCGGCCACGTGGTTGACCAGGAGGCAGTAGACGACGCGGTCCCAGCCGCGCTGCGCGTCGTACGTCATCGGCTCCGCGACCTCGGGCGGGAGCGCGGCCAGGGTCTGCGCGTGACGCTCCGGCAGCAGCTTGGTGCCCTCCAGGTCGCGGAAGAGCACCTGGGCGGGCATCCCGTCGTCGTCGACGCAGACGAGGACGTTCTGCAGATGCGGTTCGAGCACCAGGCCGTGGTCGAAGTACGCGGCGAGGACCGGCGGCAGCAGGAGCCGCAGATACGTCCGCCACCAGTCGAGGGCACGCTGCGGCCCCGCGCCCCGAAGCAGGCGGGAGATGTGTGCCGGCCCCGTCGGATACTCGTCCGCGACGGCCGCGGCGAGCAACGGCGTCGTGCCGGGAAGGAGCCGTCCGGCCAGGCCTTCGCGGACGATGACGCCGAAGCCTTCGAGGAGGGCGAGGTCGGGGCGGCCGTCGGCTTCGGGGAGCGCCAGGCTGCGGTAGGCGGGCTCGCGGAGCACGGCGCTTCCCGGGAAGCGGGCGGCGAGGTCGTCCAGGGCGCCTGCCAGGACGCGGGTGAGCGCGACGGCGCCCGACAGTTCGTAACTGGCGTTCTTGCGCAGGCAGTTGGTGATGCGGACGTTCAGGCTGAACTTCAGGAAGGTGTCACCGTCGTACAGCGTGCGCACGGACGCGGTGGCCGCGAAGGGGGCGCCACCAGGACCCAGGTCGACGACGTCCTCGCGGTCAAGGGCGGCGCGCAGCCCCGGGTGCTCCCGCAGCAGGTCGTACTGCCACGGGTGCACGGGAAGGAGGCGGTAGCCGTCCGGCACGGTGCCGAGGCGGTCGAGCGGGGCGGTGGCCTCGGGCAGGGCCGTCTCCTCGGCGATGAGGTGGTCCCGTACGGCGAGGTGGCGCAGCGGGAAGGCGGCCGCGGTCTCGGGAGCGTACGCGGACCAGTCGGCGAGGTCGCCTCCGCGGGCCTTGGGCGTGGGGTGGAAACGGTGGCCGAACAGCAGGGACTGCTCGGAGGCGAGGTAGTCCGCGTGCCACTTCGGTGCGCTCTCCGTGGCGGGCACCGGGCGGCGATCGGCGGCGATCGCGGCGCTGACGCCTTCGTGACTTGAGGCGATCTGCTCCAGGAACTCCTCATTGCTCACGCCCGTACGCAGCGAGAGCTCGGCGCGGGTGTACTCGGCCAGGCGCGGCCAGTCCACCTCCACCCAGGCACCGTCGCGCTGTTCGGTCACCGGTCCCGTGAAGCGATGGGCGCCGAGCAGGGACGCGCGGCGCAGCGCGACGCGCAGGAGGACCCCGCGGCGCGGCAGCCGGAGCAAGAGGTCTCCGTCGACGACGGCGGTCTGGTGCTCGGGTCCCGAGACCTCGCGCAGCAGGCAGTTGAGGAGGGTATGCGTCACCGCCTCGTCGGCAGTGGGCAGGCGGGTGGGCGCGGCGCCGGCGACGGGGGCGCCCGAGATCAGGGCGGCGGACTGTGCGGGCGTCGCGGACGGTGCGGCGAACGTGCCGGTCGGCAAGGACATCAACGGCTCCAGCGGATGCGGGGCGAGCGGCGGAACAGGGCGGGAAGGGCGGCGGCGGCCAGGGCCGCGAGGGCGGTCGCGGTGCCGGTCAGGAAGGGCGCGGGCAGGCCGAGGAGGCTGTTGCCGGCGGCTGCGGCGAGACCGGCGGCGACCGCGCCTCCTTTGGAGACGAGCTCCAGCGTGCCGAACATCCCGCCGGGCGGTCTGCCGTCGGCGCACGCGGCGGCCAGCACGGACAGGCTGACGAGGCCGAGCGTGAGGCCGGCGCCGAGCAGCAACCGTACGCCGGTGAACGCGGCGAGCGAGTCGGCGGCGCCGTGCCCGGCGAGACCGAGCGCGACCAGACCGAACCCGGCGGCGATCCCCTGCAAGGGGCGGCGCTCGACGGCCTGGTGCACCCGCAGCGCGAAGAGGAGATAGCACAGGTGCGGCAGGGCGAACAGCGCGCCGGACACGACCGGGGACACCCCGGGTATTCGGTCCTCGATCAGCGCGATCAGATAGGGGAAGGAGACGACGGTGGAGAAGACGAAGGCGAACTCGAAGGCGTAGAGCGCCCGGAGCGGTGCGAGCGGTACGGCGGCGCCGTCCGGGACCTCGGTCGATGCGGCATCGGCAGGCTGCCGCGCCGTGGGTTCCGGCAGCGCGGCGAGCATCACTGCCGCGGCCAGCGGGAGGACGGCGAGCAGGGCGTACTGCCGGTGCGGCGAGACCCACGGGGTGAGTGTGCCGACGACGATCGGCGCGAGGACGAGCGCCGCCCGCGCGGCACCCTGCATGAGGGTGAGCGCCTTGGAGAGCCCCGAACCGGTGAGCGCGGCGGCGAGATAGCCGTTGGACGCGGCGAACGTGCCGCCGAGGATGCCCTGCAGCACGAGCGCCGTGACGAACGCACCCAGGGAATCGGCCCAACCGGCCAGCAAGAAGGAGACAGCGAGGCCGAGTTGGGCCCGCAACAGCAGCCGTTTTCGGCCGAAGCGGTCGGCGGCGCGACCCCACAGGGGCGCGCCGAGGGCGCCGAAGACGGTCGGGACGACGTACAGGAGCCCTGCCCAGCGGGCGGCCCCGTCGCCCAACTCGGGGAGGATCTGGGTGAGGTACGGGGGCAGACCGAGCGCGGCGAAAGACGCGACGAAGTAGCAGGCGGCGACGGCGTGCACCTGGCGTCGTCCGAATCCCGCGCCCACGGTCGGGCCCTCCGTAAGCGTGTGCGCCGACGATGCGGTGGCCATCATGAAGTCCCCGTCTGCCGCAGGTAGTTGGGTCCCGTCGTGTAGTGCTTGTTGATGTCGGCCGCTCCGGAGCGCTCTTTGGAGAGCAGGGTGCCCGCGGTGACCATGGCCTTGACGGGCAGTTCCGCCGCGTCCAGGACGTGCGCGCGCAGGAGCGAACCCGGCTCCCCGGGCCCCGCGTCGAGCCGCTCGACGGCCTCGGTGAGCCGGTCGCGCACGAGCCGGAGCAGTCGCTCCAGCGGGGCGCGGCAGTGCCGGGCGAGCCCGAAGGCGTAGGAGCCCGCGCAGAGGTGGACGGTGATGGTGGTGAACACGTCGAGCACGGGCCCATCTCCGTCGACGAAGATCCTCGCGTCATCGAACGTGCTGTGATCCGGAGCTTGTTGACCCATGGCGTCCCGCAGTCGGGCGAGGTTGATGCGGGGCCCGTCGTTGTCCTTGAAGAGGAGCCGCAGGCGGGTCCGGCGGCCGGCGCCCTCCGCGGGATCGTCCTCCGCGGGCTCGGCGTCCATCACCAGCGAGATGTTCTGCTGGTGCGACTCCAGGGCGATTCCGTAGGCGAAGAGAGTCGTCTGCCAGTCGAAGAGGAGGGTGAGCGTGGCGTCGAGGAGGGCGAGGGGGTCGCCGCCGTAGAAGCGTTCGGCGAGGTGGTCGATGACCAGCCGGTCGCCACCGGGCGCCGGGCTCAGGAGCGCGGCCATCGGTACGACGGCGGCGCCGTCGAGACCGGTGGGGTAGCGGCGCTGGAGCACGGCGAGGAGTTCGTGCCCGGCGTGGGCGAAGCGGGTCTCGTCCGCGTGCAGGACGACACCCTGGAACCGGGGCTCACGGGCGACGACCGCTTCGACGAGACGCTGGCCCGCCGCTCCGTCGACGAGGGTCCCCGGCTTGATGGTGCGGCGGTTGCGCAGGCCCAAGGTGGCGGTGGCGAGGGGCAGTTTGAGGTGCAGGGTGGGGTGGGCGGCGCGAGCGACGGTACGCATCGACAGGGTCGGCACGACGTCGGGTCCGGGCCCGTCGAGCAACTGGGCCCGACCGCCGAGCCCCGCCTCCCGCAGCGCGTCGAGCAGGGTGCCGTCCGCGGTCAAGGGGTGGACGGGGAGCACGAGATGGCTCCCTTCGAGCTCGGGCGCACCTGCCTCGCGGGGCGACAGCCAGGCGTCGGAGCCACCGCCGGTGCCGCCGCCGACGGTGACGGCATCGCGGGGCAGGGCGAGCCGGCGTAGGCCGAAGGTGGGGAGGAACTCAGGTGCATAAGCGCGAAGTTGGGTGACGGAGAGCCCGGATCGGCCGCGCGAGGTCGGATACACAGGGTGATCAGTCCGTGCGGCGAGGGTGTCGTGGCCGAGCCCGCCCGAGAGCCCGGTCCAACCGCTCGGATCCCCGCCGAACCGTGCGGCGAGCAGGGCGTCGACCTCGCCTCGCGTCTCGGCGTGCAGCCGCATGGCGTCGAGCGCCTGCCCGCACTCCACGGCGAGGGCATCGAACCCACCACGGTCGACGGGCTCGGCGAGGTCGCGCAGAGCGGAGAGGATGCTGCCCGCGTCGGTGAGCTCGGCCCCGTCGGACTCCCACCGGAGCAGGGGGAGCCGGGCGGCGTACGCCCCTTGATAGCCGTCCACGCGAACGGCCATCAGCAGGGCGTCGACCTCGACCCGGCGCGCCCCGGCCCGCGCCGCATGGGCGCCCTTCGGGGGTCGGGCCTTCGCGGGGTCGTGTCGTGCTTCGTCCGGCGATCCTGCCGCCGGGCGTGGGCCCCGGCCCGCGTCGTGGCCCGGCCTCGGCGCGGGAACCCCTGGGGCGGCTTCCGGCCCCGTGGAGTCGTCCCGTACCGACACCGGCACCCACACCGGCAGCCTCAGCCACAGGCCGTCCGGACGGCGCACCACCGCCCGGCTTCGGGTGCGCCACCCCGTCACGTCCTCGCGCAGGAGCGCGCTCAGCAGGCGTAACAGGAGCTCCCCCTTGACGCCCCCGACGCCCACGCCTTCGACGCCCACACCCTCGGCGGCCGACGGCACCCCGGCCCCGGCCCCCGTTCCGCCCTTCAACCGCGTCACGGCGTGATCTCCCAGCGGTGCTCGGCGAGGAAGTCCGCCACGGCCCGGTCCACCGCCGTCTGCTCGGTGCCCGTGGCGCGGACCACTCCCAGGAAGTCGCGGTTGGTGCCGTGGAGTTCGTGCCGTTCGCCGATCTCGCGCAGCGGGCGGTACGTGAGCCGCACACCGCCCACCGTCACATCGGTCGCGCGCGGCGCGGCAGTCAGCGTTCCCGCGCTCTGCGCGCACGGGTAGTCGAGCCGCGCCCGGCCGTCCATGCGCGCGCCCAGGTCCGAGGGGAGTGGCTCGCCCATGTGCGTACGGAGGATGTGCTCGAACAGCGGTATGTCCAGGAGCTGGGCCAGGAGCAGGTCGCACTGGTCGCCGATGGCGCGGTAGTTGACCTCGATGAGCCGCGCCCGCCCCCGCGACACCACGAACTCCGTGTGGCAGGCACCGAACCCCACGCCCAGCACGTCCAGTTGGGCGAGTACCTGAGCCGTGACCGGTTCCGGATGTGCCGGGACGAAGGCCATCCGCTCCTCGATGAAGTACGGCGGCGGCGACACCTCCGTACGGAAGCCGCCCAGGACGTGCCGGACGCGGCCGTCGCCGAGCGTCTCCAGGGTGCGCAGTTCCCCGGCTAGGTACTCCTCGACGATCAGGGCCGCCCTCGGACGCCGCTCCTGTATCTCCGCGCACCGCCGCACCAGGTCCCCCGGCCCGTCGACAAGGACCACGTCCTCGCTGGCCACGCCTTCCCTCGGCTTCACCACGCACGGGAACGGCACGTCGAGGGAGGCGAGTTCGGCCGGATCCCGGCCCGCCGCGAGCTCCGCCGACCAGACCCCTTCGCCGCCCCCAGCCGCGAGATGCCGGCGCATCTGCGCCTTGTCCTTGGTGCGCAGCGCCGCCCTCCAGTCCTTGCCGGGCAGCTCGAAGTACTCGGCGGCCAGGGCGGCTTGGGTCTGCAGGTGGTCGCTGTTGGTGAAGATCGCGCCGGGGGAGTGGTGTGCGGAGATCCGGCTGATGACGGCGCGGAAATCGCGTACGTCGCATTCAAGGACCTCCGCGGTCTCCAGTGTCTGCAGCACCTCCTGGACGCGTCCGTGCCGGTGGGCGTCCGGCTGATCGGTGAGCAGGGTGACGTCGAGGCCGAGCCTGCGCGCGGCGGGCAGAAAGCCTTCGGTGACCGAATCGGTGGGGTTGCGGGCAAGGACGTACAGCCGCATGGGCGAGTCCACTTCCGGGTGCGAGCGGAGGTGCATGTGGGGGAGGGAGAGAGGAGGGGGCGGGCCGGCGGACGGCCCGCCCCGAGGGCGAGAGGCCTACTTCGCCGACGGCAGTTCGACGTCCGTCGCCTTGGCCACGTCCTCAAGGACGTGCTCCGCGGCCTGGACACCGATGCCCGACATCCATGTCTCGTCCGGGACCGTGAAGACCTTGTCCTTCTTGACGGCCGTCAGGTCCTTCCAGACCGGGTTGGACGTGACGTCCTTCTGCTGGGTCTTGTCGGGTGCGTCGGCCACCGTCACGAAGATCAGGTCGGCGTCGGCCTTGTCGATCTGCTCGGGGCTGACGTCCAGCATCGACTTCTCGGGGTCGGAGGAGTTCTGCGAGGCCGGGCGTGTGAGGCCGATGTCGTCCAGGACGATGCCGCTGTAGGCGGACTTCTGGTAGAGCCGGGTCGGGCCCGCGATGAAGCGGACGACCGAGGCCGACGGCATCTTCCCGTCGTACTTCGCCTTGATGGAGTCGCCGAGGGCCTTGGCGCGCGTCTCGTAGTCCTTGAGTGCCGTGTCGGCCTGGCTCTCCATACCGAGGGCCTTGGCGTGGACCTTCAGGTTCTCCTTCCAGGGGGAACCCGTGGTCTCGGTGAAGACGGTCGGCGCGATGCCCTTGAGCTTGTCGTAGACCTTCTCGTGCCGGACCTTGGACGACAGGATCAGATCGGGCTTGAGGGAGGCGATCAGCTCCAGGTTCGGCTCCTCCATCGGGCCGACGTCCTTCACCCCGCCGATCTTGTCCTTGAGGTACGAGGGGAAGCCGCCCGCGGTCTTGAAGTGCGGGGAGACCGCGCCGACCGGCTTGACGCCGAGCAGTGTGACGTCGTCAAGCTCGCCGGTGTCGAGGACGACGACCTTCTGCGGCTGTGCGGGGATCTCGGTGCTGCCCATGGCGTGCTTGATGGTGCGCGGGAAACCGGTGTCGGCGGCGGAGTCGGCCGTGCTCTTGTCGTCGCCGTCGGAGTCGCCGCACGCGGCGAGCGCGCCGGTGCCGAGGACGACGGTGAGCAGGACGGCACTGACCCTGCGTGGCAGGCTTCTGATGGTCATGAGGGTTGGATTCCCTTGCTGTGAGCGGAGGTTGGGGAAATGCGGGCGGGACGAGCAGCCGGGCGATCAGGCGGGGACGGCCGGATCGTCAGTGGCGCGGCGGGCGGCTCTGCCCTTCGGCACGACCAGTGGTGTGCCGGTCTCCGGGTCGGGGATGACCCGGCAGTCGACGTCGAACACGTCTTTGACGAGTTCCGCGTCGAGTACGTCGGCGGGCGCTCCGGCCGCGGCGAGCCGCCCGTCCTTGAGGACGACCAGGTGGTCCGCGTACCGGGCGGCCTGCCCGAGGTCGTGCAGCACCATCACGACGGTGCGGTCCGCCTCGGCGTGCAGATCGGCGACCAGGTCGAGTACGTCGAGCTGGTGCCGCAGGTCGAGGAAGGTGGTCGGCTCGTCGAGGAGCAGCAGTTCGGTGTCCTGGGCGAGCGCGAGGGCGATCCAGGCACGCTGGCGCTGGCCGCCGGACAGCTGGTCCACGCTCCGCTCGCGCAGCTCCGTGGTGCCGGTGCGCTCAAGGGCCTCGTCCACAGCAACTTGGTCGGACGTGGACCAGGGGCTCAGGAAGGTCTGGTGGGGGTAGCGGCCCAGCCGTACGAGGGCTTCGACGGTGATGGACTCGGGCGTCACCGGCTGTTGCGGCAGGAGGCCCATCCGCCGGGCCAGGGCCCGCGCCGTCATGCGGTGGATGTCCGCGCCGTCCAGGGCGACACTGCCGCCGGCGGGCGCGAGCAGCCGGGTCAGGCCGCGCAGCAGTGTGGACTTGCCGCAGGCGTTCGGGCCGACGATGGCGGTGACGGCGCCGCCGGGCAGCGTCACGTCGAGGCCGCCGACCACGACGTTGTCGCCGTACCGCAAGTCGAGCCCGTGTGTGGAGAGTTGGTTGGCGGGGGACTTCGGCGTGGGCGTCTGCGTCGACGTCTGTGTGGGGCTCATGCGGCACTCCGGTTGACGGGCCTGCTCTGACGGATCATCAGTACGAGGAGCCAGGGGGCGCCGAGTGTCGCGGTGACCACGCCGACGGGCAGGCCCTCCACCGGAAGCAGGTGCTGCACCACCAGGTCGGACGCGAGCAGCAGGACCGCCCCGGCCAGGCCGGTCAGCGCCAGCGTCCCCGGTGTCGGCGGGCCCGCGACGAACCGCACCAGGTGTGGCACGGCGAGCGCCACGAACGCGACAGGGCCGGTGAGCGCGGCGGCGAGTGATGCCAACACGATCGCGGTGACGAGGAGTTGGAGCCGCGCCGCGGACGGGTTCAGGCCGAGCCCGCCCGCCGACTCGTCGCCCAGGTCCAGTACGGCAAGGCGCCGCTGGAGCGCGAACGCGGCCACGAGCGCGAGCGCCACCGCGCCTCCGGCGGCCCATACCTCGGTCCATGTCCGCCCGTAGAGCGATCCGGTGGTCCACTGCAGCGCGGAGCCCGCGAGTTCGGCGGGGAAGCGTACGACCATGAGGTTCACGGCGGCGGCGAGCCCCGCCTGGACGGCGAGCCCGACGAGCACGAGCCGCGTGACCGTGATCCCCGAGCGCCAGCCGAACACCCCGAGCAGCAGCGCGGCCAGGAGACCGCCGCCCAGCGCGGCCGGCGGAATGAGTGTCTGGGACGCCCCCGTGGCGAGCAGCACGACGGCTCCGAAGGAGGCGCCGCCCGTCACGCCCATCACATCCGGTGAGGCGAGGGGATTGCGGAACACTCGCTGCAACAGCGACCCCGCGACCCCGAGCCCGACCCCGGCGACGAGGGCCGCGATCACCCGTGGCGCCCGGAAGTCCTGCACCACAAGGACGTCCGCCGGGTCGCCGAGCCCGACGAGGCCACGCAGCGCGACGGATGCGGACAGCGGCATCTGTCCTGTCGTCAGGGCGAGCGTGACAAGCACGAGGAGGGCGGCGAGGCCCACGCAGGCGAGCAGCGCGATTCGACGCCGCCGGTGGACCGATGCCCCGGTGTGCGCGGCCTTCTTGACCTCACGTACGGCGAAGACGGTCATCGCGCCACCTTCCGGGCCAGGACCGCGAGCAGCGGTGCCCCGAGGAACGCGCTGACGATGCCGACCTCCAGCTCGGAGGGGCGCACGACGACGCGGCCGAGTACGTCGGCGGCCAGGAGCAGCAGCGGTCCTGCGATCAGACAGCCCGGCACGAGCAGGCGGTGGTCGGAGCCGACCGCGAGCCGCACCAGGTGCGGGGCGGCGAGCCCGATGAACGCGACGGGCCCGGCGACCGCCACCGCCGAGCCCGCCAGCAAGACGACCGCGACGCCTCCGGCGAGCCGGATCCTGGCCACCGGCACGCCGAGCGCCTGCGCCGAATCGTCGCCCAGCGCCAGGGCGTTGAGCGCGGGCGAGATCGCGAGCGCGAGGACCAGGCCGATGACGAGGGTGGGCAGGACCGGCCAGAGCACGTCGAGCGTGCGCCCGGACAGCGAACCGGCCAGCCAGAAGCGGGCCTCGTCCAGGGTGCGTTCGCTGGCCAGCATCACCGCCTGGGTCCAGGAGAGCAGCACCATCTGGAGCACGACCCCGCCGAGCGCGAGCCGCACCGGATCGAGGTCACCCGCGCGCCGGGCCAGCATCTGGGCGAGCATCCCGGCCGCGGCGGCTCCGAAGAAGGCGAACCACAAGTACTCGACGGGCCGCGTGAGATGCAGGGCGTAGATGGCGACGACGACCGCGAATCCGGCGCCCGCGTTGATGCCGAGGGTGGTCGGCGATGCGAGCGGGTTACGGGTGATGCCCTGGGCGACGGCCCCGGCCACGCCGAGGGCGGCACCCACGGCGAGCGCGACGAAGGTGCGCGGCAGACGCAGTCCGGTGACGACGAGCGCGTCCCGCCCGTGGGCGTCGCCGAAGAGCGCTTCGGCGACGGTGGAGAGCGGCACGGGGCGCGACCCCAGGGCCAGGCTCAGGGCGGCACACAGCACCAACGCGCCGAATCCGGCGAGGAGTAGAGGGATCCGCCGCGTGAGGTGGCTGCCTGGCGGGACGGCCCGAGCGATCTTGGACACAGGGTGAGAGTTTAGGTTAGGTATACCTAAGGATGTCAACTCACCGTGAGGGTCGGATCACTCACCATGGCGAAGTGCGCGGCGCGCCGCGCACGATGAGGCAAGTTGAAGCGAAATAAGGTAAGCCTTACCTGGTTAGCGGCGGAGTTCGTCGCTGGACGATCGATGGACCTGCCTTTTCAAGGAGTTACGCGTGCCGCTGACCGTGGCCCCGGACCTGGCGAATGCCGCCACCGCCCTGAGCCCCGCCGCCCTGCTCGCCACGACCTATCAGCGGCTCACCGCGCACTGCGAGAGCCTCGCCGTCGTGGTGGCGCAACCCGGCTCGACCGCGGGTCAAGGGTGGCTCACCGGCGCCGAACTGACGTCACATCAAGGCGCCTTGGAGGCCTTCGTCGCCGCGGAGGCCGCACGTATCCGCTCCGGTCACGACCACGCCCCGCGCCCGGACGTCGCCGCGTCGCGCGCACTGCACGGCTACCTCTGGTCGGTCTCCCTCCTGATGAGCGGCGCCTGGTACCTGGAGCGGCGCGTGCCGCGGATCCGCCCGGAAGACGTACGCGTCCACCTGGAGACCGGCGCCTTCGAGATCGTCCCCGGCTCCTTCGCCTGCTTCCCCGACGACCCGGCGGCCGGGCTCCCCGGAACGCTGGTCCTTCCCGACGAGGAGTCGCTCCGCACCGAACTGCGCGCCGCGGTCGTCGCGCACATGCGACCGCTGCTCACGGCGATCGCGCCCCAACTGAAGCGAGGGAAGAGGGCGTTGTGGGGCATGGCGGGGGATGACCTCATCTCCGGGATCTGGTACCTGGGGCGCATGCTCGGTCAGGAGGGCGACGCACTGCGAGCTGTGGACGCCCTGCTCCCGGGCCCCGTCGAACCCTTCCCCGGTGGCGCCGCCTTCCGCCACCTGACGACCCGCGACGGCGAACGGCACCCGACCCGCACCCGCCTCGGCTGCTGCCTCTACTACACGATCCGTGCCGCCGAGGCGTGCGGCACCTGCCCGCGCGTCTGTGACGCGGAGAGGCTGCGGCGGCTGGAGGCGTGATAGGGAATCGGGCACAGCCCCTCGCTCCCGCCAGGAGAAGCCCATATCGGCACGGAGGCCCGCTCGTTCCCCGGACTCGGCCTGTCCGAGGACGACTACGGGCACAACGTCTGGCCCGCGCGGGTCGACGGCTTCGAACCGGCCGTGCTCGGCTACTTCGCGCGGGCCGGCCGGGTGGCACGCACCCTGACCCGCGTCTTCGCGGACGCCCTGGGGGAGCCGTCCGACTTCTTCGAGTCGCTGACCGATCACTCCATCGACGTACTGCGCATGAACAACTTCGCCCTGCCGGAAGGGACCGTCATCCTCGACCGTGACCTGACGTGATGGAGGCGCGGATCGCTTCGAGGGCCTCGGTGATGTTCGCTTCGGCCGCCGCCTTGTCGATGCCGAGCCCGGCGAGCGTGCCCGCGCCGCCCTCCGCCTCCAGGAGCGAGAGCAGGATGTGCTCCGTCCCGATGTAGTTGTGACCGAGCCGGAGCGCTTCCCGATAGGTCAGCTCCAGAACCTTCTTCGCCCCGGCGTCGTACGGAATGAGGTCGGGCACATCGCCGACGGCGGGCGGCAGCGCTTCGGTGACGCGCTCGCGGATCGCGTCGAGTGAACTCCCCTGCGCGACAAGGGCCTTCGCGGCGAGGGCGTCCGGATCCGTCAGGAGGGCGAGCGTGAGATGGCCGGGGCCGATCTCGTCGTTGCCCGCCGCGCGTGCCTCCTCCTGCGAGGCCATGACCACGTTCTTCGCGCGGGGTGTGAACCGGCTGAAGCCCTGCCGGGGGTCGAGATCCGACATCTCGCCGGGGTCCTTGGGTACGAACCGCTTCTGGGCCGCCTGCCGGGTGACCCCCATGCTCTTGCCGATGTCCGTCCAGGAGGCGCCCGAGCGGCGCGCCTGGTCCACGAAGTGGCCGATCAGGTGGTCGGCGACGTCGCCGAGGTGATCGGCGGCGATCACGGCGTCGGAGAGCTGGTGGAGGGCTTCGGGGTGGGCCTTCTTGATGGCCTGGATCAGGTCGTCGAGACGGATGGGCTGGGTCGGCTGTGTGGGTTGCGTCATGCGTCAACGTTAGGTTGACAGTGAAGAGGGTGTCAACCCTGAGTTGACGCCTGGTTCTACTCCGTCCAGGGGGACGTCTGGATGACCTCGACGAAGTCTCCGCGGGTATAGCCGGGGACGAAGTGCTCCAGGACGTCGGCCTTGACGTTGCCGAAGGTGGTCTCCGGCTTGGGGGCGATCCCTTCGGTGAACGCCTCCAGGATCCGCCGCTTGAAGTCGGGGCGAGGGTGCAGCGCGGTGATCTCGGCGCGGTCGTCGGCGGTCAGGTCGTCGTAGCCGATGCCCAGGACGTCGTACTCCACTCCGGCCGTGACCAGTGCGACCTCCGGCTCCATGAACTCGGGGATGCCCGGGGTCGTGTGCAGGGCGATGGCGGTCCACACCCGGCGCACGCTGTCCTCCGGTACGCCGTGCGCGTGCAGGAACGTGCGCGCCTCCTCCGCACTGTCCACCTCGAAGCGGCGGCCGCTGTCCCGGAACCGCTCGCCCAGGCCCAGGTCGTGGAACATCGCCCCGATGTAGAGCAGTTCGGGATCGAAGCTCAGCCCGCGCCCGCGGCCCTGGAGGCTGCCGAACCAGTAGACGCGGCGGGAGTGGTGGTAGATCAGTTCGCTTGCCGTGTCCCGCACCAGTTCGGTGGCCGCGGCGGCCAACGTGGTGTCCGGCACGGACACTCCGGCGGCGGATGACGTGTGGTCGGTCATGGCGTGACTCCTGTCGTGAAGGAGGGTCTGTCGGGCCCCTTCGGCTTCTTGGCGTCAGCCTGCTCGACGTACGTGTCCCACGGCCATGTCCCGATGGACAGGTGTCCCACACATCTGGACACGCTCTGGAGCTACCGTGGTCCCGTGCCAGAACAACCGGACGGACCCCGCCCCCACCACGTCTACGTCCTCGCCTTCGACGGCGTGCGCCTCCTCGACGTCGCGGCCCCCCTGGAGGTCTTCGCCACCGCGGCCCGCTATACCGGGGGCGGTTACACCGTGCGGGTCTGCACCCCCGACGGGCAGGACGTCAGGACCTCCACCGGGCTGCGGATCGCGGCCGATCTGCCGGCGGCCGACGTGGAGGACGCGGACACCCTCGTCGTTCCGGGCCACGCGGAGCTCGTCACCTTCGCCGAGCGGCCCGACCTCGTCGAGTTCGTGGCTCAACTGGCGGGCGGGGCAAGGCGGGTGGCCGCCGTCTGTACCGGGGCCTTCGCCCTCGCCGCGGCGGGTCTCCTGCGCGGACGCAGGGCGACCACGCACTGGGAGCACGCGGCGAAGCTGGCCAGGCTGCACCCCGACGTCACCGTCACCGCGGACGCCATTTACGTCCAGGACGGACACGTCCTCACCTCGGCCGGGGTCACCGCGGGCATCGACGTCTGCCTGGCCCTCGTGGAGCACGACCACGGCCCGGACATGGCCCGGCGGGTCGCCCGTGACCTCGTGGTCTTCCTGCAGCGGCCCGGCGGACAGTCCCAGTTCTCCGCGGCCTCACGCACCCCGGCGACCAGCCATCCGGTGCTGCGCCCGGTCCTTGACGCCATCGCCGCCGACCCGGCGGCCGACCACCGCCTCGCGGCCCTGGCCGGGCGGGCCGCCGTGAGCCCCCGGCATCTGACCCGTCTCTTCACGCGACAGGTCGGCACCACACCGGCCGCGTACGTGGAGTCCCTCAGGCTCGAAGCCGCCCGCATGCTCCTCGAACGCGGCGCGAGCGTCACCGACGCCGCCGAGCGCAGCGGCCTGGGCAGTGACGAAACGCTGCGCAGGGCCTTCGCCCGACACCTCGGGACGACTCCGTCCGCTTACGCCGCGCGCTTCCGCACGACAAGGGTCGAGTGAGTACGGCGGCCTCGTGGGCGAGGTGTCAGCCGCCTCCCCCGGCACGCGATCAAGCGGTGCCCAGCGGCCCGGGTGACTCGATCCTGACCCCCGTTCCCTCCGTCCCGCCCCGCGCGGACTCCGCCCACCGCACCGCGGGGTCCATCGCGAGGCCCGCCACGAGGAAGATCCCGCCGAGGAGCAGCCAGCCCGGTACGCCCCAGACCACGAGGAGTGAGGTGAGCAGGAGCGGGCCGAGGGTGCGGGCGACGGGGACCCCGGTGCCGAAGAAGCCCTGGTACTGGCCCACTTGATGGGCAGGTGCCAGGTCGAAGCCGATCTGCCAGGAGCCTGCGGACTGCTGCATCTCCGCGATGACCTGGAGGACCGCCCCCGCCACCAGGACTCCCGCCGTCACCCACACCGGAAGTCCGGCGGCCGACAAGGCGAAGACCGCGCACGAGGCGAGCATGGTGAGGCCGGAGTGCCGCACCGCACGGGTTGCCGTGCGCGGTCCGTCGACGTCACGGGCCATGCGGACCTGGAAGGCCATCACCGCAAGGGTGTTGAGGACGAAGAGCGCCGAGACCAGCCAGCTCGGCGCGTTCGTCCGGTCCACCACCCACAGCGGAATCGCGAGGCTCAGCAGCGGCATGCGCAGCAGCAGGATGGCGTTGAGCGCGGTGATGACGGCGTACGGCCGGTCGCGGAGCACGGCCAGGCGCGGCTCCCCCTTCTCGCGTGCCGCCGCGCGCGGTACCGCGGGCACCCGCAGCAGCACCAGCGCGCAGAGCAGGAAACTGACCGCGTCCAGCGCGAAGACCGCCAGGTAGGCCCCGCGTGTGTCGTGGTGCAGGGCGAGGCCGCCGAGCGCGGCGCCGACCGCGAGACCGGCGTTGAGCGTGGACTGCAGATGGGCGAGGACGCCCGTGCGCGCCCCGGGCGTCACGAGCCCGGCGAGCAGGGCCTGCCGTGCGGCGGCGAGCCCGCACTGGGCGACGGCGTACAGGCAGGCCGCGAGGAGGAAGGGGACGAAGGAGCGGATGAAGAGGAAGGAGGCGACCGACGCGCTGGTGGCCAGGGCCAGCAGCACGGCGGTGCCACGCGGCCCCTGCCGGTCGGCGAGCGCGCCGAGCGGCACGCCCGTGACGGAACCGATGGCCCAGGCGACCGTGAGCGCGAGCCCGATCTGCGTGGGGGAGAGGCCGACGACGCGAGTGAAGTAGAGGGCCGACGTCACGTAATAGGCGCCGTCGCCGAGCGAGTTGCTGAGCTGGGCGGCGGCGAGCACGCGTGGCGCTCCGGCCGGCGGCAGGATCTGGATCGGCACAACGCCCCCTGAGTAGGCGGCCATCGGGCCGCTTCTTCGCTGATGGGAGGAGGCTAGTCAGCCGAATGGTTCCGTCTGTGGACCATTTCCGGGTCCTGGGCATGGGCCAATTTTCTGGCCCCATCCGGCCGTCGCACCATGTAGACGTCGATCGGGTCCTCGTTCTCGACGGTGAAGCCGTGGCGCTCGTAGAGCCGTCGGGCCGCGCTGCCCTGCAGGACGTTCAGGCGGACGAGGTCGCCGTCGGCGTCGGTCCGGTGGAGCAGCCGTCGCAGCACGGCCGAGCCGAGGCCACGCCCCTGGAGGGCCGGGTCCAGGTAGAAGTGCTCGAGCCACTGCCCGTCCTCGGCCGGTCGCAGGGTGACGCAGCCCGCGAAGGCCCCGTCGGCGACGATGACGGAGGTGTGGGGAGAGAGGGCGTCCCGCAGTCTCTGGCGCACCCGATGCTCGTCGAAGCGGCCGAGCCGCTCCAAGTCCGGGCGCATCACCGTCGCGCGCAGCTCGGCGATGGGCTCGACGTCGGTGGGCTCGGCTGCCCGCAGCACCCACTCCGGGCCGGGAGCCGCCGTAGCCCGTCGCTGTTCCGCATGTGTGGTCACCGCGGAATTGTCCCTGGTCACCGCCTGGCGGCACGGGGTGGGTCCTTCGGCGGCCTGGCATCGGCCGCAGACGCCGCTCAGTTCGAGGGTGTGCTGGAGCGCGGCGAAACCGGTGGTCCTGCCGAGGCGATCGGCCCAGCGTTCGACGACGTCCGCGTCGACCGCCTGGCTGCGTCCGCAGCAGCGGCAGATCAGATAGTGGCTGTGCTCGTCGGTGGGCCGCTGCAAGTACAGCCGCTCGCCGCCTTCGTCGCGTACGACGTCGACCAGACCGGCGCGCCCCAGCTCACGCAGGGTGCGGTAGACGGTGGTCAGCCCGACCGTGCTGCCGGAGGCGGCCATCAGCGCGTGCAGCTCCTGTGCGGAGACGAAGTCCGGGCAGCGGCCCAGCATGTCGAGCACGGCGGTGCGCTGCCGCGTCCTGCGCAGCCCGCGCTCGGCGGCCCGGCGCTCCGGTGGGACCGGAGGGGCCGCCGTCTGCGGGTCGCCCATGGGGACTCCTCGGTCGAGCGGTGCCGTACGGATCGTGCCGTACGGATCGCGGCGTAGGGATCCCATAGTAAATGAACACGGTTTTCAAGTCGACGAAGCTGCCGACACGCCGCGGCCGCCGAGCGCACAGAGGCCGCGGCGACACGCGTCAGCGTGTGACCTGCCAGCTGTGCGCGCCGGTCAGGAGCTTGCGCAGCTCCGGGGTGCGGACCGCCTTGGTGGGGTCGGTGGCGCGTGCCGTGACGGTGTGCGGGCGGCCATCGGCGGGCACCCCGAGCGCGCCGGGGGTCACGCTGCTCGCGCCGCGGGCCTGACGGGCCTCGCGGCCGTCGACGTACCAGCGCACCTTCGCGTGGGAGGACGCCTTGACGCGCATCCGCTCGGTGCCGCGCACCTGTTGGTCGGTGGGAGTGGCGGAGGTGAGGGTGGGCGCGTGCTGGTGGAAGCCCGCGATCATCGCCTCGCGTCCGGGCAGATTGAACTCGCGGCCCAGCGTGCGCATGATCGAGTCCGCGGTGGGGCGGTTCAGGCCGTGGCCGTGGTAGCCGCCGCCCTCGTACGCGCCGACGGTGCCGCCGTCGGGTGACTCCTGGCCGAGCCAGCTGTGCCACTTCACCTTCTGTGCGGCCATCTCGTCGGCGCTGAGCTTGCTGAGGTTGGACTCGCCGGGCTCGGGGCCGGTGTAGGTGCTCTCGTCGTACCAGTACTCGTCGGCGAGCTTGCCGAACGAGTGCCCGGTCTCGTGGACGGCGACCTGGTCGGAGTCGGGGTGATCGGACGAGGCGGTGCCGATGCCGTCGTACCCGGACGGTGAGGTGATGGCGTTGTAGCCCGCGCCGCCGTACTTGGTGGAGTTGCCGAGCACGATGACGAGGTCGGGGTCGGCGGCCTTGCCGGCGTACGCCTCGACCTTGTTGGTGTCGACGCACAGCAGTCGCTCGATGCCGTCGCAGAAGAACGCCGAGTCCAGGGCGGTGTTCTTGCGGACGTCGCTCGTCGGGTCGCCCGAGATGCCGGAGTCCTGCGAGTGCGCGTCGACGGCCCAGACGTTGAAGAGATCCTCGTACTCGGCGTACGGCTCGACGGCGGCCATCTCCTTCCACTTCGTGCGCACGTCGGTGTGGAAGTCCTCCTGCTGGGCCGCGGTGTAGCCGTCGCCGATGAAGACCACGTCGACCTTGGCGTCGCTGGCTCCGGCCTCCACGATCGGCACGACGTCGCCGTCGTCCTGGACCGCGGACTTCTCCTTCTTGGTGAGCGGGGCGGAGGCGGGGACCTCTGTGTGGAGGGGGTGGCCGTCGGGGCCGGTGAAGTACTCGACCTCGACGGGGTCGGTGTCGCGGGCGGCGGCCGGGCTGTCGTCCGGGCTCTGGTCCGCGGCGACCGGCGCGGTGACGGCGAGAGCCGCGGCCAGGGCGACGGCGGTGGCCGCGGCGAGACGCTTGCGGGATATGCGGGATATGCGGGATATGCGGGATATGCGGGATGAGTGTCTACGCATGGGAGATCTCCCGGGTCTGCGCGGGCTCGGGATGGGCAAGTCCGCGATATAAGTGGGGGGTTAAGGGAGCTTAAGGCGCGGCTCAATGTAGGGGCTGCGGTGACGTCAGGCAATGCCCGGGACGCAAGGGGACGGTGGTAGAGGTGAGTTCACGCCGCTCACTGCCAAGTCCCGCCGCATCAGGCCTTGATGGACTCTGCTCGGACCTGGAGGAGGAGAGATGGCGGAGAGTGGATCTGGGGGCGTGCGGCTCGACGGGCCCGCGGTGATCGGACGTCGCGTCCTGCGCCTTCGTACGGAACTCGGGCTCACTCAGCGGCAGTTGGCCGAACCCGCCTACACGCCCGCCTACGTCTCCACTCTGGAGTCGGGCAAGGTGAAGCCCTCCGAGGCGGCCCTGCGGCACCTGGCCGAGCGCCTAGGTGTCACTCCCGAGGAGCTCGCGACCGGGCGCCCGGCCCGCCTCGCCGCGGAGCTGCGCCTGCGCCTGACCGACGCCCGGCGCGCCTTGGCCACCGGCTCACCCGAGGGCGCCGCCGCCCTCTTCCGCGCCCTGTGCGCCGAAGCCGTCGAGCACGAGCTGCCGGAGGAACAGGCCGCCGCGCTTCTCGGGCTCGGTGACTGTCTCCTGGAGTCCGGCGACCTCGACGACGCGCACGCGTGCTTCGCCTCGGTGGAGCGGCTGCTCGCCGACGAGCCGCTGCCCCGCCGCGTCCCCGCCGTCCGCGGGCGCGCCAACGCCCACCGCCTCACGGGCGAACTCCGCTATGCCTGCCACCTGTTGGAGACCGCCCTCGATCAGCTCAACGCCTCCGGGCTGCACGACCCCGACGCGCTGCTCCTCCTCTATTCGGCCTCCATCGCGCCGTACATGGACATGGGCGCGCACGAGCGTGCCGCGCACGCCGCCGAGCTGGCTCTCGCCCTCGCGCCGCGCGTGGACGATCCGGCGCTGCTCGCCGGGATGCACCGCGGAGTGGCCCGTACGCTCATCGCCCAGGGCCGCATCGCCGAGGCCGACGCCTCGCTGGCCAAGGCCCAGGACCTCTATCAGCAGCTGCACATCCGCACCGAGCTCGCCCACTGTCACTGGATGCGCGGCTATGTGCACGCCCAGGACGGCGACCTGGAACGCGCCGAGAGCGAACTGCGCACCGCACACGACATGCTCACCGCCAAGAGGGCCGCGCTCTACGCCGAACAGGTCGAGGTGGAACTCGCGGACGTGCTGCGCCGGCGCGGCAAGATCCGGGAGGCCGAGGCGCTGCTGAGGCCGCTCCTGGTCACCGGAACGGAGTCCTCCGATGCCACGGACATCCCGGCACTCCGGGCCGGGCGTGGCGCGGTGCACGGGGGAGCCGCACACCGGCTGCTCGGCCTCATCGCGGAGGAGTGCGGTGACGCGGACGCCGCCGAGGAGCACTACCGTGCCGCCCTGCCGCTGCTCGAACGCGCGGGCGCGGCCGGGGACGTGGCCGGCCTGTGCTGCCTCCTCGGCGATCTGCTCCGGCGCACGGGACGCACGGAGGCCGCCCTGGACGCCTACCGCACCGGCCTCGCCCACCGGGCCACGCCGGGCACGACGACACTGGGTCCCGCGCCCGCGCCACCGCCGATGTGAGGCCGCGGGGCCGGCCGGCCCGCCGGAAGCCCTCGACCCTCGGTAGCCTCGGGGGATGGCGCGGAGCGAGGCGAAAGACGTGGCCGGGTATCTGGCCGAGGCGACCGGGGAACGCAGGGACGCCCTGACCAGGCTGCGGGAGCTGTGCCGCGCGGAGCTGAAGGGCTTCGACGAGGTCATGGCGTACGGCATGCCCGCGTACGAACGCGACGGCACCGCAGAGATCGCCTTCGCCGCCCAGAAGCAGTACATCTCGTTCTACCTGATGCGCGGCGACGTCCGAGATGCCTTCGCGGACCGCCTTGCCGCGCACGACATGGGCAAGGGCTGCCTGCGCTTCCGCAAGCCGGAGCACATCGACTTCGACCTCGTACGCGATCTGCTGAGGGCCACCGCAGCTCGGCGGGGCACGGTCTGCTGAGGCCGCGAGTAACATCCGCACCACGGGTTGTTCGAATCTGAGTCAACAAGAGGTCTGGAGCGGTCAAGTGGACGATGCGGCGCAGGCGGCGCTGGGTGCCGGCAAGTACGTGCTGGTCACCAGCTACCGCAAGAGCGGCACTCCAGTGCCGAGCCCCGTCTGGGTCGTCGAGGACGGCGACGCGCTCGGTGTCTGGACGCCCACGGACTCCTGGAAGGTCAAGCGGATCCGCAACCGCGCCGACGTCCTGATCGGCCCCTGCGACCTGCGGGGCAATCCGACCGGCGAGCAGATCCCCGCCACCGCCGAGATCTGCGACCCGGAGACGACCGCGCGCTACCGCAAGCTCCTCGCCCGCAAGTACGGCGTGGTCGGCCGCCTCACCCTGCTCGGCAGCAAGCTCCGGCGCGGCACGAGCGGGACGGTGGGCATCCGCATCACGCCCACCCCGCCCGCCGTGTGACGCCCCGCGTCACGCCGCCCTCAGCTCCGCGCTCATCTCCTCCCGGAAGGCGACGGCCGTCTCCCGCGCGTGCCGCAGGCCGATGCGCGCGAAGTCCTCTTCCAGCTCGGTGAGTTCGGCCAGCGTCCGGCTCCGGTCACGGCCGAGACGGGCGCGCGACTTGACCAGGCCGAGCCGGGACAGGGCCACGCCACGCGGCTCCCGCATGGCGCGGAACTCCTCCAGGGCTATGGCGTACATCTCGCGCGCCGCGTCGTAACTCCCTTGCCGATAAAGGACGTTGCCGCGCATCTTGTGGTTGTACGCGAGCGCGCTCGCCAGATCCATGGAGCGGCAGATGACCTCCGCCTCCGAGAGCAGCGCGAGGGCCCGCTCGGTCTCGCCCCGCAGTGAGAGGACATCGGCGACCCCGCGCAGCGACCAGGCGCGCCCCCGTGCGTCCTGGGCGTCGGCCGCGATCCTGACGCACTCCTCGAAGAGTTCGAGGGCCTGTGCGTAGTCGCCGGTGTTCCGCCGCATCTGGGCGATGCCGGACATCGCCCAGACCATGTGCCGCGCCTCGCCGTGCTTCCGGCCCTGTTCGAGCAGCTGCTCGTGCAGAGCGGCCACCGCCGCGTAGTCCCCCTGGATGCGGCCGGTCTCGGCGAGCCCGGCGAGCGCGTAGCCGTGCGCGAGGCGCTCACCGCTGTCGGCGGCCAGCGCGACCCCCCAGGTCAGAAGCCGCCGGGCGAGCCGCAGTTGGCCGCACTGGCGGGCGAGCGTGCCGCCGCTCCACAGGGCCCAGGCCATGGCTCCCGCGTCCCCCGCGACGCGTGCGCTGCGGTAGCTCTGCCGCCAGGCGGCTCCCGCGTCGTCCACCTGGCCGAGCCGCCGGTTGGCCTCGGCCAGGGCGAGCGCGGCGCGCGCCCTCTCCAGGGAGGTGCCCGCCTGGGAGAAAGCGCGGTCCGCCGCCGTCAGCACGTCCTCGTAGGAGGAGTTCACCCCGAGTGCCGAGCCCAACTCGCCTTGGTATTCAGGCGCAAATGCCTTGCCGTGCATAGATCCATGACCTCTCGATCAATTCCGTACGTCGGTCTCCGTACGTTGATCAAGAAGCTACGAGCAGGGCGGGGTGCGGCGAATCCCTCCGCGTATGGGTCGTTCCGTACGACTCCAGGGCTACGGGAGGAGCCATGGTCATCATCGGGATGTACGCGGAGGGTGGGGCTCCGCCGTCGGCAGCCGCCGGGCAGCCGACGGCACCTGCTGTCAGCCGCCGTCCCCTGCGGGTTCTGCCGCGCCCGCGGTCGCCGTCTGCAGCGCCGTGATGCACGCGGCGATCGACTGCTGCAGCTCCTCCAGGCGCAGCAGCATGTCGTCCTCGTAGATGTCGTCGACCTCGGCGTCGTCGAACGTCAGCTCCTCGAAGACCTTCGTCGCCTTCTGCAGGCTGCTGTAGAACTTCGCGCGACGCTCCTGCACCCGCAGCTGCGGGTCGCTCTGGACGGTCTGGGCGACCAGGTCCTTGACGGTGTCGTACGCCTCGCGGGCCCACTCGCCGGAGTCCTCGCCCTCGTCGAGCTCGTCGATGAGGGACAGGTGCCGCTCGGCCTCCTCCTTCAACTCGGCGGGCGCGTCGATCAGCTGGCCCGCGGGCGTCTTCACCTGGCCCTTGTCGACGATCTGGCGGACGTAGTCGACGCGGTCGCCCGCCTTGGCCTCGGCCGCGACCGCCTTCTTGAGGTCGTCCGTCCGCACGATGTCGCGCACCAGCTCGGTGCGCAGCGCCGGGTCCTCGTCGAGCCGGTCCATCAGCGCGCGCCGCGCCGCCTCGGCGGTCCCGGGGTCGGCGAGGATCGCGGCCCGCAGTGCGGTGGGGTTCTCGGCGACCTCCAGGGCCTTGGTGGGACGGATGCCCTCGGCCTCGGCGGCCTCCGTGATCGCGTTGCCGCGCGGGGTGAGGGCGCTGGAGCGGGACGCGTAGTACGTCAACCAGACGTCGGAATCCGGAAGTTCGATGTCCTCGCCGGGCGTGAGCGCCTCGAAGTGGGGTACGAGGCCATCGTCAGCGGCCTTGTCCCAGGCTTTGTAGTAGCGCATGACGCGCTCGGCCGAGCAGCCGGCGAGCTCGCTGAACTCCTTCGCCGAGACCTTCGGTGTCTCGTCGGCGCCCTGGCCGCCGGGGCGCACACTGCGCGCCACCTTCAGGGCGAAGGCCCAGCCGCCGGTGCGCGCGTAGGCACCGAAGTCGCGGGCGTCCCGGGCCACCGGCTCGGGCACATCGGCCGACGGGACCGCCGAGGGGTCGTCGACCGTGGGCACGTCGGCCGAGGTGTCGACCATGGGCACGTCGGCCGAGGTGTCGTCGGACGGGTCGGCGGCTTCAGACGGCGCGATGGCAAGGGTCACGAAGGTTCTCCTGGATGGTGATGACAAGTATCTGAGAGCTGACTCGACACCTTATCCCTCCTATTGCGGTGGTATGAGGGCGAGTTGTTCTCGGGTGAACAGGTGTCCAAAGGTACGGAGGTGAAGCCTCCGGTGCTCGGGTCCGTGATGTGGGGTCTACACATCCTGACCACATCTCCTCCCCGAGGATGACCTGGCGTGCACGGCACTACAGCGCCCGTGGGCGCAGAGTCCGGCTCTGAGTCTGACTTCCGGGCCGTCGAGGGCCTGGACTATTGAGGGGAAACCTGCTGACCGCCCTGACGTGCACCGATGCGACGCCGGGGGAGTCGTCCCTGCCTGCCTTTCCCGACGGGAGTCCCTTTCGCCGTGGCTACGTTCCTTTACAAACTGGGCCGCCTCGCCTTTCGGCGACGCCGCTATGTAGCACTGATGTGGGTGGTGCTGCTCGTCGGTGTCGGCTTCTCCGCGTCCGCCGCACCCGCACCGCCCGAAGACTCCTTCTCCATGCCGGGGACGGAGTCCCAGAAGGCCTTCGACCTCCTCGACGAGAAGTTCCCCGCGGCCAGCGCCGAGGGAGCCACCGCCCGAGTCGTCATCCGCGCCCCCGAGGGCGAGAAGCTGACCGACTCCACGCCCAAGGCCGACGTCGAGAAGCTGGTCAAGACCCTGGGCACAGGCCCGCAGGTCGCCGAGGTAGCCGACCCCTACAAGGCCAACGCCGTCAGCAAGGACGGCACCACCGCGTACGCGTCCGTCACGTACAAGGTGCCCGCCACCGAGCTGACCGACAAGTCGCGCGACGCGCTGACCAAGGCCACCGACGACAGCCGCAAGACGGGCTTCACCGTCGAGACCGGCGGTGACGCCGTCATGGCCGAGCAGGAGATGGGCGGCACCGCTGAACTCATCGGTATCGCGGTCTCCGCGGTCGTCCTGATCATCACCTTCGGCTCGATGGTCGCCGCGGGCATGCCGCTCCTGACCGCCATCATCGGCGTGGGCATCGGCATCTCGGGCATCGCGGCGCTCGGCAGTGTCCTCGAGCTCTCCGCCACGACCTCGACGCTCGCGATGATGATCGGCCTCGCCGTCGGCATCGACTACGCGCTGTTCATCGTCTCCCGCTATCGAGCGGAGATCGCCGACGGCCGTGAACCGGAGGAGGCGGCGGGCCGAGCCACCGGCACCGCGGGTTCCGCCGTGGTGTTCGCCGGACTCACCGTCATCGTCGCGCTCTCCGGCCTGGCGATCGTCAACATCCCGATCCTCACCAAGATGGGCCTTGCCGCGGCCGGCACGGTCGCGATCGCCGTCCTCATCGCGCTCACCATGATTCCCGCGCTGCTCGGCTTCGCGGGCAAGAAGGTGCTGCGCCGCAAGGACCGCAAGAAGCCCGTGAGCGAGCTGCAGGATCCGAACGCCAAGCCCAAGCTGGGCACGCGCTGGGCACGCTTCGTGCTGCGCCGCCCGGTCCCGGTCCTGCTGCTCGCCGTGGTGGGCCTCGGTGTGGTCGCCGTACCGGCCACCAGCCTGGAGCTCGGACTGCCGGACGAGGGCACGTCGGCGCCGGACACCACGCAGCGCAAGGCGTACGACATGCTGTCCGAGTCCTTCGGCGCCGGGTTCAACGGCCCGCTGATGGTCACGGTCGACACCGACAAGGACAAGGGCGCAGCCGCCGCTGCCGACACCGTCGGCAAGGAGATCGCCAAGATCGACGGTGTCGCCGCCGTCGCGCCGGCGAACGGCAACAAGGCCGATGACACCGCGATCTTCAATGTCGTACCGAAGACCGGTCCGAGCGACCACAAGACCGAGGGCGTCGTCAAGGAGATCCGCTCGACCGTCGACGGTCTCGGGGACAAGACGAACTCCGAGGTCCTGGTCACCGGCGCGACCGCCATGACCATCGACTTCTCGCAGACCCTGGACGACGCGCTGCTGCCCTACCTCGGGCTCGTCGTCGGCCTGGCCTTCCTGCTCCTGATGCTGGTCTTCCGCTCGGTCCTCGTGCCGCTCAAGGCGGCGCTCGGCTTCCTGCTCTCGGTGGCCGCCGCGCTCGGCGCCGTCGTCGCGGTCTTCCAGTGGGGGTGGCTCGCCGACATCGTCGGCGTGGACCAGCCGGGCCCGATCATGAGCATGATGCCGATCTTCATGATCGGCGTGGTCTTCGGCCTCGCGATGGACTACGAAGTGTTCCTCGTGACGCGCATGCGTGAGGCGTACGTCCACGGGGCGCGCCCCGGCGAGGCCGTCGTCACCGGCTTCACACACGGCGGGCGGGTCGTCGCGGCTGCGGCGGTCATCATGATCAGCGTCTTCTCCGGCTTCATCATGGAGAACGACGACATGATCAAGATGATGGGCTTCGGCCTGGCCATCGCCGTCCTCTTCGACGCCTTCGTCGTTCGCATGGCGATAGTCCCCGCCGTACTCGCCCTCCTCGGCAAGTCGGCCTGGTGGCTCCCGAAGTGGCTCGACTGGCTGCTGCCGAACGTCGACGTGGAGGGCGAGAAGCTGCACAAGCAGCTCGGCGACGTCCCGACGGCGCGCCACGACGACCAGGAGCGGGAGCTCGAGTCCGTACGCGGTTGAGCACCGAGGCTCCGTGAGGAGCCGCGCCGTCAGCCCGGTGACCGATCTCGGTCACCGGGCTGACGCCTGTCCCGGCCCGCCCGCTCAGCGGTCGGCGAAGACCATCCACACCTGGCCGGGCGCGAACGGCATCCGCTCTCCGTTGGGGCGGGTGAAGGTCGTGCCGCCCGTGGCGCTCGACCTCTTCCAGTGGGTCTTGTACGCCTTGCCGCCGCGCAGGACGGTCGCCCTGCCGCTGCCGATCGTCTCGATGTACGGGGTCGCGGCGCCGTTGACGTCCTTGTAGCGCGACGGCGGCATGTCCACGTGCTGGATCACGATCGTCTTGGCGCCGAGGCGCGCCCCCGACGTGCTGCGGGCCGGGGCCCCGTCGAAGGACGCGAGCCAGCGGCGCTGCCGCGGCGACCAGCGGAAGGTGTGGCTGGCCGACGTGTAACGCACGGTCCGTGCCGTGGCGGGGGAGCCGCCCGCCGGGGCAGGGCCGAACCGGAAGCCGATGTCGGTGGCGTGATCGGCCTTCGGGGCCGAGCGGAGCAGGGACTTGGGGCGGACGAAGAGGTTGTGCGGGGCGGGACGGTCGCCGTTGCGGAAGTAGGCGCTCGGGACGCGGTCGTGCGAGCGGGCGTAGAGCGGTGACTCCCTGAGCATCTTGCTGAGCGAGCTGCGCACCCCCGAGTAGGCGAGGGCCGGACGGCCGAACTGCCGCAGCAGTTCGACGTCGGACTCGCGGGCGCTGCGCACCGGGCCGATGTGCTTCGGCAGGCGGCTTGAGTACACCCCCATCAGGCGGCTCATGCCGCCCTCGACCTTCTCCACGTAGACGATGTCCGCCTGAGCGAGACCGGTGTGCGGGCGTGCCAGGCGCGCGTTGTCGAACTTCACCGCGAGGACCGGGCCTTGATCCGCCGCCTTGCCGGTGAAGGGCGACCGGTCGCGCGGCGGTGCGGCGGCGTCCGCCGGTGCGCCCTCGTACGCGGCTCCCATGGTGAGCGCGCCGACGGCGACCGTGGCGATGAGCCTCGTGCCGATGCGGGTGCGGCGCCGGGCCCCGGCGGATGCTGTCATCGCGGTTCTCCGTTCGTCCCCGAACACGCGGTTCCGGGACCAGTCGTTCCTGGCAGTGGCAGCGGCAGTCCTTCCTCAGGGGCGCCCGCGCCGAACCCGGTTAGGGCCATCCAGCCGCCAGGACTCACCACGGCGGCGTACGCGCCGGGCCCTCCCGCGGGCCCGGCGCGGTCCGCCGCCGTCAGGCGGTGTGCAGGGTCAGGCCGTAGCGCCCGAGGATCTCGTTGACCGGCTGGTGCCAGGTCTCGCCACCGCCGCTGCAGTTGCCCCAGCCGCCCGACGTGACGCCCTGGGCCTGGTCGCCGCTGATGAACGAGCCGCCGGAGTCACCCGGTTCGGCGCAGACGCTGGTCTTGGTCATCTGATGGACGGCGCCCTGGCTGTAGTTGACGGTCTCGTTCTTGGCGAGCACGGTGCCGCAGTGCCAGTGCGTGGTGGAGCCGGAGCGGCAGACCGACGCGCCCACCGGGGCCTCGGCCGAACCGCGGACGAGCTGGTCGGGGACGGTGCCCCAGCCGAGCACCACCGGGACGGTCCACCAGCCGTTGCCCACGCTGACGTACGCGTAGTCGTCGCCGGGGAACGAGGAGCCCTGGAAGCTGCCGATGTTCGAACCGTCCCAGCCGCGCACCCCGGCTCCCGCCTGCCCGCAGTGGCCCGCGGTGACGAACCCGCCGTGCACCGAGAAGCCGATGGAACAGCGGACGTTGCCGGTGTAGTAGGGGTCGCCGCCGACGGTCCCGGCGGCGAAGGTGCTCGGCGCCTCGCCGACCGTGTCGACCTCGACGGGGCCCGCCTTCCGGGCGCGGTCGACGAAGCGCCGGACATCGTTGTCGTCCTTCTGAGCGGCGACGACGTTCACGACGACCTTGTTGCTGCGCGGTGCCACGTGCCAGCTGCTGATGCCCTTGGGCGCGGGCAGGGAGTCGATGCGTTCCTTGGCGGCATCCAGTTCCTTCGCGCTGTGGCGGACCACGCGGACGGTGGCGCCGGTCTCGCGCAGGGCGTCGGTCTTGCGCGCGCTGGTGGTGGCGACGGTCAGCTTGCCGGTGTCGGCGTCGTACCAGGAGCCGGCGTAGGTGGCCCCGGCCGTGCGCTGCGCGGCGCGGTCGACGCGGATCGCGGTCTTCTCGGCGGCGAGGCGGGCGCGCGCCTGGCTCGCGGTGAGCCCGAGGTCGTCCTGCATTGCGGTGAGCATGCCGGTGGAGGCCGGGGGAGCGGTGGGGGCGGGGGCGGCGCTCGCGGTGGGGGCGAGCGAGGCGCTGGCCCAGGTGCCGGCCAGGAGTAAGGAGGAGAAGGCGATGCGCACTCCGGTTCTGCGTCTCATGGCAGTGCCCTTTCTGTCGTTCCATCGGGGTGGGGAGGAACAGGGTGATGAGAGCGCTCTCACGATGAGTTCAGGCGGAGCATAGAAGTGCCCTGGCGGTCATGTCCATACCAACCGGGCGCTCCCGGGCGGCAATTGATGCCGGAACCTGGCGGTGGTGGCGCACGCCGACTGGCTCATCGGCCTCGGAGACGGTCACGACAGCGGTCAAGTGGTGTTCACGAGCACGCCCGCGTCCCTGGTGGCCGAGGGTGGGACGGTGACGGCGCGGCATCTGCGGGAGTCCGGCGCGGGCTGAGGCGAGGTCGGCGGTCGCAGCGGATCGTGCTCGGGCGCGGTGTCCGCGTAGGGTGCGTGAATGAGCATGCTGGATGACGCCCGCGCGGGCATGAACCCTGAGATCCGGCCGCAGGACGACCTGTTCGGCCACGTCAACGGTCACTGGCTGGAGACCGAGCGAATCCCCGAGGATCGTTCGAGCTGGGGCCCCTTTGTGCAGTTGGTCGACACGGCCGAGGAACAAGTGAAGGTGATCATCCAGGACCTGGCGTCGGCCGCTTCGTCCGGCGCCGTCCCGGATGACGCGCGCAAGATCGCCACGCTGTACGCCTCCTTCATGAACGAGGAGACGATCGCCGCCCGAGGGCTCGCCCCGGCACAGCCCTTGATCGACGAGGTCGCGGGGCTGCGGGACACCCGGGCGCTCGCGGCGTTCCTCGGCCGCTTCGAGCGGATCGGCGGCTCCGGTCTCTTCGGCAGTTACATCGACTCGGACGACCGCAACTCCGACCGCTACCTCTTCAACGTCCTCCAGGGCGGCATCGGCCTGCCCGACGAGTCGTACTACCGCGAAGAGAAGTTCGCCGAGATCCGCGAGAAGTACGTCGGCTACCTCACCGAGCTCCTCACGCTCGGGCAGCACGCATCGCCCGCCGATGCCGCGCAGGCGGTGCTCGCCCTGGAGACCCGCCTCGCCGCGGGCCACTGGGAGCGGGCCGAGACCCGTGACGTACAGAAGACCTACAACCTCCTCACGCTGCACGAACTGCTCACCCTGGCGCCGCACTTCGACTGGCGCGGCTATGCCGAGGGGCTCGGCGGCTCGGACGCCACCATCGCCGAGACGTGCGTCCGCCAGCCGTCCTACTTCCGTCACCTGTCCGCGGTCCTTGACGAGGTGCCGATCGAGCAGTGGCGTGACTGGGCGATGGTCCGGGTCCTTCGCACGTGCGCGCCCTACCTCACGGACGCGTTCGTCCGGAACAATTTCGAGTTCTACGGCCGCACCCTGAACGGCACTCCCGAACTGCGCGCCCGCTGGAAGCGTGCGGTCGCCTTCGTCGAGGGTTCCATCGGCGAGGCCGTCGGCAAGGAGTACGTGGCGCGGCACTTCCCGCCGAGCTCCAAGGCGATGATGGACGACCTCGTCGCGAACCTTCTTGAGGCCTACCGTCAGTCGATCGCCCGCCTGGACTGGATGACGGACGAGACGAAGGAGCGGGCGTACGAGAAGCTCGCCACGTTCCGTCCCAAGATCGGCTACCCGGACACCTTCCGCGACTACTCGGCGCTCGAAGTCTCCACCGACGATCTCCTGGGCAACGCGCAGGCGGCCGACGCCTTCGAGTCCGACCGGCAGCTCGCCAAGATCGGCTCCCCGGTCGACCGCGACGAGTGGTTCATGCTGCCGCAGACGGTCAACGCGTACTACAACCCGGGCACGAACGAGATCTGCTTCCCCGCGGGCATCCTGCAGAAGCCGTTCTTCTCGCCCGACGCCGACCCCGCCGAGAACTACGGCGGCATCGGCTCGGTCATCGGCCACGAGATCGGCCACGGCTTCGACGACCAGGGCGCGCAGTACGACGGAGCGGGCAACCTCAACGACTGGTGGACCGCGGCCGACAAGACCGCGTTCGAGGCGAAGTCGAAGGCGCTGGTCAAGCAGTACGACGCCTTCTCGCCCCGCAACCTCCCCGGCGAGTCCGTCAACGGCTCGCTCACGGTGGGCGAGAACATCGGCGACCTGGGCGGCCTGACCATCGGGCACACGGCGTACAAGATCGCGCTCGACGGCGAACCGGTGCCGGAGGATGAAGGGCCGACCGGTTCCCAGCGGCTCTTCATGAACTGGGCCTACTGCTGGCGCACCAAGCGCCGCAAGGAGCAGGAGCAGCAGTACCTCACCATCGACCCGCACTCGCCGCCCGAGTTCCGGGCGAACATCGTGCGCAACCTCGACGAGTTCCACGAGGCGTTCGGGACGGTGGCCGGCGACGGGCTCTGGCTGGACCGTGCGGAGCGCGTCAGGATCTGGTGATGTCAGGGGTGGCCGCGGCGTCCTCGCCGCGGCCACCTGCGGTTATGGGTGGTTGGTGCCGAAGGCCGGGTGGTCGTCGCGCAGGCGGGGTGCGTAGGCGTGCACACCGGGGTAGGCGTCAGTGGCAGTGCCCGCGGTCGTGTCCGGGGTGAGGTGGACGAGCCGAGCCCACAAGTCCACGTCCGCCGCGGTGAGTTCGTCGCCCACGAGGTACGGGTGAGAGGCGAGGCGCTGGTCGAGCCGAGTCAGCGTGGCGGAGGTGAGCGGTCCTGCGAGCAGTGCGTGCCAGGCGTCGATCCGTGCCGCCAGGGCCGGTGGGCGCAGGAGGGGGAGCGGGCCGCCGCCGTGCGCGGCGAGTCGGCCGGTGAGGTCGCGCAGGATGTCGGGGGTGTGACGCCGGGGCGCCCAAGTCCCCCGAGGCCCGCTTCCCTGAGCCCGTTCTCTCCGCCGACCACTGAGGAGGACCCCGAACATGTCAGCCATCCCTCTCGGTGTCCTCGACCTGGTCCCGATCTCGTCGGGCTCCACCGCGGCCGGGGCGCTGCACAACTCCATCGACCTGGCCCGGCAGACCGAGCGATTCGGGTACGCCCGCTACTGGTTCGCCGAGCATCACCTCAACCCGGGCGTGGCCGGTACACGCTCGGCGGACGGCATCGAAGCGCACGTCGCCCCCGGTGAGGGCGCCGACATCCAGGTGTGGGTCCTGGGCAGCAGCGGGGGCGAGAGCGCGGACGTCGGGGGCCGGCGCGGCCTGCCGTTCGCCGCGAACTACCACGGAGGAGTGGCGGCGCAGATGACCCCCGCGGTCCGCCGGGCGTCTCCACGCGCCCGGCGGACGGCTACCCGTTCCGCCCGCCGAGCACGATCGTGCGGGCGATGTCCAGCGTGAGGCGCTGCCAGGGGTCCTGGGGGTCGCGCGATGTGAGCTCACGGACGCGGCGCAGGCGGTAGCGCACGGACTGGGGGTGGAGGTGCAGTTCGCGGGCCGCGGCATTGGCGGAGCCGGTGTCGATGTACGCGGTGAGGGCTTCCAGGAGGTGGCGCTGGGCGCGGTCCACGAGCGGGCCGAGGACGATGCGGCCGACCTGGTCGGGGCTCACCACGGGGTGGCCCGCGAGCAGCGCGAGGACGTGCGCGTCGGCGTCGGTGAGTACCCGGTCGGTGCGATGCGCGTGCGGGGGAGCGGTGTCCAGGGCGCCCGCGGCGAGCCGGTGGGCGACCGCCACGCGGTCCAGGCTCTCACCCGCGATCACGCAGCCGCGCCAGATGTGCCGGTGCAGGACTTCCGGGACGGCGTCGGCGGACGCGGCCGGAAGGAGCAGCACGGCGCGTGAACCGTGTGTCGTCGCCAGGGACGTTCCCCGGGCGCCCCCGCCGCCACCGAGGGCCGCGAGCAGGCCGGTCGACGTGGTGAGGGAGATGTCGGAGGAACCGCCGTCCAGGGCGCTGGAGTCCACCGGCTCCGCGACCAACAGGCAGTACCGTTCAGGGAGTTGCACGCCCAGGCGCGACGCCCTCGCGCTGAGTGCGCCCAACGAGGCGTGGCGGCCCGCGATCAGATCGTCGAGCAGCAGCTGGAGTGACCTGTCGCGGTCGCCCGTGAGGCGCTCACTGGTGGCCGCGTACGCGGTCGTCATCTCCTCGGAGATGGTGTCCATGGCCGTGAGGAGCAGCTGTGCGAGGGCGAAGGCGTCCTTCGCGGACAGGAGCGGCGCGCGGGCGGCGACCTCGTCCGCGAGCACCGCCGCCGCGACGCGGTAGGCGCGCAGCACGGCCTGCAGGGGGCGGCCGTCCGCCGCGCGCGCCGCCGCGATCCCCCGGAAGCGCCGCAGATCGGCGTCGGCGATCGTGCCGTCCGTGACCCAGTGTGCGAGAAGGCGGTCCGTCGCCCAGGCCGCGATGGCCCGAACCTCGGGAAACCTGTTGCCGTCGAGTGCCTTGTACGCCGGAACCTGCTCGTGCACCGCGTCGACGACCGCCTCGACGAGGCGGGGATCGGCCAGGAGTTCCTGCCGGACGCGATCCCGCTTGTTTGTCACAGGGTGATAGTGCCATCGGAAAAGGGTGCGTACGGCCATGGACGGGGCTTGTCACAGTGGCAAGGATCGTCGGGTAGACAGTGCCTGTGTGCTTGTCTCACGCAGTCTCACGGCCACCGGACGGGACCCACCACATGACGACGACGCCGAACTGGGCGGACTTCCAGTACGAGATCTATCTCAACGGCATGACGGGCGCCGTACCCCGCCTGCCCACCGACCTGACCCGCCTCGAGGAGCTGACCGAGCAGCGGCTCGGTCCAGGCCCCGTCGGGTACGTCTCCGGCAGCGCGGGCAAGGGGAGCACGGCCCGCGCCAACCGCGAGGCACTGGAACGGCGCCGGATCGTGCCGCGCATGCTGCGTGACGTCCACGAACGGGACCTTTCCGTGGAGGTGCTCGGGCACCGGCTGCCCGCGCCGCTCGCCCTGGCACCCGTCGGCGTCCTGTCGATCATGCACCCGGAGGGCGAATCCGCCGCGGCGCGCGCCGCCGCGGCCCGCGGGGTCCCGTACATCCTGTCCTCGGCGTCCAGCACCCCCATGGAGCAGGTCGCCAAGGAGATGGGGGACGCGCAGCGGTGGTTCCAGCTGTACTGGGCCAAGGACCGTGACGTCACGAAGAGTTTCCTGGACCGGGCGAAGGCCTCGGGCTTCACGGCGCTGGTCGTCACGCTCGACACACCGCTCCTCGCCTGGCGTCCGCGCGACCTCGACCAGGCGTACTTGCCCTTCCTGCACGGCGTGGGCACCGCCAACTACTTCAGTGACCCCGCGTTCCAGGCGGGACTTGCCAAGCCGGTGCACGAGGACCCGAACGCGGCGGTGATGCACTTCGTCGGCATGTTCGCCGACCCCGCGAAGACCTGGCCCGACCTGGCGTTCCTGCGTGAGAACTGGGACGGCCCGATCGTGCTCAAGGGCATCCTGCACCCGGACGACGCGCGCCGCGCCGCCGACGCGGGCATGGACGGGGTCGTGGTCTCCAACCACGGCGGCCGCCAGGTCGCAGGGTCCGTCGCGGCGGCCGATGCCCTGCCCCGCGTCGTGGAGGCGGTCGGTGACCGGCTCTCCGTCCTGTTCGACAGCGGCATCCGCACCGGCGACGACATCTTCAAGGCGCTCGCGCTCGGCGCCGATGCCGTGCTCGTGGGACGGCCGTACGCCTATGGGCTCGGCCTCGACGGACAGGCGGGCGTCGACCACGTCATCCGCTGTCTGCTGGCCGAACTCGACCTCACCCTGGCCTTGTCCGGGCACGCGGGGCCAGCCACCCTTACCCCCGACGACCTGATCGAGGAGACCGCATGACCGCCGTGAAGAACGTCCTCGCCATTGTCTCGCCCCACGTGGGCGGCCGCGCGGCGGGAGGCGCCCTCGCCGGGCTGCTTCCGGGGACGGCGCACGTGACCGTCGTGGAATCGGCCGACGAGGACCCGGCCGCCCTCCGCGAGGCGCACGTCATCATCACCGGCCTCGCGCCCGTCACCGCCGAACACCTCGCGGTGGCCCCGGATCTGGAAGTCGTCCAGTGCGCCAGCCACGGCTTCGACTACGTCGACGTGGACGCGGCCCGCGCTCGCTCCGTCTCCGTCTGCTCGATCGGTTCGAGCGGCGCCGAGAAGCAGAACGTGGCCGAGCAGACCTTCGCCCTCATGCTCGCCCTCGCCAAGCAGCTGATCCCCGCGCACACCGCCCTCACCGAGGCCGACTGGGCGCTGCCGCGCCTCCAGCAGTCCATCACGGAGCTCTCCGGCAAGACGCTGGGCATCGTGGGCCTCGGCCACATCGGCGAGGAAGTCGCGCGCCGCGCGGTGGTGTTCGACATGAGCATCGTCTACGCGGGACCGCGTTCGCTGGGAGCGGAGACGGAGGCCCGCCTCGGCGGCGCCCGCCACGTCGAACTCGACGAGCTGCTCCGCACATCCGACTACGTCACCCTGCACGCCCCGCTCACCGACCGGACCCGCAACCTCCTGGACGCCGAGCGCCTCGCCCTCCTGAAGCCGACGGCGTTCGTCATCAACACGGCGCGGGGCGCGCTCATCGACCAGGACGCCCTCGCCGACGCGCTCACGGCGGGCGCGCTGGCCGGTGCGGGCATTGACGTCTTCGACCCCGAACCGCCCACGGCGGCACTGCGCCTCCTGAAGGCACCGAACGTCGTCCTGTCCCCGCACGTAGCGGGCGTCACCCGCGAGACCCTGGTCCGCATCGGCCTCGCGGCGATCCAGAACGTAGCGGGCCACCTGGAGGGCAAGCCGCTGGGGGACGTCGTCAACTGACCCAAGGGTCACGGGTGTTGTCAGTGGTGCCTGCCAGAATGCGCGCCCATGGAATCAGCGAAGGTTGTCGAGGGGCTGTGGGCGCGCATGGAGGCGCGGGACTGGGAGGGGCTCGGCGAGTTGCTCGCCGAGGACCTGGTGGTCGAGTGGCCGGTCAGCGGCGAGCGGATCGAGGGCCCGGCGAACTTCGTGGCGGTCAACGCGGAGTATCCGGAAGGCTGGTCGATCCGGGTGCTGCGGATCGTGGCGGACGGCGAAGTGGTGGTGTCCGAGGTGGAAGTCCCGCACGACGCCACGGGCATCCACCGCGTGGTGTCGTTCTGGACGGTTCGGGCCGGGAAGATCGTCGATGGTCGCGAGTACTGGACCGAGCCGGGATCGGACCCGTCCCCCGAGTGGCGCGCCGCGTACGTGCGGCGGGTGTGACCGGGCGGTCCGCGCGGGCGTGACCGCGGTCGGCCCGTCAGCCACGCGTGGTGGCAGCGGCCCGAGTCGGGCCGCTGCCACCACAGGCCGTCGCCGTGGTGCCGTGGCGAGTGAACGCTCTACCAGATCGCTCCGACCCACTCGGGGTGGTCGACGAACGGGTTGCGGTTGTGCTGGAACTCGTCGTAGATCGCCTGGTTGCGGTTCTTCTCGAACGTGTCCGGCGGGTCCTCGTCGCTCCACTGCTTCAGGACGGAGAGCCGCCCGATGGCGGGGGCGCTGCCGTTGGAGACCTTGTCGTTGGGCTCGAGGTCGGCGAAGCCGTCCTCGCCGTCGTAGCGCACGGCCATGTAGAGGATCATCCGGGCCACGTCGCCCTTGACGGCGTCACGCGGCTCGAAGGAGTCGGAGTCGGTGTAGTTGCCCGGCGCCTCACCGACCTCGCTGCCGCCGTTGTCGAAGTCCTTGTTGCCGCGGGTGCTGTTGACCGAGACGTCGGTCGGGCGCAGGTGGTGGATGTCGGTTCCGGGACCGGTCGCGGTGCCGAAGTCGCCGTGCGACTTGGCCCACACGTGCTCACGGTTCCACTGGTCGGGGTCGCCGCCGTTGCTGTCCTTGCTCTGCGAGCGGCCGGTGTAGAGGAGGATCACGTTGCTGCCGTTGGCCGGGTCCTCGTCGGTGACCTTCAGGGCGTCCCAGACCTGGTCGTACGACAGCTTGGTCTGGTCGCTGATGATCGTGTGCAGGGCGCTCTTCAGTTCCGGACCGGTCTTGCCGAGCGCGTCCTTGTAGTACGTGTCGTCATAGGCGCCGACGGATGCCGCGGTCGGCGTGGGGGCCGTGGTCGTGGCGTCGGCGGCGGCCGGGACGGTGATCCCGACGAGAAGCGCGGCGGCCGTCATGGCCAGCGGTTTCCAGCGACGTATGTGAGGGACGGGCATGTGGGGGTGTCCTCTCCCGGAGTCTCGCGCACCGCAAAACCCTTCAACAGGTCCTGCGTTCTACGCGAGTTGACAAGTGGGCCAACGGGAGAGTGGCACGGGTGGGCGCATCACTGTATGAACGTTGTGGGTCGACTGTGTGACGATGTCATGGACGCGACATGCGGCGCGAACGTGCTGAATCAGGACGTGCGTACGCCGTCGAGCACGGCGGGTGGCCGCCGCGTGCTCACCGACGTCGACCCGGCCGTACCCCTGCCCCAACTGCCCAGGCGGTCGTCTACAGGGGGCGGACCGTGAGCATCTGCTGTGCGTGTCCGACGGGACCGGAGACGTCGTGCAGGACAGTGCTGGTGATGCCCTGGCCGGTGGGTCCGAATGTCACCGTGGTGTCGAGTCCCGTCCAGTTCCCCTCGGGCTGACGGTGCAGGTGGACGGTGAGGTCGACGTTCGGGAACATCCAGGCGGTCGGCGACTGGCGTACGGCGATGCCGTTCGCGGTGTCGACGAGCGCGACGTAGGACGCCAGCGGGCTCGCGATCTGCCCCGCGACGAGGTCGAGGTCCGTGGAGATCCACGCCGTCGTGCGGCCCGGCTGCGGGGGTGCGAGCGGGCGGACGTCCAGGGACGCGATGTACCCGCCGGGCCACACGGAGGCCATCGGCCAGGGCGAGAGCGCCTCGGGAGGGGTGAGTGGGTCCGCGCCGCCGCCGGCGACGGCGCTGGTGTCGAAGGAGCCGAGGAGCCAGCCCCGGGCTCGTACCACCGGACGACCGGCCATGAGCACGACGGCTTCGACCAGTTCGATGGTGCGGCCGGGCCGGACGGTCTCCACCCGGATCTCGCACTCGTCGAGGGCGAGGCGCCCGAGGATGTCGAAGCTGATCCGGGAAAGGACCAGGCCGTTGTCCGGCTGGGCGGCCAGATACCGGTCGATGGCGTGGATGATGAGTCCGCCGAGCGGGCTGAAGTGCTGCTCGTCCGTGGCCCAGGCACCGCCGACGTGGGGCGTGGGCTTGTAGCGGAACTCGTCGATGGGTTCGTAGTAGCTGCCGGTCTTCAACGGGTGCTTACCTCTCGGCCTTGCGGGCGCGGTACGGCTCGCCGGTAAGCAATGATCGTACTTGTGGTCAGTGAAGCCCGTTCAGGTAGTGCTCCCCGATGTCGCGCAGGCGGTGCGCGGCGGAGCTGTGGGCCGTCAGGGCGCGGGCGTTGCGCCAGAAGCGGTCGAGGCCCGGATCGGTCGACGGGGAGGGCGCGTCGGCGGTGAGTTCGAGGACGCGGGTGGTGATGTGCAGCGCGGACTGCGCGGTGACCGCTTCGGCCGCACCCACGAGGAACGCGATGTCGGCACGCTCGTCGGCGCCCAGGGCGCGTCCCGCCTCCAGGCCCAGGGCCAGGGCCTGCGTCGCGCGTTCCACCACCGCCGAGGCGCTGTGCGCGGCCGTCGCCAACTCGCCGTAGGCGAGCAGCAGATAGGGGTCGGTGGGCGGCGGCCCGCAGTCCCCGCCGGTGTCGAGAGCGGTCAACGGGCCGGGGCGCGGCAGGGCGCGGCTGATGTCCCGCGCCTCGGCCAGGGCGCCTTCCGCGTTGCCCAGGCCGACCTGGACCAGGAGAAGGCGGCGGGTCAGCGGTGCGAGTGCGGTGAAGGGGGAGATCTCGTGCTCATCGACGGGGACAGCGCCGAGCACCTGGTGCGCGGCCACCGGTACGTCGTCGTAACTGACGGCGCCCGCGCCGCTGAGGCGCTGGCCGAGCAGGTCGTGCGCGGGTTCGGCACCGACGCCGGGGTGGGCCGGGTCCACGTGCACGACCACCCACTCGCCGTTGTCCGTGCGCCGCGCCGTGTGGACGAGCCGGTCCGCGACGGTGACGCCCGCGGTCAGGGGCCGCCTGCCGTGCAGGACGTAGCCGTCGGCGGCCGGGGTGAGCGTGAGGCTCGTGCCGGTCTGCGCGTCGGGCAGATCGATGTCACCGCCCCAGAGCCACTGCTCGTGTACGGCGCGCAGTTCGAGCGCGGCGGCTTCGTCGGGCGTCCCGAAGAGGCGCGGACTCCATGACAGGGCGTGGTGGTGCGCGAGGAGTTCGGCGATGGAGCTGTCCGCCGCCGCGATGTCTCGTACCGCCGTACACGCCGTACGCCAGTCGCTGCCCCGCCCGCCCGAGCCGTCCTGGCCGGTCGGCGTCAGCAGCGCGGGCAGTCCCGCCTCACGCAGCCGTGAGACTTCGTCGAGCGGAGGCTTGCCCGCCCGGTCGCGCAGGTCCGCGTCGACGGCGAGGTCGTCGGCGAGTTCCCGGACGACGCGCGGCGAGGCGGATGAGATCAGCGTTGTCACGGGGACGCCTCACAGATTCCTAGTTTCCCTACCTGATTCATAGGAATACTGGGTGTGAACTCCTGTAGCAGCAAGGGCGTGTTCAAGGAGTGGACCGCAGCATCTCGCACAGTGGAATGGCAGAGGCTGCTCCACCATGGGTCCTTCCGGCCGATGACCCCCAGGACGCACCGAAATTCAATTACGGAACGACAGTCCGGCTGCCTAGCATCCGAACATGCCAAGACCTTCAGGATTCACCTACGAGCGGCATCCCGACGGCACCGTGACGATCACCCACCACGGCCGCGCGGCCGGCACGCTGCGGGGTGGGCGCGCCGAGAAGTTCATCGCCGAGGTCGAGTCGGGCGACGCCCAACTGGTGATGGCCCGCTGGACGGGTGCGTACAAGCACGGCAACGAGCGCGTGGCGCGCAATCACCCGCGCAACCGGCGCTAGGGCGGATTCGCGCACTTGGGGCGGGCACTTGGGGCGGACTCTTGGGGCGGATGCGCACACTAAGGATTCGTCCACGCCGCGGGATCCGCCGCGAGTGCCGTGACAGTGGCGGGCAGTTCGGCGCCCGCGACATCGGCCAGGGACACACCTTCGAGGATCTGGCGGACATTCGCCCGCAGGGCGATCCACAGCGGCAGCAGCGATTCGGCGGGCCCGCTGTAGGCCAGCTCCGGAGGGCGTACGCCGCGCACCGACACCAGGGGCCCCTCCACCACGCGGATGACGTCGGCGATGCTGATGCTGTCGGCGGGCCTGGCCAGGCGGTAGCCGCCGTTGCCGCCGCGCTGACTGAGGACGAGCCCGCCGCGCCGCATGTCGTTGAGGATGCCTTCGAGGAACTTGTGCGGGATCTCCTGGGCGTCCGCGATGGCCTCGGCCTTCAGCGGCCCGTCGTCCTGGCGCGCGGCGAGTTGCAGCGCGGCACGTACCGCGTAGTCCGCCCTGGCTGAGATCCGCATGGCCGCATTATGCTGCACCGCCCGGAACGGAACGTATCGCCCCTGGTCACGGGCGTCGGCATCAACAGCCGGGCGCCGGGCTCATCGCAGGGTCGTGAAGCGGGCGGCGTTCTCCATCCTCCGCGCCGAGGTCATCCCGCCGTACGGCGGCAACACCCTGTGGTCCAACACCGCCGTGCGTACCAGGAGTTGCCCGAGCCGCTGCGGATTCTCGCCGGCGGCGTGCGCGGCGTGCACACCAACGGCTACGAGTAAGCGGCCACCCGCCGCCCCCTCCGCGGCGCTCGAACAGCGCCGCAAAGTGTTCACCGCGGTCACGGATCCGTGCTGCTCGCCCCGGAGTCGGTGCTGGAGCCCGGCCACGGGATCGCTTCCGGTGCGTCCACCGACGGCGCGGTCGCGGAACGTCCCGGTGTCCCCTTCGGCGACGATTCGGCACGCCTTCAATGAACCTGCACATCGAATGCGCAGTCCAGTCACGCCATTCGGTGCCCGGCGCACGGAAAGCTCCTGTGTATTGACCACAGAACTTGCGTTTTCGTGCGCGTGTGTCCGCTTTGTTGGAGGGAGTCCTTCCGCTCGCCGGATTCCCTTCTGTGAATCTTGTGAAGGAGCTGCCCCTGCGCGGTGAACATGCCTGCACGCAGCGGTGATTCGATGCCACAAGCGTCGCCGGTCGGCGCCTCGTCGATTGGATGTACGACGTGCGAACGTGCTTTGATCCTGGCCACCGCGGAATTCGCACATCAAGTTCCGCAGTGTTGGAAACACCTTTGCAACATTCATGAGAAGGGCAGCTCACACCATGAACTACACCCCCCAGGTCGAGACCCTCGAGATTTCCGACGCCGACCTCGACAACGTCTCGGGTGGCCTCTCCGCCAACGCCGTCGGCACCGTGACCGGCGCCGTCGACTCGATCGCCCCCGTCTCCTCCACCGTCGGCACGGCCGTCGGCATCGTCGAGGGCACCACCGGCCTGAACACGGCCCCCATCGCGGGCCTGGCCACCAGCACGGTCGCCGGTCTCTGAGTCTCGAACTCACTGAGACACCATTGATCCGTGAGCCCCGGAACATCCAGTTCCGGGGCTCACGGACGCCGTAGGCAAGGTAAGGGAAGAGCCCCGTGCAGTTCCGCCAACAGGCCCTGTCCAAGCTGCAGTCGCCCGAGGAACTCGACCTGCCGGTGCGCTACGCCCGACCCCAGGGCCTGCTCGTACTCGCCGTCACCGTCGTGGTCATGGCCGCAGCGAGCGTCTGGGCCGTGACCGGCTCGATCGCCTCCACACTCAAGGCACCCGGCATCCTCACCCACGGCCAGGGCAGTTACGTCCTGCAGAGCCCCGTCACCGGACAGGTGACCAGCGTCGTGGCCGAAGAGGGCAAGCAGCTCGCCGCCGGCGCTCCCGTGCTCAAAGTCCGTACGGACAAAGGCGACCGGGTCGTACGCTCCATCGCCGCGGGCCGGGTGACCACGCTGGTCGCCAGGATCGGCACCGTCGTCACCACCGGCGCCGACGTCGCGACCGTCGAGCGCGTCTCGGGCGCCGACGACCCCCTCCTCGCCATGCTCTACGTACCCGCGGACAGCGCGGCCACCGTTCCCGTCGGCTCCTCGGTCGACCTCACCGTCCAGTCCGTTCCCACGCAGGAGTACGGGATGCTGCGGGGCCGTGTGAAGGCGATCGGGCGAGCCGCCCAGAGCGAACAGAAGATCAGCGGGTTCCTCGGCGACAAGGAACTGGCCGGGCAGTTCACCAAGGACGGGCCGCCCGTGGCCGTCCTCGTGCGCCTGGAAGCCTCGCCGAGCACCAAGTCCGGCTACAAGTGGTCGACCGCGGGCGGACCGCCCTTCGCGCTCCACTCCATGACCTTGGCCACCGGCGCCTTCCACCTCGCCGAGCAGCGCCCGATCGATTGGCTGCTTCCGTGACCGCACCGCACCCCTCCCCGGAACACCAGCAGCAACTGCCGCCCCCCGGCGGCCGACGCAGGCACCGCCCCGAGCCCCCGCAGCGCAGCCGCCGCCGATCAGCGCCGCGCCCCGCGTCCAAGGGCAAGCGGCAGAAGACCGTCCGTACACCCACCGTCCTGCAGATGGAAGCCGTGGAGTGCGGTGCCGCCGCCCTCGCCATGGTCCTCGCCCACTACGGACGGCACGTCCCGCTGGAGGAGCTGCGCATCGCCTGCGGCGTCTCGCGCGACGGCTCCCGGGCCAGCAACCTCCTGAAGGCGGCGCGCAGTTACGGCCTCACCGCCAAGGGCATGCAGATGGAGCCGGCCGCGCTCGCCGAGGTGAAGGCGCCCGCGATCCTCTTCTGGGAGTTCAACCACTACGTCGTCTACGACGGCATGGGGCGACGCTTCGGCCGCCGCGGCATCTACATCAACGACCCGGACAAGGGCCGTCGCTTCGTCCCCTCGGAAGACTTCGACACCAGCTTCACCGGCGTCGTCCTCGTGCTCGAACCGGGCGAGAACTTCCGGCCCGGAGGCCGCAAGCCCGGCATCATGCGAGCGATGCCCGCCCGGCTGCGCGGCACCACGGGCACCATGCTCGCCGCGCTCTTCGCCAGCCTGCTGCTCGTCGCGGTCGGCGCGGCGCTTCCCGCGCTCAGCCGCACGTACATCGACCTGTTCCTGATAGGTGATCAGACCTCCCTGCTGGGCGCCCTGTTCGCCTCCATGGGCGCGATGGTGGCGCTCACGGTGGTCCTCACCTGGCTGCAACAGGCCAACCTGCTGCGCGGCCGCATCATCTCCTCCACCCTCAGCAGCGCGCGCTTCCTGCGCCATCTGCTGCGTCTGCCCGTCACGTTCTACGCGCAGCGCAGCCCCGCCGACCTCGTCCAGCGGCTCGCGTCGAACGACGCCGTCGCCGAGACGCTGGCCCGCGACCTCACGGCCGCAGGCGTCGACGGCATCGTCGTGCTCCTCTACGCGGCCCTGCTGTGGACGTACGATCCCCAACTCACCCTCGTCGGTGTCGGTATCGCGCTCCTGAACATCGTCGCGATGCGCATCGTCATCCGGCTGCGGGCCACCGGCACCCAGAAGCTGCGCGCCGACAGCGCCAAGCTCACCAACACCTCGTACACCGGCCTGCAGTTGATCGAGACGATGAAGGCGACCGGCGGCGAGAACGGCTACTTCCGGCGGTGGGCCGGGCAGCACGCCACCACTCTGGAGGAGCAGCAGCGCCTCGGTGTGCCCAGCGCCTGGCTGGGAGTCGTCGCACCGACCCTCGCGACCCTCAACAGCGCACTGATCCTGTGGATCGGCGGCCTACGCGCGGTGGAGGGGCACCTGTCGATCGGTCTGCTCGTCGCGTTCCAGGCCCTGGTCACCCGCTTCACCGCGCCGATCACCCGTCTGAACGGCGTCGCGGGCCGCATCCAGGACTTCGGCGCCGACGTCGCCCGTCTCAAGGACGTCGAGAACTTCCCCGTCGACACCCTCTACTCGCGCCCCGAACCGGCCGCGAGTACCCGCCGGCTCAAGGGTCACGTCACGCTCGACGACATCACCTTCGGCTACAGCCCTCTGGACAAGCCGCTCCTGACGGGTTTCTCCCTCTCGGTCGGCCCCGGCCAGCAGGTCGCGCTCGTCGGTGGCTCCGGCAGCGGCAAGTCGACCGTCTCCCGGCTGATATCAGGGCTCTACAGCCCCTGGGAGGGCACGATCCGCATCGACGGGCAGCGCCTGGAGGACATCCCGCGCGGTGCGCTCGCCGCGTCCGTGTCCTTCGTCGACCAGGACGTCTTCCTCTTCGAGGGCACCATTCGTGACAACGTCGCGCTGTGGGATCCCTCCATCCCGGACGACGCCGTCGTCACCGCGCTCAAGGACGCCTGCCTGTTCGACATCGTGGCCCGCAGGCCCGGCGGCATCCACGGCCGCGTCGAGCAGGACGGCCGGAACTTCTCCGGCGGGCAGCGCCAGCGTCTGGAGATCGCGCGGGCCCTGGTCCGCCGCCCCAGCATCCTCGTGCTCGACGAGGTGACCAGCGCCCTGGACGCCCAGACCGAGCAGGTCATCATCGACAACCTGCGCCGCCGCGGCTGCGCCTGCGTCGTCATCGCGCACCGCCTGAGCACCGTGCGCGACAGCGACGAGATCGTCGTCCTCGACCACGGCCAGGTCGTGGAACGCGGACGCCACGAACACCTCGTCGCCGCCGGCGGACCCTACGCCGACCTGGTCAAGGAGCACTGAGGTGACCTCGGTACCGGAGCAGTACACCCCGTATGCACAAGACGCAGTCGCCGCCGCGTTCGGCGCGCTCGGCACACCGGCCGACTGCACGGGCCTGCGCAGCGTGCACCTCGAGGGCCCGCAGGTGCTGTGGCTCGTCCTGGCCGGCGCGCTCGACCTGTTCGCGGTCGACGCCGTGCAGCAGGGCCACTGGCACTTCCTGGGCCGCCTCGAACCGGGCACCCTGCTGCTCGGCCCCGTCGAAGGCCCCCAGCACACCCTCGTCGGACGCCCCCTCCAGGGCTGCGAGCTGCGCCGGATCCCGCTGCGGGAGCTGTACCGCCCCGACTACGGCGACACCTGGGCCTACGAGCAGCAGTACCCCAGTCAGTACGACACCCAGGACCAGTCCCTCAGCCTGCTGGAGCACGCCTTCGCGCTCGGCATCGGACGCAGCCACCGGGTGCTCTTCGAGGCACCGCTCGACGGCCGCACCATGGGCGACGACATGGTGACCGACGACGACATCCTCTGGATGCCGGTCGCGCCGGGCAGTGTGCAGTACGGCTCCGCCTACAGCGCGGAGGCCATGGGTGATCTGCTCGTCGACGCTGCGATGTGGCAGCGCATGGTCAACCAGCAGTACCGGCTGCTCTCGACCCTCGACCGCTGGATCGAACGCCTGGAGCGGGCCCACGAGGACCGCACGGCCGCCGGCATCAAGGCGGGCGAGACGGTCCGTGAGCAGGCCGACCGCACCCTGATCGCCTCCATCGGCCGCTCAGGCAGGGGCGGAGCGCGCCGCAGCGAAGCACGGGGCGGTGACGACGCGACGTACGCGGCCTGCCGCCTGGTCGCCGAGGCGGCGGGCATCACGCTGTCCGGCGCGGCGGAGGGCGGCGCGGTCAGCGACCGGATCGACCCGGTGGAGCAGGTCGCGGTGGCCTCGCGGATCCGCACCCGCGCCGTCCGGCTCGACGGAAGCTGGTGGCGCGAGAACGCCGGCCCGCTGGTGGGCCACCGCGCGGCCAGCGGCGCACCGGTCGCGCTGCTGTGGCGGCGCGGCGGCTACGAGTCCGTGCACCCCACGTCCGGGCGGCGCACCCGCGTCGACAAGACCAACGCGGAGGAGTTCGAACCGCAGGGCGTCATGTTCTACCGCCCGCTGCCGGACCGGGCGTTGACGCCGTGGCGTCTCTTCCGCTTCAGCCTGCGGGGCACCGGCGGCGACGTACGCAACCTGGCGATCGCCGGCCTGGTGACGGTCGCTTTCGGGGCGCTTGTGCCGATCGCGACAGGGCAAGTCCTCGGCGTGTTCGTCCCGAACGGCGAGAAGAGTCTCATCGTCCAGGTGTCCCTGGCGGTGATGATCACGAGCATCGTCTCGGCGGCCTTCATGCTGCTCCAGAACCTCACCATCCTGCGGATGGAGGGCCGCATGGAGAGCACGCTCCAACCAGCGGTCTGGGACCGGCTGTTGCGCCTGCCCACGCGGTTCTTCGCCTCCCGCTCGACGGGGGAACTCGCGAGCGCGGCGATGGGCGTCAGCGCGATCCGCCGGGTCCTCTCGGGCATCGGCCCCGTCGCGCTGCAGTCGGGCACGGTCGGCGCGATGAACCTGGTCCTGCTGCTGCTCTACAGCGTCCCGCTGGCCCTGGCCGCGCTGGGGATGCTGGTGCTGATCGCGGCGATCTTCCTGACGCTCGGCCTGTGGGAACTGCGCTGGCAGCGCCGCCTGGTGGAGCTCAGCAACAAACTGAACAACCAGGCGTTCCAGACGCTGCGCGGCCTGCCCAAACTGCGCGTCGCCGGCGCGGAGAGCTTCGCGTACGCGGCGTGGGCGGGGGAGTTCGCACGCAGCCGGGAGCTGCAGCAGCGCGCGGGCCGCATCAAGAACGTGACGACGGTCCTCAACTCGGTCTACCTCCCGCTCTGCACGCTCATCATGTTCATCCTCCTCGCGGGCCCGGCCCGCGGGAGTCTCACGGCGGGCGAGTTCCTCACCTTCAGCACGGCGGTGACGATGCTCCTGACAGCCGTCACGCAGCTGACCGGGGCGCTGCTCTCGGCGGCCTCGGTGCTTCCGATGTTCGAGCAGATCAAACCGGTGCTCGACGAGGCACCGGAGGTGCGGGGAGAGAGTACGCAACCGGGCGAACTACAGGGCGAGATCGAGGCCCGCGCGCTGTCCTTCCGCTACGCGGACGACGGCCCCCTGGTCCTGGACGACGTCTCCCTGGCCATCCGCCCGGGGGAGTTCGTGGCGGTCGTCGGCCCGAGCGGCTGCGGCAAGTCGACGCTCCTTCGTCTCCTGATCGGCTTCGACAAGCCGGTCTCCGGCAGCGTCCTGTACGACGGCCAGGACCTCTCCGCCCTGGACCAGACGGCCGTCCGCCGCCAGTGCGGTGTCGTCCTGCAGAACGCGCAGCCGCTCACGGGCTCGATCCTGGACTGCATCTGCGGCGCCGAGACGTTCACGCAGGAGGAGGCGTGGGAGGCGGCGGCGATGGCGGGCCTCGCCGAGGACATCAAGCGCATGCCGATGGGCCTGCACACGATCATCTCCGGCGGCGGCGCGGTCTCCGGCGGCCAGCGCCAACGCCTGATGATCGCCCAGGCGTTGATCCGCCGCCCCCGCGTCCTCTTCTTCGACGAGGCGACGAGCGCCCTGGACAACGAGACGCAACGCACGGTCATCGACAGCACCCGCGCCCTGAACGCCACCCGCGTCGTCATCGCCCACCGCCTCTCGACGGTGATGGACGCCGACCGCGTCATCGTCATGTCGGAGGGCCGGATCGTCCAACAGGGGCCGCCCGCACAGCTGTTGGCGGACACCGGCGGGCATCTGCATGAGTTGGTGCGGCGGCAGATGCAGTGAGGCGGCTCGGGCCGCTGCTGTGCGGCTCTCTCCCTCCGGGAAGAACGCGGGAATCAACCCCCGGCTGGAGCTGAACCCGGCGTAGCCCCGCTCAGCCGTTGGGGCAGGCGCCTCGTCCGGGCCTGCCCCTGCCCCCTGGCGCCTCAGATCCGGGCCGCGTACCGCCAGAAGTCCCGCATCAGTTCCGGGAAGCCGGACCCGCCCATCTGCAGCTGGCTGAACATGAGGGTGACCGCGCCGGTGGACGGCGTGATGTGTGCCGTCGTGCCCGTGCCGCCGACCCAGCCGTAGCGTCCCGGCACGCTCCACGGTTCGACGGTCTCGATGTCCACCGCCCCGCCGAAGCCCCAGCCCATTCCTTCGAGGAACAGCCCGGCGGACTTCCGCTCGGATTCGGTGAGGTGATTGGTGGTCATCCGCCGCACCGAATCGGGCGTGAGCAGCCGGTGCCCGCCCGCCGTGCCCTCGGCGAGCAGCATGCGCCCGAAGGCGAGCCAGTCGTCGACCGTCGACACGAGACCGCCGGCGCCGGACGGGAACGGCGGCGGGGTGCTCCACTGTCCGTCGGCGGCGTCGAGAAGTTCGAGACCGCTCTCGGGATCACGTTCGGGTCCGGCCTCGGCCCCGGCCGCGTAGTAGCTGGTGAACCGGTCGATCTTGCCGGGCGGCACCGAGAAGGCGGTGTCGGTCATCCCGAGCGGCTCGAAGATCCGCTCGGCGAGGAACTCGGGCAGCGGCGCTCCCGTCACCCGGGAGATCAGCATGCCCTGGAGGTCTGAGCTGAGGTTGTAGAGCCAGCCGTCACCGGGCTGGTGCAGCAGCGGGATCCGGGACAGCGCGGCCATCCAGGCATCCGGGGGCGGGACGGCCAGCGGCTGCGGCGGCCCCTGCTTCAGTTCGCTGAACAGCGGCGCGAGCGCGGGCAGTGAGAAGTCGGACGGGAATCCGTGTCCGGCACGCGAGGCGAGGAGGTGGTGCACGGTGATGGGCCGGACTGCCGGGACCACGTCGTCCACCGGTGCGTCCGGAGTACGGACGACGCTCGGCGACGCGAGTTCCGGGAGCCACGGTCCGACCGGGTCGTCCAGTGCGATGCGGCCCTCCTCGACCAGCATCATGACGGCCGCCGCGACGAGGGGTTTGGTGATCGACGCGATGCGGAAGATGGTGTCCCTGGTCATCGGTGAGGTGCCCTCGACGTCGACGGACCCGACGGCCGCGACCTCCTGGACCCGGTCACCGCGGGCCACGAGGCCCACCGCTCCCGCCACTGAGCCGTTGTCGACGTGGAACTCAAGTGTGTTGCGCAAATCGGCCATGTGCACACGATCCCAGCGCGGCCCCGGTGCTGGGCGTCATTTCGCCATGGCGCGCGCAGAAACGCGCGCAAAGCGCGCGCAGAAAGAGGCCCGGCCTGCGGGGCCGTCGGCGCGAGTGCGCCGCGGTTCCGCAGACCGGGTGGGGTGGTGTGGGGGAGCCACCCGCGCGGGGGCTCAGCCCCCGATGTTCACATCGATACAGGCGTAGAAGGCGTTGGCGGTGTCGGCGATGTTCCACACCGCGAGCACCTTCTGCTTGCCGCTGAGCCCGCCGAAGTCGACCTTGTGGGTGACGGTCTCACCCGGCTGGGCGCCCCCGTCGTCGACTTCGGCGATCTTGTTGCCGCCGACGAAGTACTGCCACGTACTGGTGCTGTGACGTGCCGTCAGCTTCCAGCTGAACTCCTGTGACTTGCCGACATTCGTGACCTTCCAGCCCTTGCCGTCGTCGTCCAGCTCGGAGAACCGCGAGTTGCCGCCGCTGCACGTCGTCTGCCCCTTGGGGCCTTCGACGCTCTGCGGTTCGTGGGTGATCTCGCCGCAGGTCACGGTGCCGGCCGCGCACTGTGCCTGACGGCTCGGGGGTGAGGAGACATACCCGTGCGCACTGGCCGGGGTGACGGAGGCCAGGACGAGCACGGGTGCGAATCCCGCGCCAAGGGCGGCTGCCAGCTTCTGCTTCTTGTTCATCTCTGTTCCCTCTGGGTGGGGGGATGAGGGGCGAGAGACAACCGGGCGCCTCGGTCGACTCATTGGCCTAGACCATACTGGTTGTCAGGGCTCAGTCAAGCCTTCAAGTACTCCCCGTGGTACGGAAGTTGCCCCTGAGCTGGTACTCATGGTGCGGAAGTCGCGCCCGGAGCTAGGCGGCAAGGCCCAGGGCCAGGGCCCCGACCACCGGGGCCGCGTACAGCAGCGGGAACGGGATGTGCGCGTACCAGCTGGCTCGGATCACGGTGACGACGGCGCCGGTGAAGTACAGCGTCAGGCAGATCCCGGCCGCGACACCGACGGCCAGCACGGCCAGGCCGACCAGCAGGCCCGCCGCCCCCGCCGCCTTGGCCGCGCCGAGCCAGGGCAGCCACGCGAAGGGGACGCCGTAGTCGGCCATGGGCTCCACGACCCACTTGGCGCGCAGAAAGACGGAGACAGCCGAGAAGCCCACCATGACGGCGGCCAGGACAGTGACGACAACATGGGCGGTGGACATCAGAAGTGCTCCCATCGGGTGGATGCCTCGGCGGATCTGCTCCGGCCGGGCGTCTTGAGTGCGTCACTGCTCTGACGGGCCGCGACGCGGGAATGTGACCGGCGAACGCCGCTCCCGGTGTGACCTGGGGCACTTATGGCCGAGGGTGCCGGTCGGCAAGACGATGGGACATGTGGAGGAGACAGAAGGCCATTCTTCGACTCATTCGATCTCCCTACGGTTGAGGACATCAAGCGAAGCAGCCCATCCCGGCCGCCGAGCAGGTCATGAAACCCAGGGAGCGTTACCGTGCGCGCAGTGATCCAGAAGTCCTTCGGCGGCCCCGAGGTCCTCGAGGTCGTGACGACCGATCGGCCGAAGCCGCTGGTCGGCGAAGTCGTCGTCAAGGTCCACGCCAGTGCCGTCAACCCGGCGGACGTGGCCGTCAGGTCGGGCGCTTTCCCGCTCATCGGCGAGCCGCCGTTCGGTGTGGGCTGGGACATCTCCGGAGTGGTCGAAGAGGCGGCTCCCGGCGCCGTGTTCGCGGTGGGCGACGAGGTGTACGGGATGCCGCTCTTCCCCCGCGCCGCCACCGGGTACGCCGAGTACGTCACCGTGCCGTCCCGCCACCTGGCCCGCAAGCCCGCCTCGCTCGACCACGTGCACGCCGCCGCCGTCCCTCTCGCTGCGCTCACCGCCTGGCAGGGGTTGGTGCGGGCCGCGGAGGTCAAGGAGGGCGACCGGGTGCTGATCCAGCGGGCGGCCGGTGGGGTCGGCCACTTCGCGGTGCAGATCGCGAAGGCACGCGGTGCCCATGTGATCGCCATCGCCGGAGCGAGCCGCCACGACTTCCTGCGCGGCCTCGGCGCCGACGAGATCATCGACTACCGGACCACCGACTTCACCGAGGTCGTCAAGGACGTCGACGTGTTCCTCGACTCCACGGCCCAGGGCGATCTCTCGCTCGGTGTGGTGCGCCCCGGCGGCGTACTCATCAGCATCCTGGAACACGGCGACCGGGAGCTCGCCACCCGTGTCGAGGCTACCGGACGGCGCTTCGCCGGAGTCATGGTCGAACCGGACTCCGCCGGGCTCGACGCGGTCGCCGAGCTGATCGACGCGGGCCGGATCCGTCCCCACGTCCAGGAGACGTTCCCGCTGGCCGAGGCCGGCAAGGCACACGAACTGGTCGCCGCGGGACACGTACAGGGCAAGATTGTCCTGACGGTCTGAACGGGCCGACCGCGATGCGTGGCAGGCGGCTCACGACGAGCCGCACGCGGCACCAGGAAGGGCGAGGCCGGATGGACATCCTCACCGAGGCGCTGGCCTCGATGCGCACCGGGCACCCGGCGTCCGTACGGACCAACGGCCGCGCCCCCTGGGGCCTGCGCCTGCCGTCGGTCGAGGGCGCCGGGTTCCACGTGGTCCTGTACGGCACCTGCTGGCTGGTACCTCTGCCCGACGCGCCGCCGCACGTGGAGCCGATTCCGCTGAACCCCGGAGATGTGATCTTCCTGCGCGGCGGACGGGGACACATCCTCGCCGACCACCCCTCCACCCCGGCAGAGGAGTGCAAGAGCGCGCAGTTCCAGGAGAGTTCACCGATCGGCTCGATCACACTCGGCGGCGAGGGTGCCGAGACGAGGCTGCTGTGCGGCAGCTACCACCTGGACCAAGGGCGCGCGCACCCCCTGGTGCGCCAGTTGCCCGAGGTGATCCATCTGCCGACGCGGCACGGACGCCACCCGGAACTGAGCGCGGCGGTCCAACTCCTCGGGTCCGAGCTGGAGAACCCGCGCATCGGCTCGGACGGCATCGTGCCCACGCTGATCGACTCGCTGCTGCTCTACATCCTGCGGGCCTGGCTCGACGACCAGCCTCCGGCCGCCACGCAGGGCTGGGCGGCGGCCCTGGGCGACGCGGCGGTCGCGCCCGCCCTGACGGCCATGCACGACAACCCCGCGGCCCCGTGGACGGTGGAGTCCCTGGCGGAGCGGGTCGGCCTTTCCCGCGCCGCGTTCGCCCGGCGGTTCGCCGCGCTGGTCGGCGAACCGCCGATGTCCTATCTGACCCGCTGGCGCATGACGACCGCCGCCCGCATGCTGCGCGAGTCCGACGCACCGCTGACCACGGTCGCCGCCCGCACCGGATACGGCTCGGAGTTCGCCTTCGCCAAGGCCTTCAAACGGGAGTACGGCCTGGCGCCGGGCGGCTACCGGCGCCAGAACAGAGCGGCCTAGCCCTTCGCTTTCGGGTCACCCGAACTGGCCGGGACGGTAGTCGCCCGCGGGCTGCTGGACGATCACATTGAGGCGGTTGGCGGTGTTGATCAGGGCGATGAGCGACACCAGTGCGGCGAGCTGCTCCTCGTCGTAGTGCTTGGCCGCGTTCGCCCAGACGTCGTCGGCGACACCGCCCGCCGAGTCGGCGATACGGGTGCCCTGTTCCGTCAACTCCAGTGCGGCGCGCTCGGCTTCGGTGAAGACCTTGGCCTCCCGCCAGGCGGCGACCAGATGGAGGCGCACCGGGCTCTCCCCGGCGTGCACGGCGTCCTTGGTGTGCATGTCGGTGCAGAAACCACAGCCGTTGATCTGACTCGCCCGGAGCATCACCAGGTCCTGGGTCGTGGACGGCAGCGTCGACTCCGAGATGATCACCCTGCTCGCCGAGGCGATGTGCTTCAGGGCCTTGGCCGCGAGCGGGCTGCCGAAGAGGTTCAAGCGGGCTTCCATGACGCACTCCTTGGTGTCGGTGGCGGTTACACCTCCTACACGGAGCGGCCCGGCCTGATTCGACAGGGACGAGTGTGACGTGCGTCTCCTCTTGGTCGGCGTGCTCACACCTGTCGGTCGGGCGTGCTCACACCACCACGGCGACGGCTGCCGTCACACCGACGGCGACAATGAGCCCGCGCAGTACGGCCGGTGAGAGACGGCGGCCCACCCGCGCGCCGATCAGGCCGCCCAGGGTCGAGCCGACGGCGATGACGCCGACCACCGTCCAGTCGACGGTCGCCACCGCGATGAAGATGACCGCGGCGACACCGTTCACGAGCGACGCGAGGACGTTCTTGACAGCGTTCAGGCGCTGCAGGTCATCCCGGAGGAACGACCCGAACAGGCCCATCAACAGCACGCCGAGAGCCGCGCCGAAGTAGCCGCCGTAGATGCCGGCGCCCACGACGCCCGCCACCAGGGGGATCCCACCGTCATCCCGGCCGCGGCCGTCGCTGCGTGCGAGCCATTTCTGGAGGCGGGGCTGCAACAGCACCAGGACACAGGCGAGCAGGATCAGCACCGGTATCGCGGCGCGGAACGTGTCGGCGGACAGCTTCAGGAGCAGCACCGCTCCCACGACGCCGCCCACGAACGCCGCGATGCCGAGCTTGATGAGGCGGGGCAGTTGGCCCTTGAGCTCGGCGCGGTATCCGTACGCCGCGCTGATCACGCCCGGGACGAGCCCGATGGTGTTGGAGACGTTGGCGAGGACGGGCGGGTAGCCGAAGGCGAGCAGCGTGGGGAAGGTGATCAGGGTGCCGGAGCCGACCACCGCGTTGATGCCGCCTGCCGCGACGGCCGCGGCCGCGATGGCCACTGTCTCGAGTACGTGCATGGAGCGCCCTTCCCGGGACGGTCGGCGTACCGGAGCGCGGGCAGCCCGGGACGGAAGTCTGGTGCGGAGTCGGCGCAGAGTCTGCGGCGGCGTCTGCTGCGGGAGCCGACGGGTCGGCACCCGTCCCGTCCCGCATGTCCTCCGGAAGACGTACGGACCGGGCCGGGTTGCCGCCCTGGGCCCGGGAAGATCGTCCCGCTGGCCCAACACCCAAGTCAATCCTCGGATTTCCTTGCAGACCCCCAAGCTGTAGCTTCACCCTTCATGACTCTCGATGACCTGCGTGTCTTCGTCGCCGTCTGCCGAACGGGCAGCCTCAGCGCCGTCGCCCGCGACCTTTCCTGCACGCAGCCCGCGGTCAGCCAGCACATCAGACGCCTGGAGCGGGAGCTGGGGCTCAGCCTGCTCGAACGCCACCCGCGCGGGGTCGTCCCCACCCCGGCCGGACTGCTCCTGCAGAACGCGGCGGCCGGTGGCCTGGGCGACATCGACCACGCGCTGCGCCGCCTGAGCGACCTGGTGCGCGGTGAGGCGGGGTCGGTGCGGATCACCACCGGTGCCACCACGGTGCGGCACTTCATGTCCGAGGCGATCGTGGCCTTCCGCCGCCGCCATCCCCAGGTAAGCCTTGAGTTCGAGACCGCCCACTCCAGCCGCAGCTGCTTCGACGCCCTCATCGCGGGCGGCCTCGACCTGGCCTGGATCTCCCTCGGCGCACCGGTGAAGGGCATCGAGCAGCGCCCCGTCATCGAGCTTCCCTGGGTGCTTGCCGTCCACCGCGAAGACCCCCTCGCCACCCGCCGGTTGATCACCACAGCGGACCTGGCCGGCATCCAGCTCATCGGGCTCCCGGAGAGCACGACCTCCCGTGCGCGCCTGGACGCGTGGTTCACCGAGCGCGGCATCAGCCCGGCCTCCGACACCAGCGTCGCCGACTGGGACACCGCACTCCTGCTCGCCGAACTCGGCCTGGGCCACGCCATCGTCCCCGACCTGCCGGGCTGGCGCGGACCAGGCCACCCCGACCTGCGCCTGATCCCCATCCCGGAACTGCCCACGCTGTGGACCGGATGGGCGGTACGCCGCTGGGACGCGCTGTCTCCTCTGGCCAAGGCCTTCGCGGACACGGTCAGCCACAACTGCGCGGGCGCACGCGTCCCCGAGCAGGCGTCGGGGGAGATTGTCAGTGGGCGTATGTAGCGTTCGGTGAGTGGCGGACGACGACACGATGACAGGTGCTGGGATCACCACGAGGGGGAGTGTCATGGCTGTTGGAGAGGTCGACGCCTGGGCGGGTCTCGGCTGGGACGGCTGGCGGGACCGCGCGCGGGTGCGTGAGTGTCTCGAGCGCGGGGCCGACCCGAATGTGTGGGGCGGTGGCAGCCCCTTGCACCGGGCGGCGGTGTCCGGTTCACCGGAGGTCGTCGCCGAACTGGCCCGCCGTGTGGACGACATCGACGCGGCGGAGTGGGGCTGCACCGCCCTCTGGTCCGCGGTCCTGTCCGATCGCGCGGACAACGCGCGGGTGCTGGTCGCCGCCGGGGCCGACCCGTGGCGGCCCGTGCTCGCGGGCTGGTCCCCGGGCAGGCTCAGCATGGCGGGACCGACGCCGGACCTCTTCCGGGTTCCGGCCGGGGAGCACGGACTCACCCCGGCCGAGGCCGCCGCCGCGACAGAGGGCAGACGGCTGACAGCGGCCCTGGGCGACCTGGACTACGACGGCATGGGCCTGGCGTGCGTGGCCGGAATCGACGCGGCCGAGGCCGCACGCCGACTGGGCGCCGAGCCCTATGAAGACCCGGAGTTGGATGCTTTCGCAGAGGACCCGTGGTCGTACGACACGGACGAGTCCCTGCAGATCATCGGCGCCACGGACGTACCGGGCGGCTGCGTCATCACCCAACCCTGGGGCTACGCACCGCAGATGCCCGGCGTGCAGACCCTGCTCTCCACGGGCACCGTCTGCTACGGCCTCTATGCCAACCCCAAGAGCGGAAACCAGGGCAGCATCGCCCGTGACGGCACGATGGAGGCCTCGGACCTGCACCCGGGAGGCGAACCCGACGAGGACGACTCAGCACAGGAAGTCCTCGCCTCGTACCTCTACCGCCACAGCGCCGTGGCCTACTCCTGTGCCTACGTAGGCCTGCGCCTGACCGACGCCCGCGCCGTCACCGGCCCGCCCGACATATGGCTGAAGCTGCCGCAGCGCGACTACTGGCACTGAGCGCCGGGCACGCCCCGGTGCCTAGCCCTTGAGGCCGACGGTCGCGCACGCCGCCTTGAACTCGGCCGTGCAGATCTCCTGGGTCTTGTAGATGCCGTCCTCGATGACCGTGGACTTGATCGTGTCCCGCGTCAGGGGGCGCACCGAGACCAGGAGGGAGGGGATGTTCTTCGTGGTGGCGTTGTCGGACTTGTCCCCGGCCAGGGCGTCGTACTCGACCATGCGGCCCTGGGCGATCCGGACCGCCATCTGCGCGGCGCCGACGGCCTCTTCGGGGTAGGGCTTGTAGACGGTCATGTACTGCTCGCCCGTGACGATGCGCTGCACGGCCGAAAGCTCCGCGTCCTGGCCGGTGACCGGCGGCAGGTCGGTGAGTCCTGCGGCCTTGAGGGCCTTGATGGCGCCGCCCGCCATGCCGTCGTTGGCGGAGTAGACGGCGGCGATGTCGTCCTTGCCGATCGCGGTGATCGCGTCGGTCATGTGGGCGCCCGCGGTCTGCGGCTTCCAGCCGTCGGTGTCGTACGACTTGGCGATGTCCACCTGGTTCTGGAGCTGGGAGAGCGCGCCTTCCTTGAAGACGGCGGCGTTCGGGTCGGTGGGCGAGCCGTTGATCATGACGATCTTGCTGTTCTTGCGGCTGCTGCCGAGCGCCTTGAGGATCGCCTGACCCTGCACCTGGCCGACCAGCTCGTTGTCGAAGGCGACGTACCCGGAGACGGGGCCCTCCGCGAGACGGTCGTAGGCGATGACGGGAATGTCCGCTTCCTTCGCCTTCTTGACCGACGGCGCGATCTTCTTCGCGTCCACGGAGCTGACCAGGATCACGTCGACCTTGTCGGTGACCATCTGGTCGAGCTGGCCGTTCTGCTTGGCGGCGTCCCCGTCGGCGTTGGCGTAGACGAGCTTGCCCTTGCCGTTGGTGAGCTTCTTGACCTGCTTCTCGATGATGGGGTGGTCGAACTTCTCGTAGCGAGCCGTCTCCGCCTCTGGCAGGAGCAGACCGACGGTGACATCGTCACCCTTCCTCTCGGCCTGTGATTCTCCGTCGTCACCGGAGTCCAGGAGGCTGCCGCATGCGGCGAGCGAGAGTGCCAGGGCGCTCACAGATACGGCGACGGTGGCTTCACGCATACGGGTTCTCATTCGCCCACTTCCTCGATCGGACCGCTTCGTTGTGATCCGAGGTGGCTGAAAGCCAACCCCGGAGTGTTCCCGGCGTCAAGGAGTCAATACATAACGAGATTGCAATGGAATGTGTGTTTCAGTGTTGAACCGTCCTGTATTTACACGTGCCAGCGGTGGAGTCCGCTTGTGGCGGCGGGAGCTGCGGAAGTGGCCGCCACCTGCCGACATGACGCGGGCTCCGCCCTGCTGACCACCCGTCAACTCCTGTTGGAGTGTCCGGGCTTCCGGAGGACCCAGGGGGCGTAGCTCCGAGGAGGAGGGGCCGATTCCTTACGCGCCGTCGTCGTCGATGGGGTGCCACACGGCGCGGCCCCCGTCCGCGCGGACGCGCCCGAAGACCACATCGGCGAAGTGGATGCCGAAGCCGATCGTGCCGGGCTCCTGGAGTTCGTCGACGAGGCGGCGGCGGAAGTCCGCGGACCGGGCGGAGTCGTGGTCGGGCGCCGCGGACCACTCGGGGCGGCCCACCTGTATAGGGGAGTGGAGAGCGTCCCCGAACGCGATGAGGCGCTGCCCGCTCGTCCCTACTTCTCTCGCCTCCTGTCCGCCCGGCGTGATGACGTAGGCGGCGTGGCCGGGCGTGTGGCCGGGGATGAACCGGACCCGGACGCCGGGGAAGATCTCCTGGCCATCCGCCACGGTCCGCACCTTCGGTGCCAGCGAGGCGAGCGCCTCCGCGCTCGTGCCGTGGGTCTCCAGGAGGTGGCGTTGCGACCACTCGGGCTCGGCCACCAGGTAGTCGGCCCGGGTGAAGGCGGGGTGCTCGCTGCCAGGGGCGTGGTGCTGGGCCCAGCCGATGTGGTCGACGTGCAGGTGAGTGAAGGCGACCGCTTCGATCTCCGCGGGGTCGCGGCCGAGCGCGGCCAGGTTGTCCAGGAGGGCTCCGCCTCGGATGGCGCCGATCGCGTTGCCCGGCTCGGCCGGGAACGACTGCGGTCCGAACCCGGTGTCGATCAGAAGCGCGCGCTCCCCCTGCTCGACCAGGAGGCCGCCGATGCCCGCCGCGAGGTGGCCGGCTTCGTCCAGGTACTCGGGGTGGGCCGCCCAGTCCTCGTCGGTGGTGTCCGGCAGCCAGCCGCGCGGCGTGAGCTGGACGGATCCATCGGGTACATACGTCACCTTCGTCTCGCCGAGTCGCAGAGAGCGGATGCCGGACGGCCGGCGCAGCCGTGCGGTCGCGGGCTGGTGCTGGGAGTGAGTGGTCATGGGGGCAACCATATGCATCTAGCTTGAATCATTCAAGCTCGTAATATCCAGACTGGATGCACTTGCTAGTCTTGGCGGCATGACGAACCCCGAAGCGCAGGTCATCGCCGAGCGGCAGCTGTGCGGCCTGGTGAACGGGATGGCCGATCAGATCGCGGAGCACCTGCGCGAGCGGGCGGTCAGGCTGGGGCTCACCGCGCCGCAGGCGACCGCGCTGCGGGAGCTCGCGGGGCCCATGACCATGCGGGAGCTGGCCGAGCGCATGAGCTGCGAACCCTCCAACGCCACCTTCGTCGTGGACAAGCTGGAGAAGCAGAACTTGATCGTGCGCCGCCCGCACCCCTCCGACCGACGCGCCAAGCAGCTGGTGCTCACGCCCGAGGGTGTGTCACTGCGGGAGCGGCTTCTGGGGCTCCTCGCCGAGGGCTCGCCCCTCGCAGGGCTCACGCAAAAGGAGCAGGACGCCCTGCGGGGCCTGCTCCAGCGGGCCATTTCTCGCCCCTGATGAGACCGGAGGTCCGAAGATCTCCGCAATGTGGTGTGGGTCCACGGCCGGTCGGGCGAAATATGCAGAGGTTGCCCGTGCCGTGAAGGCCATCTCGTGCTACTGTTGATCGTAGTTGCAGTTGTGGTTCCCATAAGACTTCAAGTGCCTTTGGTGGAACAAATTCCGCCGGGCACTTTTGTATTTCCGGAGAAGTTTTCCGGACGGGGCAATCAACGTGGCGACGCCGGGGTTCGCACAGTGCGGGTCCCGGGCTTGCCCCGAAGGAGATATTTAGTATGGCTACTGGCACCGTGAAGTGGTTCAACTCGGAAAAGGGCTTCGGCTTCATCGAGCAGGAGGGTGGCGGCCCGGACGTCTTCGCCCACTACTCGAACATCGCCACCCAGGGCTTCCGTGAGCTTCAGGAAGGCCAGAAGGTGAACTTCGATGTCACTCAGGGCCAGAAGGGCCCGCAGGCCGAGAACATCGTTCCTGCCTGACGCTGAAGCGTAAGACGACGCTGGTGCCCGCACCTCACGGTGCGGGCACCAGCTCGTTGCTGTTTACAGAAGTTTTTCTTTTATTCGGCTCGTGCTTGCAATTCGTTCGGTTGAAATCCACCGAGAATTCCTCGATGCGTGCCATATCGAGGAAGGTTCTCAATGAACCGTTCAGCTCGCACGAACGACCGCTATTCCAACCCCCGCAACAGCGGCGGCTCCCGCGGCGCCAGCGCCCGTCAAGGCGGCCCCCGATCGGGCAACCGCTCCGGCGGCCAGGGACGCCGTCCCGCCGCCCCCCAGGGTGAGTTCGCCCTGCCGGTCACCATGACCCCGGGTCTCCCCGCCGTGGAGACCTTCGCCGAACTCGACATGCCCGCCCCGCTGTTGAAGACCCTCACCGACCTCGGCGTCACCGAGCCGTTCCCCATCCAGGCGGCCACGCTGCCCAACGCCCTCGCGGGCCGGGACGTACTGGGCCGGGGCCGCACCGGATCCGGCAAGACCCTCGCCTTCGGGCTCCCGCTCCTCGTGCGCACCGCCGGTCAGCGCGCCGAGTCGAAGCGGCCCCTCGCGCTGGTCCTCGTCCCCACCCGGGAGCTCGCCCAGCAAGTCACCGAGGCACTCACGCCGTACGCCCGTGCCCTGAAACTGAAGCTCGCCACGGTGGTCGGCGGCATGTCCATCGGCCGGCAGGCCGGCGCGCTGCGGTCAGGGGCCGAGGTGCTCGTCGCCACGCCCGGACGCCTCAAGGACCTCATCGAGCGCAGGGACTGCCGTCTGGACCGGGTGAGCATCACCGTCCTGGACGAGGCCGACCAGATGGCCGACATGGGCTTCATGCCCCAGGTCACCGAACTGCTCGACCAGGTGCGCCCCGACGGCCAGCGCATGCTGTTCTCCGCCACGCTCGACCGCAACGTCGACCTGCTGGTGCGCACCTACCTCCACGACCCCGTCGTGCACTCCGTCGACCCTTCCAAGGGCGCGGTCACCACGATGGAGCACCACGAACTGCACGTGCACGGCGCCGACAAGATGGCGACCGCCACGGAGATCGCTGCGCGCGACGGCCGGGTGATCATGTTCCTCGACACCAAGCACGCCGTCGACCAGTTCACCAAGCACCTGATGGGCAGCGGCGTACGCGCTGCGGCGCTGCACGGCGGCAAGTCCCAGCCGCAGCGCACCCGCACCCTCGCCCAGTTCAAGACCGGCGCCGTGTCGGTCCTGGTGGCCACGAACGTCGCGGCCCGCGGCATCCACGTCGACAACCTCGACCTGGTCGTGAACGTCGATCCGCCCAGCGACCACAAGGACTACCTGCACCGCGGCGGCCGCACAGCACGTGCCGGTGAGTCCGGCAGCGTCGTCACCCTGGTGACGCCCAACCAGCGGCGCGACATGAGCCGTCTGATGTCCGCTGCCGGAATCAGGCCGCAGATCACCCAAGTCCGCTCCGGCGAGGCCGAGTTGAGCCGGATCACCGGCGCGAAGGCCCCCTCCGGAGTGCCGATCGCCGGCAGCGCGCCCAGCACGGAGCGCCCCAAGCGCGGCGGTGCTCCCTTCCGGGGGATGGGTACGCGTCCCGGGCAGCCCGGCCGCTCCGGCGGAGGTTCCCGCAGGACCGCTGAATCCCGCGAGATGGCGGAGGCGCGTAAGGCCGCGCGGGTGCGTCGCGCTGCCTGAGGCGCAAGGGGTATGCCGCCACCACGCCCCAGGACCTCGTGGACGCGCTCGGCAACGGCAAGGGCGGTCTCTACAACACCTTCGGCAACAAGCACGCACTGTTTGAGCGGGCGCTGCGCCGCTACCGCGACAGCCGGGCCTCGGCTCTCATCGAGATGCTCGAAGAGCCGGGGCCCGTAAAAGAGCGATTGCGGTCGGCGCTGTGCCTGCTCGTGGACATGGATCTCACCGACCCGGAGCGGTGTCCGGACTTGTGAACGGCTGAACGGCTGAAGGGCTGATGGTGCTGCGGCCCTCCTCCTGTATGGCTTCCTCCTCTCTAGCTCGCCGATTTGCCTAAAGGTATTAGGCAGGTGCATAGTCGATTATGCCGAAGGAGCTGCGGGGCACAGGAGAGGGCGGGCAATGGTTCGTGCAGGACTGACCACCGAGCGCCTGGCCCAGGCCGGCGCGGAGCTGGCCGACGAGGTCGGGTTCGAGCAGGTGACCGTCTCGGCGCTGGCCAGGCGGTTCGACGTCAAGGTCGCGAGTCTGTACTCGCATCTGAAGAACTCCCAGGACCTCAAGACGAGGATCGCCCTCCTCTCCCTGGAGGAACTCGCCGACCGGGGCGCCATCGCACTGGCCGGGAGGGCCGGGAAGGATGCTCTGACCGCGTTCGCGAACGTCTACCGCGACTACGCCCGCGAGCACCCCGGGCGATACGCCGCGGCTCAGCTGAGACTCGACCCGGAGACAGCGGCCGCCAGCGCGGGGGTCAGGCACGCACAGATGACGCGTGCGATCCTGCGGGGCTACGACCTGACGGAGCCCGACCAGACCCACGCGGTGCGGATGCTGGGCAGCGTCTTCCACGGCTACGTCAGCCTGGAGATGTCGGGAGGCTTCAGCCACAGCGAGCCCGACTCGCAGGAGACGTGGTCGCGGATCCTGGATGCTCTTGATGCCTTGCTGCGGAACTGGCCTGCGTCCTGAACGCCCTGCGTCCTGACTGGCCGCGGCGGTCGACTGAACTGCGGCGCGAGCCGGCTCCCGTGGGAGTAGCGACGTACCGATGTATCGGCCTACCGGCGTTGCAGCGCTCCCGACCACCACCCAGATACCTTGATCAGCAGGCGGAGTTGACGATGAACACGGCGAACACGGCGAACACGGCGAACACAGCGAACACAGCGAACACGGCGAAGACCGAGCACGACTGGATCACGACACCCATCACCGCGGGCATCGTGCGCGGCGCCCTCGACCTGGAGCAGACCGAGCATGGCATCCTGCCGCACAGGCTGCCCGCATGGGCCCGCGCCCAGTTCGCCGACGGGCAGTTGGCCATGGCGGAGGCTCAACCCTCCGGCGTACGCCTTGTCTTCCGTACCCGGGCCACCGCCCTCGAACTGGACGCGCTGCCCACCAAGCGCGTCTATGTGGGCGCCCCGCCCCGCCCGGATGGCCTGTACGACTTGCTCGTCGACGGCCGCTTCGCCGGTCAGGGCAGCGTCAGCGGTGGCAACACCCTGACCATCGACATGACCAAAGGATCCGCCGAGCGCAGCCCCGGCCCGGTCGGCACTCTCCGTTTCGCCGAACTGCCCGACGGCGACAAGGACATCGAGATCTGGCTGCCGCACAACGAGGCCACCGAACTCGTTGCGCTGCGCACCGACGCACCCATCGAGCCTGTGCCGGACCAGGGCCGCAAGGTGTGGCTGCACCACGGCAGCTCGATCAGCCACGGCTCCGACGCGGCGAGCCCCACCACCACTTGGCCCGTACTCGCCGCATCCCTCAGCGGCGTGGAACTGATCAACCTCGGCTTCGGCGGCAGCGCCCTACTCGACCCGTTCGTCGCCCGCACCCTGCGTGACACTCCCGCCGACCTGATCAGCATCAAGATGGGCATCAACCTGGTCAACGCCGACCTGATGCGCCTGCGTGCCTTCACCCCCGCCGTCCACGGCTTCCTCGACACCATCCGCGAAGGCCACCCCACGGCGCCGCTCCTGGTCGTCTCGCCCATCCTGTGTCCCATCCATGAGGACACACCTGGCCCCAGCGCGCCGGACTTCACGTCCGTCAGCTCCGGACGACTGCGGTTCGTGGCCATGGGTGACCCGGCGGAGCGTGCGAGCGGGAAGCTGACGCTGGGTGTCATCCGCGACGAGCTGGCCCGCATCGTGGAGCAGCGTGCGGCCGAGGACCCCAACCTCTACTACCTCGACGGCCGAGACCTGTACGGGGACGACGACTCCGCCGAGCTGCCGCTGCCCGACCAGCTCCACCCGGACGCCGCCACCCACCGCCGCATGGGCGAGCGCTTCGCCAAGCTGGCGTTCACGTCCACCGGCGCCTTCGCGGCCCGCAACGCCTAGCCTCCGCCGCTCCCGCGGCGGCCTCCGCGCCCGTACGGGAGTGACCGAGTCAGTCGAAGTCCGCGCGCGCCTTTGCGTCATGGGCGAGCAGCCACTGGACGACGTCTTCGGCTTCCTGCGCGCGGGCGATGTCCAGGGGAGTCATGTCGTCGTAGCCGATCCAGTTGACGTCTGCCCCCTGCTGCAACAGGCGCTCAGCCGTGAGTAGTTGACCACCTTGGCAGGCGCCCCAGAAGGCGCTGGTGATGGCGGATGGGGTGGGGGAGTCCGGTGCGCCGTACGGCGTGGCGAGGAACGATTCGACCTGCTCCAGGAGGCCAAGGGTGGCCGCGTCCTGAAGGTCCGCGTGGGCTCCGTGCTCCAGGAGCCGGCGGGCTGCCCGCCACTGGCCGAAGCCGCGCGCATCGGAGAGCGGGGTGCCGCCGCCGATGACGGCACCGGAGGCTTCGATGTCGGCGCCCGCGTCGATGAGGGCGTCGAGCGCGATGACGTCGTCATTGCTGGCGGCCCAGTGCAGAGGCGTCTCGGTGTGGGCTCCGACAAAGCGAGCGTTGGGATCGGCGCCTGCCGCGGTCAGGGTGGCGATGACCACTTCGGAGTGGGGGTAGTGGCCGGGCCAGTCGGTGGCGATGTGCAGGAGGCTCCGCCCGCCCCCGGCGGGGCCGTGTTGGACGATCCGGCTGGTGGCCAGGGCGGGGTGGTCGGCCAGGAGCTGACGCAGAGCGGGGACGTCACCCTTCTGGATCGCCTCGGTCGCCGAAATAGCCAGCGGGTCTTGGGAGTTGAGGATGTCCACGTGCGGGAGGCCTCCTGCTCGATTGCTCTGGTCCAGACCTATTGACGGCAGGTCTGGACCACTTTACGGTGTGGCGCATCGCACCACTTACGTCTCCAGGCACCACAGTCCAGGAGGTAAGCGTGTCATCCCGAACCTCTCCCCGCGCCCACGCCCCGCGCCGCGTAAGGTCCCGTCTGTTGACGGTGGGTCTGGCACTGGCTGTCGCCGCACCGCTGCTGGTAGGCGCCGCGCCACCACAGGACGGCATGACCACCCCGACTGACGTAGCCGACGCTCAGCAGCCGCAGAGCACCCAGAGCACCCGGAGCCTCCAGACCGACCAGACCGACCAGACCGTCCAGGACGAGACGTGCGCGGTCAAGTCGAAGCCTGCCGGGAAGGTGCTCCAGGGCTACTGGGAGAACTGGGACGGGGCCGCCAACGGCGTTCACCCACCGTTCGGTTGGACCCCGATCACGGACACGCGCATACGTGACCACGGCTACAACGTGATCAACGCGGCGTTCCCGGTGATCCGTTCCGACGGCACCGTCCTGTGGGAGGACGGGATGGACTCGACGGTGAAGGTCGCCACACCGGCCGAGATGTGCCAGGCCAAGGCGAACGGTGCCACGATCCTGATGTCGATCGGCGGCGCGACGGCGGGCATCGACCTCAGCTCGAGCACGGTCGCCGACCGCTTCGTCGAGACCGTGGTGCCGATCCTGAAGAAGTACAACTTCGACGGCATAGACATCGACATCGAGACAGGCCTCGTGGGCAGCGGAAACATCAACCAGCTCTCCCCGTCCCAGGCGAACCTGGTCCGCATCATCGACGGCGTCCTCGCCCGGATGCCCGCGAACTTCGGCCTGACGATGGCGCCCGAGACGGCGTATGTCACCGGCGGCAGCGTGGTGTACGGCTCGATCTGGGGCGCGTACCTCCCCATCGTGAAGAAGTACGCGGACAACGGCCGCCTCTGGTGGCTGAACATGCAGTACTACAACGGCAGCATGTACGGCTGCTCCGGCGACTCCTACTCCGCCGGAACGGTCGAGGGATTCGTCGCGCAGACGGACTGCCTGAACAAGGGCCTCGTCATCCAGGGCACCACGATCAAGGTCCCCTACGACAAACAGGTCCCGGGCCTCCCGGCACAACCGGGCGCGGGCGGCGGCTACATGGCACCGAACCTGGTGACACAGGCGTGGAACCACTACAACGGCGCGCTGAAGGGCCTCATGACCTGGTCCATCAATTGGGACGGCTCGAAGGGCTGGACGTTCGGCGACAACGTGAAGGGGTTGCCCTAGCGGATCTGCTGAGCATGGCAGCATGGCAAGACCTGGTTCGAGAAGAACCAACGCTCCGACGATCACGGCAAGAGCATCAAGACCCTCGACGAGAGCAGGGGTGTGCTGCCGACGTTGAAGCCGTCAGCTCCTTGGCGGCACCGATGCCTCTTCGCCAAGCCCCGCCTGTACGCACCACCTCACACCACCTCACACCGCCTCACACCGCGTCGACCTTGACGCGGTCGCCTCCGGCACCGCGCAGGGCGGGCCCTGGCAACTACTTCGAACCGCGGCCTGATCGCATTCGCGCGGGGCTCGCACGACCGGTCACACCGACGAGGCCTTCAAATACTGTGCACATCCTGCGTGCTGCTGCTGCGCGGCTTCTTCGGGTAGTGGCGGTGCGGGCGGACATGGCCGAATCCAGGTCACCTACGACAGAGATCCGCGCCACTCCGGTTGACTGCCCGCAGTGGCTGGTCTGTAGCCCTCCCGGTGATGGGCTTGGTGGGCCGCATCCCGTCCGGTCAGTAGTTTCGCTGCCTGATTCTGTGTGTGATCGGCCGCCAACTGGGCTTCGGCGACGGCGTCGCCGAGTTCGCGTACCAGGTCCTCATAGATCGGCAGATGATTGTACTCAGTGGAGCTGAGCGTCACATTCGGTCCTTCGGCTGCCGCGCCTGTTCCCTGCGTGGTCTGCGGTGCGGAAAGGCGCAACGGCGGCAGCGGTCTGTGGTGATTGTTGAGGCCTATTTGCCGTCAGGCTCGGTTGAGCCGGGCAGCGATTCCATGGCCGATCAGCAAATACATGACTGCTGGCAGACCATAATTGAGGACAACGCGTAGACCTTCTGTGTCCATCGTGAAAATATCCTGCGACCACCAGGCCAGCCAGCCTGCAGTTCCCTGCACGAACTCGACGAACACATTCGCCTGGTTCGCGTCGAGCAGGAACAACAGGATCCACAAGCCGAGCAGACCAGCCGCGATGTCGGCGACCGTACAGATGGTGAGGGCTGTGCGCCGTGTGGCTGCCTGGTTGCGCTCGGAGCGGTCCGGGCCCGGGGGAGGCTGGTTGTACGTCTGGTTTCCAGGAACCGGGTTGATGTTGCTCACAGGAGATCCGATCTGAGTAGTGCCGTGCCGTCGGTGCGCTCGCTCCAGGCATCGAAATTGAGCCCGGGTCTAGCCCCGCTTCTGCCTGCTTCTGCGTTCCGCATGCGCTGTCGTGTTACACCGCGCCCGCGGCGGCCCACATATGGCTGACTACTCAGGCACCCACCCAAATGTCAGGTGTAGGGGTACTTTTCCGGATGGGATTGAAAGGACTTTCGGGGCGCCCTCACGGGCCCCTGTTCAACCATGTGCGCGATTCGTGACCGCTCAATGATGGCAACAAGTGTGAGTGCTCATAAGGGTGTCGGTCTTGTGGACTTTTCCGTCCACCCGTGACGTCCTACTGCGTGGCGCGCTGTCACGAGTAATCAGGCTGATGACCAACGCGCCCGGTACGAGCTGGTGGTCACCGATCGACTGCTGTTCACGTTGATCGATCTGCGCCACGGCGTGACGCACGGCGTGCCGACCGCTGGTTCGGCGTGGGCCGTTCCACCGTCACCTCCGTGATTGGCGATCGAAGAGTGGGATCCGGCCACTCGGCCGGACATCGCCCCGTGGCGTCGGCCGCCCCCCCCCGGTACATCTCCGAGCCGCAGGCAGCCCGCTGTGTAGCGTGGTGGCGACCGTGTCTCCGATGAAGGCGGCGTGTTCGTCTGGCGCCGGGAAGGCAAGGAATGGCGAGGCTAATCGATGCAGCCGTCGCGCAGATCAGCATCTCCGACGGGACGCTGGGCATCGTGGACGAGACCTGCCTGTCTGACATCCATCATCTGCATGAGCCGCAGGGCGGCTGGGTCCGGGCAGCCAAGGGCATGGTCCAAGTGGAGTGCCCCTGGGACGTCATCACCGTGCGGGCCCGGGTGGAGAGTTGGAGCTCGGCACCGTCCGCCGACGAGTCGGCCTGGACCGGCAGTGGAGAGGCCGAAGTGGAGCTGCCCGGCGGTGGAGGGCTGTGTCTCTACTCGATGGACGACTCGTGCACGATCCCGATGGCCCTTCCGTCACCGGGGCTCTATCGGCTGCGGGCCCATTGGGCACTGAATCCGGAGACGGGTCCCTTCTACTCCCCCTTCGAGTCAGGCGTCCTCCTGGAGACGCCTTCGGGGCATGAACAGTCCTTGCAGGACACGGATCTGTACTGCCTCATGCAACTCTGGCGCCTGCGCCCGACGGACGCCCCGGGCTGACCGTGGCGATGAGACGCATGCGATGCATGCGGTGTGATGCATGCCGTGCGGTGCATGGGGCCGGCCGTCGAGCGGTCGGCCCCACTTGCGATCAGCGCAAGCGCCGAGTCGGCAGGTCAGTCGCCGATGTAGAGGGCGTAGGCGTCCCAGTCCAGGATGCGGTCGTTCTCGTACCAGGCGCGGAGTCGGCTGCCGGCCTCCTGGTTCTCGGGCCGGTCGATGTAGCGGACCGAGTAGTCCCCCTTGTACTCGTCGCCCACGCCCTCGTATTTGTAGCGGGCGGCGCCTTCGTAGGAGGAGGCGAAGGGGTACTCGTCACAGTCCTTGCCCTGCCCGGGGCCCCCGGGCACGTTGCCGCTGCGGCAGTACGCCCTGACCACGCTGCGATTGGAGTCGTAACGGTCCCGCTGCGTCGCACCGGCGGCAGGAACGACGCGGTGCAGGGGGTCGACCGGTTCGGCGCCCGGCAGGTTCTTTCCGTCCTTGGGCGGCAGCGTGTCGTCCGGGTTGGCGCGCGCGTCGCCGATGTGATCGGCGACAGCGGCGACGCCGACGTATCCGCCGCTGGTCTTGTCGCCGCGGTCGTACCGCAGAGCCGGGGTCGTGTCACTGAAGACCGAGCCCAACTCGCCGTACTTGTTGAACCAGGCACTGTCGAAGCGCAGCTTGCCTTCCTCGCCCTCGGTGGGCTGGAACTGGCCGTATCCGGGGATGTGGAACTTGTAGACCGGCCGGAAGTCGCAGTCCGCGATCTGCTGTCCGGCGCTCTGGCCGGGGGGCCTGGGGGCGGTGGACACGAGGTCGAAGCCGACCTTGCCGTCCCTCTTCCAGTTGCCGGGCGAGTCGGTGCGACCGCGCTGGATGCCGCCGTCGCAGGCGTCCTCGGCGTTGCCTCCGCCGCCCTCCCAACTGCCCTCGTGCTCGAGTTCGGCCCGCATGGTGGCGCCGGGCTTGTTGAAGTCCCCGGCGGCCAGCCATACGTCGACGTCGAGATCGAAGTCGGCCCAGCGATGCCGGTCGCTCCCGATCCACCCGCCGACCTGGCCCTTGCCGATGATGGTGTTACGGGAGACGAACTCGCCCTTGAGGTAGCAGCCCGGAGGCCACAGGCCGCAGTCGATCGCCGGGATGATGATCAAGTGCCGCTGGCAGTACGCGTACCTGTTCTTGATCCAGCCGCCGTCGTTGCCCGAGTCGTCATTGTCCGCGCATTCGCCGACGCTCTTGATGTACTGGTAGATGTCCGCGGGCTTCTCGCCCTTGGGGAATCGCTTGCTGGGTACGGTGTAGCTGCGGCCCCAAGGAGCACGTGTCTCGGCGCCGCCGGGCTCGGCGGTCGGACCGCTGGTCGGCTTGATGCCGAGCCGGTCCAGGTCGCCGTCCTTCTTCAGGACGTCGGCGGCCTTCTGCGGATCGGCGACGAGCTTCGGGTCCGAGATGACATAGGCGTCACCCGGCTTCAGCGACGTCTTGGCCCCTGTGGGCGCCGTGCGGTCCGCCGAGGACGCAGGCACCGTGACGAGGCCCAACATGACGGCCGACACCGTTGCGACGAGTGCGACTCTTCTCCGGAAAAACATGTTCCTCCGCGGTCTCGGGTGGACCCCGGACGCCCCGGAGGGGGCACGTGTCGACGGCGGGTTCAGGGCGTGCGGACGCCCTCGTGCGGACGCCCTCGTGCGCAGCACGAAAAGAGGGCCGATCGGTCGACACATGGACAACCGCCCCGCACCGCCCGACGCTCGCGCCCCCTGGGCGCGTCCGGGCAACGGTTGCCATGCTCGCGCCAATTCCCTGTGGCATCAAGCGAGTTGGGTGCCCTTGGCTGAATGACCGGGGTTCCTTCGGGGGAGGATCTCAGGTCGCGTGGGCACTGTGGATGCCCAGGATCCTGCTGCAACGCTCTGTTGAAATGAGTGAGGTGCAGGGGAGGCCGGGGCTCCATTGGCGTGATCCATACCCTGGCGACGAACGGTGAGGTGTGGTGGTCGTGGTCCGAGTGTTCGCGGCGACAGGGGCAAGGGCGTCGGAGTGCCGTCGGAGTCAAGTTACTTCGGAAACACACCAGTTCACCACAACCACGAGGGACACACATGAGCCACCCGAAAGCCATGAAGGACTCGCGAGTGCATCTGCGTGCCGCCGGATGCTCTCTCCTGCTCGCCTGCGTATCCGGCAGGCTCCCCGTGGTCGAGCACTGGGGAGCCGATCTCGGCCCCTTGGACGCGGCAGGCGCCGAGGGGGCGGGCCTCGCGGCGCTGCGTGTGGGGCGCCGTTCCGGTGAGCTGGACGCGGAGCGGACCTCCCTCGTGCCGGAGCCGCGGACGGGATGGATGGGCCGCCCGGGACTGATCGGCTCCCGCCGGGGGCGCAATTGGTCGCCTGCCTTCACCGTCACTGCCCTCACCGTGGACGGCACCGACGTGTCGGGTCATGCCGCGACAGGGCCCATGCCGGTCGCTGACGCGGGGAGACCCGCGCTGTTCGCCGAGACAGGGCCCGCGCTGGTCGAGGTGACCGCGGTGGACCAGGAGGGCGGCCTCCGTCTGGTCGTCGAGATCGAGATGCTGCACTCAGGGCTCGTCCGCATGCGCGGGCGCCTGGTCAATGAAGGAGAGGAGTACGACCTCGCCGAGCTGTCCCTCTTCCTGCCCGTCCCCCCGCATGCGACCCAGATCCTGGACTTCACCGGACGCTGGGGCATGGAACGCCTGGCGCAGCGCCACGAGTTCAGCACCGGAACGCACCTGCGGGAGAACCGGCGAGGCCGTACGGGCCTCGACTCCGCGTACGTGCTCCATGCCACCGAACACGGCAGCGACTTCGCGGGCGGGGAGACCTGGGCCGTCCATGTCGCCTGGAGCGGCAACCACCGCCACCTCGCCGAGAACGACAGCACCGGCGTCCGGCTGCTCGGCGGCGGCGAACTGCTCCTGCCCGGCGAGATCGTGCTCGGCCGCGATGAGGAGTACCGAAGCCCGTGGATCTACGCCGCGTACGGCGACGGTCTCGACCGCGTGGCCCATCGCTTCCACGCCTATCTGCGTGGTCGCCCGCACCACGTCTCTCCGGAGCGACCGGTGACCCTCAACCTCTGGGAAGCCGTCTACTTCGACCACGACCCGGACCGGCTCATCGAACTGGCCCGGCTCGCCGGCGAAGTCGGCGTCGAGCGGTTGGTCCTGGACGACGGCTGGTTCGGGGGCCGTCGGGACGCCCACGCGGGCCTCGGTGACTGGACGGTGTCCGCGGACGTCTGGCCCGACGGACTCCATCCGCTGATCGATGCCGTACACGGACACGGGATGAAGTTCGGGCTCTGGGTGGAGCCGGAGATGACTAACCTCGACTCCGACCTGGCCCGCGCCCACCCCGAGTGGATCATGGCGGCGCGCCGCGAACTGCCCGTCGAGCAGCGCTCCCAGCACGTACTGAATCTGTCCATCCCCGAGTGCTACGACGCGGTGCTGGGCCAACTGCTCGCGCTGCTGGCCGAGTATCCGATCGCGTACCTGAAGTGGGACCACAACCGCGATCACGTCGAGGCCGGTATCCAGCCGCGTGGGGGTGTTCCGGCCGAGCATGCGCAGACGCTGGCGATCTACCGCATGCTCGCCGAGCTCAAGGCCGCGCACCCGGGTCTGGAGATCGAGTCCTGCGCCGCCGGCGGCGGTCGGATCGACCTCGGGATCCTCGAACTCACCGACCGCGTCTGGGTCTCGGACGTCAGCGATCCCCTCGAACGCCAGCGTCTGATGCGCTGGACCGCCCAACTGCTCCCGGCCGAACTGCTCGGCTCGCACATCGCGTCGCCGCACTCGCACACCACGGGCCGCCGTCACGATCTGTCCTTCCGTGCCGCCACCGCCCTGTTCGGCCACTTCGGTGTCGAGTGGGACCTCGGCGCCGCGACACCCGAGGAGCGCGCCGAACTCGCCCAGTGGATCGCTCTGTACAAGCAGCACCGGCGGCTGCTCAACACCGGCACGATGTGGCGCGGTCCCGACCCGGACGACGCGCTCTGGACCCACGGAGTGGTCGCCGATGACCGCTCCGAGGGCATCTACGAACTCGCCGCCCTCACGTGGTGCGAACCGGCCGCCCCGCCGCAGGCCCGGCTGACGGGCCTGGACCCGGCGCGGCGCTACCGCGTCCGCCCCCTCGTCGTCGGCGGCCCGCCCGCCGGATTCGCGCCGCCGGGCTGGTGGGACGAGAGCGGTACGGAGTTCCCCGGTTCGGCCCTGACACGGATCGGTCTGCAAGTGCCGGTGATGTACCCGGAGCACTCGGTCCTGGTCCACGTGGCGGCCGTCGACTGACGTCTGGGCTGGCGTCGGCGCCGACCAGACGCCGTACGAGCGGACTCAGCGTGTTGCCGGTACCTCGCGAGGAAGCCAAGGGAAGACATCTCGGCCCTGTAATCTCTGGTTCCGAACGGCTTCGGACCACGGCTCGGGACTTCTTTGGGGAGGCGATGGTGCTCGCAAGGGGCACGCGATTGCTCGCGGGTGCCGTGATCCTGGCCTGCATGCTGCTGCTCATAGGCCCCAGCGCGCCGAACGGTGCCGTCTTCGGCCGGTCACTGGCCGCCGACGCGGCCAGGGACGTCGTACCGAACCGGGTCATGACGTGGAACATCTGCAATCCCTGCGAGGAGAACAACGTCGGCCGTGCGTCGGAGATCGCCACGCTCGCACCCGAGGTCATCGGCATGCAAGAAGCGTGTGTGCGGGACGTCGAGAGGATCCGGGATTACCTGGAGGAGCTCTACGGTCTCGTCTACCACGTCGAGTACGGGTCGGTCCTGCAGGACTGGGGCCGCTGCGGTGGATGGCCGTGGAGCCCGGGAGGCTTCGGCCAGGCGATCCTCTCGGCGGCACCGATGACGGACCGCGTCAATGTGGAGTACCCCGACGGCGGCTCCGAGGACCGTGGGTACATGGCGGTCACCACCACGGTGGGCGGACAGCGCGTCCGGGTGTTCAACACCCACCTCGCCCAGCGGCAGCAGGAAGAGGTCCGGGCGGAGCAGGCCGGGGTGCTCGCCAAGGAAGTCGCCCGGCACGAGCGCGCCATCGTTCTCGGTGACTTCAACGCCGTGCCGGAGGCCCCCGAGCTCTCCCGGATGTGGGCACTGGCCACGGACACGGACCCCGAGTGCCGTCCCTCGCCCGCGGGCACCTGCGGGACGACCACCGACTGGCACCTCAAGTTCGACTACGTCTTCCTGCGGGGCATCGCCCCGGTCGAGCATCGGGTGCGACCCAGCCCGTACTCGGACCACCACGTGCTCCACACCGACCTGGATCTCGGGTAGCGGTTCCTGATCGCCTGTCAGCCATTCAATCGCTCTGCGGCGGCGGGACGCGTCACGTCGCCCGAAGCCACGACCCGGCCCTTTCGCGTCCCCGAGAGCGCCGCGAGCGTGACCGCCGCCAACGCGAGCGCGACGCCCGCGACGGTGGCCGCCGTGACGTCCGTGGCACCGTGCGGAAGCAGCAGGTCGAGGGCGAGAGAACCGACCAACTGGCCGGTGATCGTGCAGAGGCCGAGCAGCAGGACGCCGAGCTTCTGGACCGCGGCGACCGCGATGGTGATGAAGGAGATGCCGACCAGACCGCCGAGATAGAGGTACGGCTCGCTCGGCAGGCGGGAGGGCACCCCGGCCGCCACGGCGTGCACCAGGAAGATCACGCTCAACGCGGCGGTACCGGCGACGAAGTTGAAGAACGTCCCCGCGTACGCGGATCCGGCGGCGTTCTTCACATGCCCGTTGACCGCCTGCTGCCAGCTCACGCACACGCCCGCCACCAGCGGCAGCAACAGCATCACGTACGGGAACCCGCCGCCCAGTTTGTCCGCCATCGACAGGCCCACGGCCGCGAGCACGAGCACCGCCCCGACGACCCTGCGCCGCGTGGGCCGCTGCGGTCCGGCGGGCCCGAGCCCCATCCGGTCGAAGAGCAGCCCTCCGGTGACCTGGCCCGCGACGATCGCGACCGTGAACAGTGCGACCCCGAGCGCCCCCACGGTCAGCCCCTGCGCGAGCAGGAAGGCCGCTCCGCCGAAGCCGCCGAGGACCTGCCACCACTTGAGCCGCCTGTTGCGTACGTCCGCCAGGACGAGGCCGACCCCGCGGCGCGGCTTGCGCAGTGCGAGGAGCCCGAGGGCCAGCACCACGAATCCCGAGCCGAACGAGATCACCGCGGCCGCGAAGCCGTCACCGCCGAGCCCGGCGGCGAGCTCGCCGGTGATGCGCGCCTGCAGGGATATCAGGGTGCCGGAGAAGACGGCGAGGAGCAGCCAGGGGGCTGCGGCGGCGGGCATGTGCGTACGACCTCTGGGTGGCATCGGCGGTGCGGGTGGAAAGGTCCGGAAGCGCCTGGGGCAGGGCGGCCGGGACCGTACCTTTCTAACCGATCAGCCCGCCGTCGGGCAGGGCGGGCCGGATGACGAGACGCCCTGGCACTCTCCGGCGTTTCCGGCGGGGCTCAGTGCGCCGCGCCCGCCCAGCCGTCGCCGCACGGGCCGCCGCCCGCCGCCGCGGCGACGGTCACGTCCGATCCGTCCGGAGCCACCAGTGGCAGGTACCACTGGGCGACCTCCACGGAGGACTGCGGGACGTAGTGGAAGATCAGCGACCTGCGGAAGCGGTCCTCCGTCGTATTGGGGAGCGAGCCGTGCACCACGCTCCCGTGGAAGAACAGCGCGTCACCCGCGCCCATCACCGTCTGGACGGCTGACATGCCCGCCGGGGGGCGCACCAGACCGGTCGTGAACGACTCCTCGCCATCGGCGGTCTCCGGGCACACCACTTCCATGGTGTGTGAGCCGGGGACGACGGACAGCGCGCCGTTGGCGGCGTCGCAGTCGTCGATCGCGATCCAGGCGGCGACGCACGTCTCCGGGTGGGCACGGAGGAAGTAGTTGTCCTGGTGCAGTGCCTGGCCGCGGGCAGAGGGCGGCTTGAAGTAGAACATCGACTGCGCGCCCAAGGCCGGGCCGATGAGTTCGGTGACGACGTCCAGGATCCGGCGGTCGGTCATCAGCCGCCGGGCGATCGAACCGACCGTGAGGCCGGGGCGTCGGTGGGGCTGCATGAAGCGGGGGAACCGGGCCAGGACGTCGTCTTCGGCGATGTGGTCCCGCGCGGCGAGACTGTGGCGGTCCCGTGCGACCTGTTCCATGAACGCCGAGCGGATCGTGTCGACCTCGGAAGGGGCCAGCAGGCCGTCGACCTGGACCATTCCGTCGGCGGCGTAGCGCTCGGCCCGTTGCGACGTCGGTTCTGTGTGGGGTGTCATGCTCTCCATCGTGTTCACCGGCCCCTGGACCGGGAATCGGACTTCGAGGACTTCACATGGAAGATGCTGCCGCGGGGCGGGGCGCGCGTCCCCGTCCGCAGGTCGTCGCCACGTCCGACAACCGGGTCGTCGCGGGCCGGCTCGACGCGGGCCGCGACTACCGGACCGTGCGCCGCGGTGGCACGGGGGACTGGCTCCTGCTCTTCACCTGCCGGGGGCGCGGCCGGATCAGGCGCGAGGGAGCGGCCGACGTCCACGCGGACGGCAGGTCCGTCGTCGCGATCGCGCCCGGCACTCCGCACGACTACGGTACCGACGCGGCAGCGGGGGACTGGCACCTGCTCTGGGCCCATGTCCAGCCGCAGCCGGAGTGGCTCGCACTGCTCGACTGGCCGCAGGTCGCGCCCGGCGTGGGACGCGTGCTCCTGCCCGATCCGCTCGCCGATCGCGTCGAGGCCGCGCTGACCCGAGCCGTGTCGCTGAGCAACAGCGCGCTGCCGAACTCCGCGCTCTTCGGGGTGAACGCAGTGGAGGAGGCGTTGCTGTGGTGCGACACGCAGAATCCCCGCGGCGAGCGGATGGACCCGAGACTGTTCGCCGTGCTCGAGCACCTGAGCACGTGCCTGGCCGAACCGCACACCGTCCGATCCCTCGCGCGCGTCGCCGGACTGTCGGAGTCCCGGCTCTCCCGCCTGTTCACCGCCCAGTTCGGTACGAGTGTCATGGCTCATGTCGAGGAACGTCGCATGGCGGTGGCGTGCCGACTGCTGCGGCTCTCGTCCCTGCCCGTCGGGGAGGTCGCCCGGCAGGTCGGGTACAAGGATCCGCTGTACTTCTCCACCCGATTCCGGCGTGCCCTGGGCTGCGCGCCCTCGGCGTACCGCGACGCCGCCTGAGCCCGCGCCGCTTGTCGACCCGGGTCAGTCCTGCTTGGGCGAGCAGAGGATCGTCGTGTCCAACGGGCCAAGGGTGACCACCGATTCGGAGACCCCGGAGGTCCAGACGGTGTCACAGACGGTGCAGGTGAAGCGGTTGGAGAGGCCGTCCGTGTGGCGGCCGCAGCTCGGACACTGTTCTGTCGTGAAATACGCGTCTGCCATTCGCCGTGCCCCGTCGCTAAGCCTGCCAGTCGGTCAAGTCGTCACATGCTGCCGTGAGTTCGGCTTCCACCATGGTACGGAGATGTCCTGCTGTCGGTCGGCGGTGGGGGCGCACGGCTGATCGCGGTGTCAGTCGACGGTGGCGTAGAGGAAATGCGCTGCGCAGCAGCCGTTTAGCCGCCCGTCCAGGAGGAACCTGAAAGTGGGCAGTTCCGGCCGCAGACGTCTCCCCTCCACGGCCGGTTCCGCCTCAACCGAGGGCGTCGTTGCCGCGGGAAGACCCCGACGCCCCGGGAGTTCGGGGCCGGTGGCATCGTCGATCAAGCAGCGTCGTGACACGTGCCGCCGGTTACCCGGAAGCTTCCCAGAACCGCAGCGCTGACACCGGTCAAGTGCGATCGGCTTCCCGCCTCCGTCCGTCTCCGTCCGCCTCGCGGTTGGAGCCTCCGGCAGCGGCCTCGATTGGGCAACGAGCGGTGCGCATGTTGATTCGTTGGTGGACCTCACCGTCGGGCCGGGGGCCGGCTTCCTGCCGTTGGTGTCGCTCGGGCCAGCTTTCTCCGGGCTCGTCGGTTCGTGGCGGCGTACGGCCCTCGTCAGGGCGGCGGCCTTGCTGCTCTGCCTGGGACTGGGGCTGTACGACGGCTTGTTCACGCGGCGGTGGTACACGGCGATGGCCTCGGCCGCGGCGCCTGACTCACCGCACGACGCCGCAAGCCGCCGAACTCATGCGTGGGTTCGTGGGACGAAAACCGGAGAGGGGCAGACCGCACGCGGTCTGCCCCTCTCCGACGGCGTTACATCTTGGGCATGAGGACGGTGTCGATGATGTGGACGTCGGCGTTGGCGGTCTCGACGTTGCCGCAGACCACGCTGGCGGAGTCGTTGACCTTGTAGGACTCGCCCGAGCCGGACGTCGTCAGCTTGGACTTCTCCAGGGTCTCGTACGAGCCGTCAGCCAGGTCCTCGGGCGCGAGCTTCTGGCCCACCACGTGGTAGGTGAGGACCTTGGTGAGCATGGCCTTGTCGTTCAGGACCTTGTCCAGGTCCGCCTTGGGGATCTTCGCGAAGGCGTCGTTGGTGGGCGCGAACACGGTGATGTCCTTGGCGTTGTTGAGGGTGTCCACCAGGCCGGCCTTCTTGACCGCGGTCACCAGGGTGGAGAGCTCCGGGTTGTTGGAGGCAGCGGTGGCGACCGGGTCCTCGGCCATCCCGTCGAAGCTGCCCTTGCCGTCCTTGGGCACCGAGGAACAGGCCGGACCGAACGGCTCGTTCGTGCCGGCCGCGTCGTCGGCAGGGGTCTCGCCGGCCTTCTCCGACGAAGCGGACGACTTGGAGTCGGAAGCGGCCTTGTCCTTGCTGTCGTCGGAGCAGGCGGTCAGCGCGAGCGGAAGCAGCGCCGCCGCGGCAACGGCGAGGGTGGCGCGACGAAGACGAAGGGACTGTGCGTTCATGGCTTCTCCTGGGAAAGGTGCAGCATCGGGGCTGCCGTGGGAATCACTCGGTCGGTACGTGAGGGAGCGGGAAGGCGGGCGAGTCAGTCGACGGTGACCACCACCGAATGCCGGCCGCTGGCCCCGTCGGGGACCGTGCGGGTGCGCTTCTCGGTCTGGACCTCGCCCGTGCGGTCGGTGGCGCGGACGGTGAGCGTGTGGCCGCCCGAGGTCGCCTTCCAGGGGAAGGACCACTGGCGCCACGTGTCGCGGGTGTGCTCGGTGGCCAGGTCGGCCTGTTTCCAGGGCCCGTCGTCGACGCGGACCTCGACCTTGTCGATGCCGCGGTGCTGGGCCCAGGCGACTCCGGCGACCATGACGGTGCCTGCCTTGGGCCGCGCGAAGGGCTTGGGGGTGTCGATCCTGGTCTGGGTCTTGATGGGTGCCTCGCGGGCCCAGTCGCGTTTGACCCAGTAGGAGTCGTAGTCGTCGAACGTGGTGAGTTCGATGTCCTGGATCCACTTGCAGGCGGACACGTAGCCGTAGAGGCCCGGGACCAGCATGCGTACGGGGAAGCCGTGCACGAAGGAGAGGGGTTCGCCGTTCATGCCGAGGGCGAGCATCGCGTCACGGCCGTCCATGACGTCCTCGACGGGGGTGCCGATGGTCATCCCGTCGACCGAGCGTGACACCAACTGGTCCGCGGGGCCGCCCCGTGACGGCGGCTCCACGCCGCACTCCTTCAGCAGGTCGGAGAGACGTACGCCGATCCAGCGTGCGTTGCCGACGTAGGGGCCGCCGACTTCGTTCGACACACAGGTCAGGGTGATGTCCCGCTCGATGAGATCGCGGCGCAGCAGGTCGTCGAAGGTGACGGTCTTCTCGCGGGCGACGCCCTTGCCGTGGATCCGCAGACTCCATGAGTTCGCGTCGACCTTGGGGACCACCAGCGCGGTGTCGACGCGGTAGAAGTCCTGGCTGGACGTCACGAAGGGGCTGATGCCCTTGATCCGCAGTGCGGCGCTCTTGGGGACGGGCGATGCCGCCGAGGCAGGGGCGGGCAGCATGATCTGCTTGCGGGAGGCGACGGCGTTCTGCCCCTGGGCGCCGTTGAGCGATCGGCCCAGGAACCCGGCCCCTGTGGAGGCGGCAGCCGCTGCCGTAGCGGCGACGATGAACCCCCGGCGGTCCCAGCCCGCCTCCACCTCGGGATCGGGAGCGGGATCAGGATCTGGATCAGGCTCTCCGCTTACTGGAGCCGTCGTATCGCCTTCGGCCACCGGCCCTGCGGCGGTACCCGGGCTCTTGCGTGACCGCAGACGCCCGACCAGGTAGGAGAGGAGCCCCGCTCCCACCACGGCACCGGCCACCGATGGCAGCGCGTCCGTGAAGCTCGTGGAGTCGGGTCGGCTCGTCGCGGCCAGGGCCCCGACCACCCCGAACAGGAGGACTCCGGCCGACCCGACGCGCCGGTATCGGGTCGCCAGTGCTCCCAGGACGAGCGCGAGAAGGGTGAGGACGGCAAGGATGCCGAGCTGCAGGACGAGTTTGTCGTTCGTCCCGAATTCGCGGATCGCCCAGTCCTTCACCGCGGTCGGGGTGCGGTCGATCGAGGCCCCGCCCACCGCGATCACGGGGCTGGACTCGGGGCGTACCGCGGCGGACACGAGCTCGGCCGTCGCCAGCGCGGAGTAGCCCGCCAGCAGACCGCTCAAGGCGCCCGGTCCGCCGAGCCGCCACACGCCCGGGTGCCTCGTTGACTTCGCTTTTTCGCTCACGACGGTTATCCGGAGCGCCGACGGGGGCGGATTGGTCCCCCACTCATTTGAGGGAGAAATTCCTTTCGACCAATCCGAGAGGTCCAGGGTTCCGAATATTTGCTCCCGCCTTCGCGAAGGGCGCAGGAGGAAGAGGGGGCAAGCGGACCAATCCGCTCCTCGCCCCAGCGGCGCACGCGGACGACAGCAAAACCTTCGGGTCGGGGTGTGCGTCCGTTCCCAAGGAGGGGGCCGGCAGCCTGGGCGGCATGGCCGAGGACCCGGTCGCGACGGCCGCGTCCAACAACCCGGAGCTGTCGACGCTCGTGACCGCGGTCAAGAAGGCGGGCCTGGTCGACACGCTCAACAACGCGAAGGACGTCACCGTCTTCGCCCCGTCCAACGACGCCTTCAAGAAGATCCCGAAGGCTGACCTGGACAAGGTGCTCGCCGACAAGGCCCAGCTCACCAAGATCCTCACGTACCACGTGGTCGGCGAGAAGGTCGCGCCGAGCCAGCTGGAGACGGGTGACTTCAAGACCCTTGAGGGCAGCAAGCTCACCACGGACGGATCCGGCGAGTCGTACAAGGTCAATGACACGGCGAACATCGTCTGCGGCAACATCCAGACGTCCAACGCGACGGTGCACATCATCGACAGCGTCCTCAAGCCACCCAAGTAGGCGGCAGCAGAACAGAGTTGATCCGAGGTTGATCCGGGCCGTGCGTCGAGAATGACGCCACGGCCCGGATCAATTCCGGAAGGGAACTGCCCCGACGCGGACGCGGACGACGGCTGACGAGCCCCGGGGAAAGGGCCCAACTGCGGTAGAACGGCGGGCTCTTGGTCTATACCAGCAACCCGTGTCCCAGTATCCTCATCCGTGGCCAGTAGCACACCATCCCCCCACCCAGGTTGCGTGCTGGCGCGGGCGACACCACCCCTTCACCCTGCCCCTAGCAGCCGGGTCCCCCCATTCGCCGCCTCCAGGAGGATCACGGTGAAAGTTCGCACCAGAAGCTCGGCGATCATCGCCACCGTCTGCCTCGTCGCTTCCCTCGCCTTGACCGCGGCGTCCGCCGACGAGCCCGCCGACCCACCTCAGGTCCCGAAGGTCGCGCTCACGAAGGTGACCACGGCCACGAACCCGACCGCGGGCGCCGCCGGACCCGGTGGCACGGTCTGGTTGGCCGAACGCGCAGGAACCGTACGGGTCTTGGGCTCCGGCGGGCTCGGCAAGCCCGTCCTCGACATATCCAAGGAGACCACCACCGACGGCGAACGCGGGCTGCTCGGCATCGCGTTCGACAAGAAGTTCGCGCACTTCTACATCTCGTACACGAACCTCGAAGGCACGAGCACCGTGGACGAGTTCGCCGTGCGGCAAGGCAAGATCCGGCCCGAAACGCGCCGCACCGTCATCACCCAGACCCAGCCCTACGCGAACCACAACGGCGGCGACATCAAGTTCGGCCCCGACGGCTACCTCTACATCGCGCTCGGTGACGGCGGCTCGGGCGGCGACCCGCACGGCAACGGTCAGAACCTGGACACGCTCCTCGGCAAGGTGCTGCGGATCGACCCGCGCGGCGGCAAGCCGTACGCGATCCCGTCGGACAACCCCTTCGTGGGCGACCCGAAGGCCAAGGACGAGATCTGGGCCTACGGACTGCGCAACCCGTGGCGGTTCTCCTTCGACGCGCACACGGGCGACCTGCTGATCGGTGACGTCGGCCAGAGCGCCTGGGAAGAGATCGACTGGGCCCCGGCCGACAGCAAGGGCGGCGAGAACTACGGCTGGTCCCAGATGGAGGGCAACCATCCCTTCCGGGACGGCACGGAGCCCGCGAACCACGTGCCACCGGTCCACGAGTACGACCGCACCGGCCTCGGCTGCTCGGTGACCGGCGGATACGTCTACCGGGGCGAGGCGATTCCGGAGCTCAAGGGCCAGTACGTCTTCAGCGACTACTGCGACGGCACCATCCGTGCCCTGCAGATGGAGAACGGCAAGGTGACCGGAGCGAGCGACCTCGGAGTCAACGGCGGCGAGGTCATCTCGTTCGTGCAGGGCGGCAAGGGCGAGCTGTACGTACTCGACATCGGGGGCAGCGTCTACCGCATCGACGCGGCGTAACGACTACCCGCCCGCCATCGCCCCGTGGCGACCACCCGGCCGTCGGCGTCGCCGCCGCCTGGGCCGAGATCGATGACCCAGTCGGCGGTGGCGATGGTGTCGAGGTCGTGTTCGACCAGGACCACGTGTTGCCGACCGGACGCGCCGAGTGTGAGGGCGGCGGCCTGACGCCCGATGCGCGCCATGCGAATGAAAGGGGGTTGGTCGTTCGGGCTTTTCTGATGCTTCAGGTCTTCACGAGGCGGCGGACGTTGTCGATGCTTCCGCAGCCCGTCTCCAGCTGTTTGGCGCGTTCCTCTGCGAAGGCCGTGCCCAGTTCCTCACGACGCTCCATGGCCACGTTCTCGCGTGCGCCGTTGAGGATCGTCCGCTCCTCCTCATCGGTGTGGTGGGTCACCGCCTCGACGAGTTTCTCCAGCTTCTCGTCCCAGTCGTCGGAGCCGACGTCGTCCACCTCCAGGAGGGCAAGCAGCGCCTCATTGCCCTCCTCGTGTTCCTCGACGCCGTGCTCGACCTCGTCGTTGTCGATGTCCCGATAGCGCCTGAGCGCGGGGTAGACCTCGGCCTCCTCCGCGGCCGCGTGGGCGATGAGCAGGTCGGCGAAGTCCTTGAGGGCGGCGGCCCGTTCGGCCTCCACGCTGCGCATCTGGCGGAACAGGTCCTCCATCCGCCGATGATCGTCGAGGATCAGCTCGACGACGTCGGTTGCCGCTGCCTTGTCCACCATGGGGGGCTCCTTCTCCGTGGGGGTTCAGAGGACCATCATCGGGAGCCGAGGGGAGAGCCGCCTGTCGGGGCGGTGGCCGGTTCGCCGGCCAGGGCGATCTGGGCGGTGATGCGCTTGCCGGCCGGTTCGATGTGGACGTCGAAGTTCTGGGCGACGGCCATGACGATCTCCAGGCCGTGCCCGCCGATCCGGTGCGGGTCTTCGGAGCGGGCGACGGGACGGGCCCGGGCGCTGTCGTGGACGGTCACCGCCACCGTGCCGTCCACGATGTGCAGCTCCATCAGCATGGGCCCGGGAGCGTACTTGCGGGCGTTGGTGACCAGCTCGCTGACCACCAGCTGGGTGAGGTCCATCGCGCGGGCGGAGACGCCCACGTTCTGGTCCCTGTGGGCGCGCGTGAGGAAGTCGACTGCGAGGTGCCGTGCCTCGGCGATGGAGGAGTCCCCGCCGTTCAGAGGGACGGCGACGCCCAGTGTGCGAACTCTCGACGGCCCCTCGCCGTCACAGTCGGCTGACTCCATTTCCTCTCCACCTTCGTCCCCGTTGTCTGCGCTCACCTACCCTGCTGGACGCGTCGCATACTGCTCCGGCTCGGATCGATGTTCCGTCCGGCCCGCGCCGCACCAGTGAGTGCAGTCCAGAACATGGTGACAGACCCCTACCCGGTACAGCCCTCCCTTCTGCTCCGCGGGGCGGTGGGATCGGTGCCGCTCCTGGGGAGCGACTTCACCGTGGTCCTGTTCGACTGTCCTGAGGGGCCGGCTCACCGGGGGCTGAGGCGGCCCGGACACCCTCGCCCTAGCCGGCGGCGGACCGCAGAGCCGCCAGGGCCCGGTCGGCGTGGGCGCTCATCCGGAACTCGCTGCGCACCACCTCGAGTACGCGCCGGTCGGATCCGATCACGAAGGTGGCCCGCTTGGTCGGGAGCGGTCCGAAGCCGCGTGCCACGCCGAACTGCCCGCGCACCACGCCCTCCGGGTCGGACAACAGCGGGAACCCGAGCGTGTGCAGACCCGCGAACTCCCGCTGGCGCTCGACGGGGTCCGAACTGATCCCGACCGGCTTGGCACCCACCGTCTCGAACTCGGCTGCCAGGTCCCGAAAGTGGCACGCCTCGGAGGTGCAGCCGGGTGTCATCGCGGCCGGGTAGAAGAACACCACCACGGGGCCTTCGGACAGGAGCGACGAGAGCGACGTCGGCGTGCCCGTCTCGTCGGGCAGCGTGAAGTCCTCGACGAGGGAGCCGACTTGGATTCGGGTCATCGTTGTGCTCCTTGGCAGGGGCGGAGGCGTGCGGACGGAACATGAGGCAGGTGGCACGCGATACTACTCGGCGGTAGGGAGAGGCCTGTGCCCGTCCCCCTCGCCGTTCACCCCTCCCCCTCCCCCTCCCCTCCTCCTCGTCCGGCTGACGTGGCTCGAGCCCCTGGAGCGGCCCTGGCGCCCCAGGGGCAGTTCAGCCGCGCGCACCGCGCACACTCGATACACCGTCACCACGTCACTACGTCATGCCGCCCGAGCGTGCCGGGCGCCGGCGTCTCCGCGGACGGCCTCCGAGCGCACACGGGCACAGCTGGTGGTGATCAGGCGTGAGACGTGCATCTGCGAGATGCCGAGCTCCTCCGCGATCCTGCTCTGCGTCATGTCCTCGAAGAACCGCAGATACAGGATGGTCCGCTCGCGCTCCGGCAGCCGCCGCAGACCGGCCTTGGCGGCCTCCCGGTCGGTGATCGAGTCGTAGGCGGGGTCGGGCGCCCCGAGGGTGTCGGCCAGGCTGAATCCGTCGGGGTCGGCGGAGGATATCTCGGCGTCCAGGGACAGGGCGCTGTAGCTGGTCATGGCCTCCATCCCGTCGCGGACCTCGGCCTCGGTCAGACCGGCCTGCTCGGCGATGGCCGCGATGCCGGGCTCGGCGGCGCTCCCGGGCCGCTCCAGGAGTTCGCGGCGCGCGACCCTGACCTTGTTGCGGAGATCCTGGACGCGCCGGGGCACGCGTACGTCCCACATGCGGTCGCGGAAGTGCCGCCGCAGTTCGCCTGTGATGGTGGGCACGGCATAGCTCTCGAAGGCTCCGCGCTCGGGCTGGTATCCGTTGACCGCCTTGATCAGCCCCATCGCGGCGACCTGCCGCAGGTCTTCGAGGGTTTCGCCCTTGTTGCGGAACCGGCCGGCCAGCCGATGGGCCATGGGGAGCCATGCGGTCACGATCTCCTCGCAGAGCAGGTCGTGTTCGGGCCCGGCGTCGAGCGTGGCGAGATGGGCGGCGGCCGACCTGGTGTCGGGTGCGTCGTCGTGGCGGTGCCGGGGAGTCGTACGGGGAGTCGTACGGCGGCGGGAGGAGGGGGCGGTGAGATCGGTGAGCATCTGGAATCGCTCCTCAGCGGTGGGCCAACAAGTGACCGCGAGAAACGGGATGGCCGGAGCCGGGCATCCGGCGGGAGTGGACACACCGCTCCCCGCGAATGCGCCTCCGGTCCGAAGCACGAAGTTCGCCTGCCCTTCGAGTCCGAGAGGAAACAACCCGCAGGTACGCGCGTCCGTACGGCGTCATCGGAGACGGCCCTCGGCGGCTGGGCGCCGCGCCCATGAGCCCATGCATCACCCGGCACTTGCCGGGTACCTGAACGCACGCACGGACAGGCCGCCCGGCTCGCTGCCACGGCGTTCCTGGGCGAGCCTGGAGAGTGAGAACGGATCCCCGGGATCGAACCCACTGATGAGGAAGGGCCATCGCATGCCTGCCGGATCGAGCAAGAAGCGTGAACGCCAGTACGAGCACATCAAGGACAGTGCCGAGGACCGCGGGGCCTCGACCAAGCGGGCGAAGGAGATCGCCGCCCGGACGGTCAACAAGGAACGGGCACGCTCGGGGGAGTCGAAGTCGGCGAGCAAGACGTCGACGCAGGACAAGAAGTCGGCGTACGAGCGGGGCGGGGAGCGGTCGCACGGCGGCGCGCAGGGCCCGACCAAGGATCAGCTGTACGCCGAGGCCAAGAAGAAGAACATCGAAGGCCGCTCGTCCATGAACAAGAAGGAACTCAAGCAGGCCCTCGGCCGCTGAGGGTGCCGCCGGTCGCGGCTCAGGGCGCCGCCGACGCCTCGGCGTGCGCCGATGCCGCCTCGCGCAGGGCTCGCAGCCCGGCGGCCACGACAGGATGTGCCGCGCTGCCGCGCCGCACGGCAGTCAGGAAGCGGCGCGCGGGCACCGGGGTGCCCAGCAGTGGGACCCGGGCGACCGCGTGCTGCGGCAGCGGCACGATCCTCGGCATGAGACAGACGCCGAATCCCTCGGCGACGAGCGCGGAGACCGCGTACCACTCCTTGACCTGGTGGGTGATGCGGGGAGTGAAGCCGGCCGCCGTGCACGCGGCCGTCACCAGCGGATAGGTGTCGTTGTTCGGCTTCTTCACGATCCATGACTCCCCAGCGGCTTCCGCGAGTTCGACTCCCGCGGGCCGGGTGAGGACGTGCCCCGCGGGGACCAGCAGGTCCTGCCGGTCCGTCAGGAGCGGCGTCTGCTCGAAGCGGGCGTCCGTGACGGGCGGCGCGTCGGGGCCGGGCAGCACCAGAGCCACGTCCGTCTCCTCGGCGAGCAGCATCCGGTAGCACTCGGCGCTCTCCTCCTCGACGATCAGCGACTCCACCAGCGGGTGCGTCTCTCGCAGCCGGGCGGCGGCCGGAGCTCCGAGCGCGGCGAGCGCCGACGACACCCCGCACATCCGTAGCGTGCCCCGGGTGTCCGCGCCCTGCTGGGCCAGCTCCGCGCGGGCCGCCTCCCACTGCACCCGCAGTGCGTCGGCGTGCCTCAGCACGATGTGGGCGGCCGGTGTCAGGCGCACGCGCCGCCCCTCGGGCCGCAGCAGCTCCACCCCCAGATCGCGGGCCAGCAGTCGCAATTGCTGGGAGACGGCCGAGGGCGTCAGATGCAGCACCCCGGCGGTCGCGGTGACCGTGCCGTGCTCGGCGAGCGCCTGCAGAACGTGCAGCCGATGGTCAATCATGTAGGCAAGCCTAAACGGTTGCTTGCACATTCATTTGCTGGACCTGCACGTTCATGGTGCGGAGCCTGGACGCATGACGCAGCTTCCCGCTCCCACGCTGATCATGACGAAGCTTCCCGCCCCCACGCTGATGCTGGGCAGCGTGCTGAGCCTGCAGTTCGGGCAGGCCCTGGGCAAACAGCTCGCCGACGCGGTCGGTGCTCCGGGAGCCGTGACCCTGCGTCTGGGCCTGGCCGCACTGGTGCTGCTGGTCCTCTACCGTCCCTCGCTGCCGCGCACGAGTAGGGACGTGGCGCTGGTCCTCGGCTTCGGGACGGCCATCGCCGGGATGAACCTGATCTATCCCGCTCTGCTCCTGCTGCCCCTGGGGCTCGCCAGCGCCCTCCAGCTCCTCGGCCCGATCACCCTGGCCGTGCTGATGTCCCGTCGATGGCGCGACCTGGCCTGGGCCGTCCTGGCCGGCTGTGGGGTATGCCTTTTCCACGTCCCCCACGGATCCGAATCCCCGCTCCCCGGTGTGCTGCTCGCCCTGGCGGCAGGGGCAGCCATGGCCGCGTATCTGCTGCTGAGCAAGAAGGCGGGGGCCCGGAGCGCGGGAGGCGGCCCGCTGGCGCTCGCGGTGACTTGGGCGGCGGTCCTGACGCTCCCGCTGGGCGTGGCGGACGCGGGGTCCGAGCTGCTCGCCCCGCGCGTTCTTCTGCTCGGCACCGCGCTGGCCGTGCTGTCGGCGGTCGTCCCGTACTCCCTGGAACTGGCGGCCCTGCGGCGGCTTCCGGTGCGTACGGTGAGCGTCCTGACCAGCCTGGAACCGGCGAGCGCGGGCTTGGCCGGGGTACTGATCCTGGGTGAGGATCTAAGCGTCGTGCAGTGGCTCGCCCTGGCGTGCGTGGGCGCGGCGAGCGCCGGGGTGTCGGCCTCGGGGCGCGCCCCGAGGCCGACAGCTCCGACGGTCACTGGCCCGTCAGTGGACGTGCGTGTCGGGGCGGACGGCGGTCATGCACGCGCGGCCGGTTCGGCACGGAGGGCCGCGGTCTGCTGCTCCTCCGCGGGCGGCCGAGCGGTGTCAGGCGAGCATTCCGGTGCGGAGCTTGGTGAGGGTGCCGGTGAGGAGGCGTGAGATGTGCATCTGGGAGAAGCCGAGTTCGGCGCCGATCTGCGACTGCGTCATCTCCTGGCCGAAGCGCATCTCGATGATGCGGCGTTCGCGCTCGTCGAGTTGGTCGAGGAGCGGTGCCAGGGTGTGCAGGTCCTCCACCGTCTCCATGGCCGGGTCCGGGCCGCCCATCACATCGGCCAGGGTGCGCGTGGGCGTGGCCGCGCTGTCACCGCCGTCGGTGGGCGCTTCCAGGGAGCCTGCGGTGTAGCCGTTGGAGGCGACGATGCCGTCGGTCACCTCTTCCTCGGTGATGTCCAGGTATTCGGCGATTTCCTTGACCGTCGGGTCGTGGTCGAGCCGGGCGGAGAGCTCTTCCTTGGCCTTGGCCAGGTCCACGCGCAACTCCTGGAGCCGGCGCGGCACATGCACCGCCCAGGTGGTGTCCCGGAAGAACCGCTTGATCTCGCCCAGGATGTAGGGGACGGCGAAGGTGGCGAACTCGACCTCGCGGCTGAGGTCGAACCGGTCGATGGCCTTGATCAGACCGATCGTGCCGACCTGGATGATCTCTTCCATCTCGCCGCTGCCCCGGTTGCGGAACCGGCGGGCCGCGAACTGCACGAGCGTCAGGTTCATCTCGATAAGGGTGTTACGGGCGTACTGGTACTCGTGCGTGCCCTCTTCCAAGGTCTGCAACTTGTCGAAGAACAGCTTCGACAACTCCCTGGCGTCCTTCGGGGCCACCTTGTCCGTGTCCTCGATCCACGGCAGCGCACCCTCCACGACAGAAGCCTCGACCAAGGCTGACGTCTCGTCCTCACCTGTGGCCTCGACGGCCTGTCCAGAGATCATCGTCATGTCCAACCTCCCCTGGTGGTACGACTTCCTTGTACGGCCACTGCCCCGCCTCGGGTGAGGCATGTGCGTTGACCCAATTTTTCTTGCTGTGGGGAAATAGTTGTCTCCGTGCATCGTACGATGTGGGAGGTTGCCAGGCTTCAGCCAGGCATTCGCCCCCATACCCGACAGCCCCAGCCATCGGAGCGACTCCGCTCACTTCGGCGTGACTCAACGAGAAACAGGATCACGTGGACAGATTCGCTGCCGTCGAGCGGGCGCTGCGCAGTGCGGCCCCTCATGTGTTGCTCGATGTCGTGACCGGGGCGCTGCGCGAGCAGTACGGAGCCGAGGGGGTGGAACTGCGGCTCGCCGACTACGGCCTGACCACCCTCCAGGTGGTGGAGGACGTGCCGTACACCACCGAGCCGGTGTCCATCCTGGGCACTCCGCAGGGCAGGGCCTTCGGTGCCCAGGAGGCTCGCGTCGAGTCCGGGGTCGTGGAGGGCGTGGCCACCGTGCATCTGCCGGTGACCGTCCGGGGCGACCGGATGGGCGTGCTCACCCTCACCCTTCCCGAAGCGCGCTTCGACCCGGCCGAGCTGCCGGAGATGCAGCGCGTCTGTGAGGCGCTGGGCCACGAGATTCAGGTCGCCGAGCGCGACACGGATCTGTACCTTCTCGCGCGCCGGGCCGCCCGCCTCACGCTCGCCGCCGAGATGCAGTGGCAGCTGTTGCCGGGGCGCTCGGTGACACGTCCCGAGTTCGCGCTGGGCGCCCACCTCGAGCCCGCGTACGCGATCTTCGGCGACAACTTCGACTGGTCGGTCTCCGCGCACCACCTCACGCTCACCGTGACCAACGGCATGGGCGAGGGCATGGAGGCGGCGCTGCTCACCAACCTCGTGGTGAACGCCCTGCGCAACGCCCGCCGCGCGGGACTCGACCTGCCCGGCCAGGCGAGCCTCGCCGACCAAGCCGTCTACGCGCAGTACCGGGGAGCGCTGCACGCCTCCGTCCTGCTGCTGCGCTTCGACCTCGCCACCGGCGAGGTGGAGGCCGTCGACGCCGGATCGCCCCGCATGTGGAGGCTCCGGGGGCGGACGGTCGAGTCCGTCGACTTCGACGCGCAGCTTCCCCTCGGGATGTTCGAGGAGACGGCCTACGTGGCGGAGCGCCTGCGCCTGGAGCCGGGCGACCGCATCCTGGTGGGCAGCGACGGGGTCTACAACGGCGTCTCGGCGGTGGGGGAGCTGTACGGGGAGCGGGCCCTCGCGCGGTCCTTGTCCGCGCACCGCCTGCTGCCGGCGTCACAGGTGCCGCAGGCGGTGCTGCGTGATCTCAGCGCCTACCGAGGTTCCTTGCCCCTGGACGACGACGCCCTCGTGGTCTGCCTCGACTGGTTCGGACGGTAGTCGCGCGGGGACGCCGCGCCGGGCTGCCATCTCGGCGGCCCGGTCCAACCGGCCGAGCGTCAGGTACTAACCGGCGAAGCGCCAGTGCCTAACCGGCCGAGCGCCAGGTTCTGGCTCCGCCGTCGTCCTTCCCCGATGCGGCGGCCACGTCACGGAAGCCCCTGAGTCCTTCGAGCAGCGCACGCCGCGCCTTGGGCGGCATGGCGTCGATGGTGGACATCAGGATGCCCTCTCTGCTCTTGCGCAGGTCGGCGAGGTACGTCCGGCCGTGGCTGGTCAGCCGAAGCTCCAGTTCCCGTCGGCTGACCGGGCTCGGCGTACGTTCGATCAAACCCGTGGCCTGCAGCCGGTCGCACAGCCGACTCACGGACGGTGGAGCCGACCCGAGGGCCTCCGAGAGCGTCCGCAGATTGATGCCGTCCTGGTGGTCCAGCGCGTACAGCACGCGCAGCTGGGACGGAGACACGGGGCCGGTCGGAACGGCCTCACGCCCCTGCTCCCACATGACCTCGAGCAGTTCGATGAACTCGGAACCCGCATGGGCCGCATCCCGGGATCCGCGATCGGGTTCGGGACTCAGACCCATATCGATGACACTCCGATCGGCGTTGTCTCACTTGTACATCTTGCCACCGGGGCACGGTCCACACCCCGTGACCGGGTCGGATGACGAGGACACTCAGGTCGCGGGGCTTCTCTCGGTGCGAGGAAGCATAGTGGAAACGGGCCCGAGGCCTGGGGCCGGTCGGTGCGCCCAGGGCGTCGTGAGAGTTTCGCTCAGCATACGAAGGGGACGAACTTGGCTGTTTGGACCGCGTACTTCTGAAATGCCGATCAGTAACGCTCGGCGAGATATTCGTCGAGCATGGGGATGTTCAGGAACACGGACATGCCTGCCATGATCGCCGGAATGGCGAATCGTGTCCGAACTGCGGGCCCGCTCAGCATATGGAGGCCCGACCGGCCGACCCGCACTCCATCTTCCGCCGGACACAACCGTCTGGCTCGCGACGAAGGACGAACCGATCGGCCGGTGCTGATCACTGGGCCGGGGACAGCCCCGCGCGTTCCAGGCAGTCGGCGATCACCGCTGTCTCCGCCCGGTCCAGAGCCCGCATCGGAGGGCTCATCACCTGCGTGCTGATGATGCCGCGCAGCATCAGACCCGTCTTGAACGCGCCGAGTCCGGCGGCCGTCGCGGAGGCCGTGCCGGGCTGTGCCGCGCGGACGATGTCGAAGAGTCCGACCAGGCGGTCCTGTTCGGACTTCGCGGTCGCCCAGTCGCCGCGTACCGCCGCCGCGTGCAGGCGCACATAGCCGTGCGGGTCGACATTGGCCAGGCCGGGCACCGAGCCGTCGGCGCCGGCGAGCATCATCGCGTCGACGACGAGCTCGTGGCCGGTGAGCACGGAGAAGTCAGTCAACTCCCTTGCTCCCAGGGCCAGTCGGCGGAACGAGCCGTCGTCGCCACTGGAGTCCTTCACCCCGGCGAGGACGCCGTCGGCAGCCAGCGGAAGGAGCAGCTCCGGGTCCAGCTTGCTGTGCACGCAGACCGGCACGTCGTACGCCAGGAGCGGCAGGTCGACCGCGGCGGCGATGTCACGGAAGTGCCGGTCGATCTCGGTGGCGTGGGTGCGGGTGTAGAAGGGGGCGGTGGCCACGACCGCGTCGGCGCCGAGGCCCGCCGCCGCACGGGCCCGTTCGATCGCCCGGTTGGTGGTGGTCTCGATCGCTCCGACGAGGACGGGCACCTGGCCCGCCGACGCGGCCGTGATCACCTTGATGACCTCGTCCTGCTGTCCGGGCGTCAGATACGCGGTCTCGCCGGAGCTGCCGAGGGCGAACAGGCCGCTGACGCCGCCGTCGAGGAGGTGGTCGACGACCCGCTCCAGGGACGGCCGGTCGATCTCCCCGTCCGTGCTGAGCGGGGTGACAACGGGCGGGATCACACCGGAGTAGCGGGGGGCGCGGGCGGTCATGCGGTGCTCCTTGCGGACGGTACGGGTGCCGGTTCGGCGGCGGGGGAGACGGGGGTCTGGGGGTGGACGCAGTGCCAGCGGTGTCCGTCCGTGCCGGTATCCGGTGCGGGGAAGACGCTCGCGCAGGCGTCGTCGGCCTTCCAGCACCGGGTGCGGAACGGGCAACCGGACGGCGGGTTGGTGGCCGAGGGGACCGGGCCGGTCAGCACGATGCGTTCGGTGGCCTCCAGGAGGCTGGGGGTCGCCGAGAGCAGCGCCTCCGTGTAGGGGTGGGCGGGGGAGCCCGCCACCTGGGCCGCCCGGCCCTCCTCGACGATGCGGCCGAGGTAGAGCACGGCGATGCGGTCGGCGAGATAGCGCACGGTCTGGATGTCGTGCGAGATGAACACCATGGCGAGGCCCAGGCGTTCGCGCAGGTCGACGAGGAGGTTGAGGACCTGGGCGCGTACGGACACGTCGAGCGCGGAGGTCGGCTCGTCGGCGACGATCAGCTCCGGTTCGAGGGCCAGGGCGCGCGCGATGGCCACGCGCTGGCGCTGGCCGCCGGAGAGCTGACCGGGCAGGGCGGCGAGGGTGTGGCCGGGCAGGCCGACCAGGTCGATGAGTTCCCTGACGCGTGCCTCGCGCTCATCGCGGGTGCCGCGCCGGTGCACGTCCAGCGGGTCGCGCAGGATCTGGCGGACCGTGAGCCGTGGATTGAGCGCGGTGGCCGGGTCCTGGAAGACGACGCCGACCGCTGAGCCGAAGTCGTCGCGACGCTGGGAGGCCGACATCTCCCACAGGTCACGGCCGTGGAAGCGGACCTCGCCCTCGGTGGGCTTCTGGAGCCCGGTCAGGACGCGGGCGAGCGTGGACTTGCCGCAGCCCGACTCGCCGACCAGGCCGACGATCTCGCCGCGCTCGATCTCCAGCGTGGCGTCGGTGAGCGCGTGCACGGCGTCGCGCCGGAAGACGCCCCCGCTGCGTGCCTTGTGGCGTACGTGGACGCCGTCGAGCCTGATCACAGGGCGCTCCCTTCCAACTGTGCGGCCTTCGCCGGGTGGTGACAGGCGAAGCCGTGGTCGTGCGTGGTGCCGCGCGCGGTGAGTGCGGGCGCGGTGGTGCGGCACAGCGTGTCGGCCGCGGCGCAGCGCGAGGCGAACCGGCAGCCCCGGCCGAAACCCTGGGGCGCGGGGACGATGCCGCGGATCTGGTGCAGCCGGTCGGCGCCGGCCTCCAGGGAGACCACCGAGCCGAGGAGTCCGCGGCTGTAGTGGTGGGTGGGGTCGGTCAGGACGGAGCGGGTGTCGCCGATCTCCGCGAGGCGGCCCGCGTACATCACGGCGACGCGGTGCGAGAGGTCGCCGACGAGGGCGAGGTCGTGCGAGACGAGGACCATCGCGAAGCCGAGTTCGTCGCGCAGCCGGACGAGGAGTTCGACGACCTGGGCCTGGACCGTGACGTCGAGGGCTGTGGTCGGCTCGTCGGCGATCAGCAGGCGGGGGTCGCGGGACAGGGCCATGGCGATGAGGACGCGCTGGCGCTGGCCGCCGGAGAGCTCGTGCGGGTAGCTGCGCAGGGTGCGTTCGGGCGAGAGCCCGACGAGTTCCAGGAGCTCGGCCGGAGTCTTCGTGCCGCCGCGTGAGGTCAGTTGCTTCAGCTGGGTGCCGACGAGGACGGACGGGTTCAGGGAGGAGAGCGCGTCCTGGTAGACCATCGCGATCTCGGGGCCCATCAGGGCGCGGCGCTCCTTGGGCGAGAGCGTGAGGAGGTCCCTGCCGCGATAGCGGATCTCGCCGCTGACCTCGGCGTTGCGGGCGAGCAGGCCCATGACGGCGAGGCTGGTGATGGACTTGCCGCAGCCGGACTCGCCGACGAGACCGAGGGTCTCGCCCTCGTGGACGGTGAAGTTCAGGGTGTCGACGACGGGGATCTGGCCGTAGCGGTCGGGGAAGCGGATCGCGAGGTCGCGTACGACGAGGAGGTCGTCGGCGTCGTCGCGTACGGGGGTGATGGTCGGCTCGGTGGCGTTGACGCGGTGCGCGAGCTTGGCCAGGGCGGCGTCGATGTCCACGGGCGATGGGGCCTCGACGGCCGCGGGTGCCTCGGCCGGGGTGGGGTCGACGGCGGCCCGCGCGTTCTTCGGTGCGGCGGAGGCGTCGGTGAGGCCTTCGGAGAGGATGTTGAGCGCCAGTACGGTGATCAGCAGGGCGAGGCCGGGGAAGAAGGTGGCCCACCAGCCGCCCGCGAGGAGGATCTGGCGTCCGTAGGCCAGGACGCTGCCCCAGCTGGGGTCGGGGTCCTGCACGCCGGCTCCGATGAAGGACAGGCTGGCCTCGAAGATGATCGCCTCGGCGACCATGACGGTGGCGAACACCATGACCGGAGCCATGCAGTTGACGGCGACATGGCGCAGCACGATGTAGCCGCGGCGGGCTCCGATGACCTTCTCGGCCGCCACGTAGTCCTCGCCGTACTGGGACAGCACGTTGGCGCGCACCACGCGGGCCAGTGACGGGGTGTAGACGAAGGCGATGGTGAAGACGATCACCGGGACGCTGGTGCCGAAGACCGCGACGAGTACGGCGGCAAGCGCGATCGGCGGGAAGGACATGACGACGTCGAGAGTGCGCATGACGGTCTCGTCGCCGAGCTTGCGCGAGGTGGCGGCGAGCGACCCGAGGAGCGCGCCCGCGACCAGGGAGAGTGCGGTCGCGCCGAGGCCGATGACCAGGGAGTAGCGCGAGCCGTGCACGACCCGGGCGAAGACGTCGCGGCCGGCCCGGTCGGTGCCGAACCAGTGGTCGCCGCCGGGCGGTTGGACCGGGGTGCCGGTCGCCAGCGGATCCTGGGTGAGCAGCGGGGCGAACAGGGCCGCGAGGACGACGACGATCAGTACGCCGAGGGCGATGCGGGAGGCGGGGGGCAGGGCGCGGAACGCGATGCCCGGCCGGGAGAGCTTCTTGGCCAGAGTGCCGGTGGCGAACATGTCACACCGTCCTGATGCGCGGGTTGACGAGCAGATAGAGCAGGTCGACGATGACGTTGACCACCAGGAACGCGATGGCGATGGTCAGTACGGTGCCCTGGACCAGGGCGACATCGCCGCCGGTGACACCTTCGAGGATGAGCTTGCCCATGCCGGGCAGGTCGAAGATCGCTTCGATGACGACGGCGCCGCTGAGCAGGTAGCCGACCTTGACGCCGAGCACGGTGAGTGGGGTGACGAGGGCGTTGCGAAGGACCGAGCGGACCACCAGGAGCACCGGAAGGCCGTTGCCGCGCGCGGTGCGGACGTAGTCCCGGTCGAGCTCGGCGACCATCGAGGTGCGCACGAGGCGGGCGAGCGAGGCCGCGACGGGCACCGCGAGCGAGAACGCGGGCAGTGCCATGGTGGTGAGCCATCCGCTGAACGAGTCGGCGGGGTTGGTGTATCCGCCGGTCGGGAAGATGCGGACGTTCAGGGCGAACTGCTGGATGAGCAGCACCCCGAGCCAGAACGAGGGGATGGCGACGCCCGCCATGGAGAACACCCGGAAGAGCTGGTCGGGCCAGCGGTCGCGGTACATCGCGCCGAGTACGCCGGAGACGACGGCGAGGACGATCGCGATGATCAGGCCGAGGAAGGTCAGCTGCAGGGTGAGCGGGAAGGCGGCGGTGATCCGGTCGGCCACGGGCTGGCTGGGTGGGACCGTCACTCCCAGGTCCAGCTGGAGCAGCTGACCGAGGAAGTCGAAGTACCGTACCGGCAGTGGGTCGTTGAGGCCGTTGGCCTCGGCGAAGGCCTCGCGGGCCTCGGGACTCGCGCTCTCCCCGAGCGCGTTGAAGGCCGGGTCGGCCGGCGAGAACTGCAGCACCACGAAGACCAGCAGCGCGATGCCGAGGATCATCACCGGCATCATCGCGACGCGACGCAGCGCGAGCCGGAGAAAAGCAACCATCGTCGGGTTCCTTGCGGTCGTACGGACGAGGGCCGGGACTCCTGCCATGGGGCCCCGGGCCCGGTGATCACGGCAGGTCGGTCAGGCGCGGCCGACGTCCAGGAAGGACAGACCTGTGGTGGGCAGCGGCTCGAAGCCCGGCAGGGCCTTCTCGGTCCAGGCCGTGGGCAGCTTGCGGTGCAGGATCGGGTAGAGCGCGGCCTCGTCGGCGACGAGGTCGGTGACCTCGCCCCACAGCTCCTTGCGCTGTGTCTCGTCGGCAGCCCGAGCGGCCTTGTCCAGCGTCTTTCTGACCTGCTTGTACGCGTCGGACTTGCTCCAGCCGTAGCGCTTCTCGGGCCAGAACCCGTAGTAGAACCAGCGCAGCAGGAGGTCGGCGTCGTTGCCGAAGACGGACGGGTCGCCGGGGGCGACGAGCACGTCGAAGTCGCCCTTGTCGACCTTCGCGTACTGGGCCGGGGACTGGGCGATGCTGAGGGTGACCTTGACGCCTGCCGCCTCCCAGCTCTCCTTGAGCAGCGGGGCGATGTCCTTGACCCAGCCGGTGTCGGTGGTGAGCACCGTGAAGGAGAGGTTCTTGACGCCTGCCTCGGCGAGCAGCTTCTTCGCCTTGGCCGCGTCGTGCGTGTAGACGGTGGCGGCCTTGTGGTAGTCCGGGTGGGTGGAATGGACATACCCGGTGGCCGGAGCCGCGTTGCCGACCATCGCGGTAGAGATGATCTTCTTGGTGTCCAGGGCGTAGTGCAGCGCCTGGCGCACGCGCTTGTCGGCGAACCGCTCGTCGGCGGTGTTGAACATCAGGAAGAGCAGGCCGAAGGACTGCACGGACTCGGTCTTCGTGGATCCCGCCAGACGCTTGACGTCGATGTAGGGGACGTCCTCGATGGCCTGGACGCGGCCGGATTCCATGGCGCTGACCCGCGCCGATGGGTCCGACATGAGACGCCAGATCATCTTCTTGGCCTTGGCGGGGTGGTCGCCGTTGTACTTGTCGTACGCCTCGAAGACGATCTTGTCCTCGCGGACCGCCTCGACGAACTTGTACGGTCCGGAGCCGACCGGCTTGGCGTCGAACGCCTTGGGGTCCGGCTCGACGATCTTCTTCGGAACGATGCGGGCCACGGCGATGCGGGAGGGGAAGAGCGCGAAGGGGTGCTTGAGCTTGAACTCGACCGTGCCATCGTCCACCGCCTCGACCGTGTCGATGAAGGGCACGAACTGCGCCATCAGCGAGGCGTTCTTGGGATCCAGGATGCGTTCGAAGCTGAAGACCACGTCCTGCGCGGTGACCGCGGAGCCGTCGTGGAAGGTCGCCCCCTTGCGGAGCGTGGCCCGGTAGGTGGTGGCGTTGATCTTCTTCGGCATCTCGGTGGCGAGCGCGGGCCGGGCCGCCAGCGTGACCGGATCGAGGTCCACCAGGCCCTCGAAGATGTGCATGTTGGCCGCGTACGGCGTCGCGCCCGAGGTGATCATGGGGTCGAACCCGGTCGACAGGGGGTACGAGAGACCGGCCTCGATCAGGCCGCTGTCGCCGCCCTTGTCCGTCGCTCCGTCGGAGTTCGACGACGGACCGCCGCAGGCGGAAAGGCTGGCCGTGATGGCCGCGGCCGTACCGATGGCGGTGGTGTAACGCAGGAACGTGCGGCGCTCGACACCGGCTGATCTCAGCTCGGGCACGGGTCCTCCAGAGATGTGGAAAGAGGGAAGGCAGCCAGGAAACGCAGGATCACGAGGACCGTGCATTTCAAGGCATCAGACGTCAGATGTCTGATGCCTTGATAGCGTGGGAACGTAGCTTGACAATCGAAAGGGGTCAAGAGGTGGGGAGTTCACCCATGCCCGGTGCGAAGCCCGGTCGGCAGCTGTTGCGGCAGGAGGTCGTCGAGGGCATCAAGCGCTACATCCTTGAGGAGCGGCTGCGCCCCGGGGACCCGCTGCCCACCGAGCCGGCCCTGTGCGAGGCGCTGGGCGCCAGCCGCTCCAGCGTGCGTGAGGCCGTCAAGATCCTCAACGCACTGGACATCGTCGAGGTCCGCCACGGCCACGGCACGTACGTCGGCCGACTGAGCCTATCGGCCCTGGTGGAGAGCCTGACCTTCCGGGGGCTGCTCTCGCCGGGCGATGACTTTCAGGTACTCGCCGACCTCGTCGACGTGCGTGAGCTCGTCGAGCGCGGGATGGCCGACCGCATCGTCAAGCTGCTCAGCCCCGGCCAACTCGACGCGCTGGAAGGCCTGGTGGCCGCCATGTCCGAACAGGGCGCGGGGGAGGGGCACGGCTTCGTGGAGGCGGACCGGGAGTTCCACGCGCTGCTCGTGGAGCCGCTCGGCAATGAGCTCATCGGGCAGCTCTCGATGGCCTTCTGGGACGTGTACGCGATCGTCGCGCCGCATCTCGACGGGTTCACGCACGCCGACGAGACGGAGACGATCGCCGCGCACCAGAGCATCGTCGACGCCGCGCGGGCCGGTGACGTCACCGCCTTTCTGAAGTCCCTCGGCGAGCACTACGCGCCGGTGCGGCGCCGGATCTCCGAGGCCCGCGCCCGGGACGCCGCACAGGGCTGACCTGGTCGTACTCCCTCCCAAGGGCCCTGGCGCGGCGCGGAGTCCGCCGGTCGGGGCCCTTGACGGCCTTTGTGGACGCTGCCTAGGGTCCGTCTGCCGCCAAGACATCAGACGTCTTCTGTCTGGACGGTCGGCGTTCAGCATCCCGGCCCCACCCCAGGAGGGCACCCCCATGCCGTTGACGGATCTCTCGCTCGAGGACTGCCGTGTCTACCGGCCCGACCTGCCGGAGCCGCCCGACTTCGACGTCTTCTGGTCGCGCACCCTGAGCAAGGCCCCCGCGCACGGCGGGAGCCCGGCGGACAAGCCGGTGTTCACCCCCGTCGACACCGGGCTCACCCAGATCCGTACGTACGAGACGACCGTGCCCGGCTTCGGCGGTGCGCCGGTCCACGGCTGGCTGCAGCTGCCGACCGGGGGCGGTGAACCGCTGGGCTGCGTCGTGGAGTTCGTCGGCTACGGCCGCGGGCGCGGACTGCCCCACGAGCACCTGTTCTGGGCGTCCGCCGGCTACGCCCACCTCGTCGTGGACACCCGGGGGCAAGGCTGGTCGGCCGCGGCCGGCGCCACCTCCGACACGGACGCCGGCGCGGCGGGCGCCGTGCCCGGCTTCCTCACCCGCGGCGTCGAAAGCCCCGAAACCTACTACTACCGGCGGGTGTTCACCGACGCGGTGCGTTGCGTCGAGGTGGTGCGCGAGCACCCGGAGGTCGATCCGGAGCGGATCGTGGTCACCGGGGTCAGTCAGGGCGGCGGCATCGCGCTCGCCGTGGCGGGTCTTGTGTCCGGACTCGCGGGCGTGCTGCCCGACGTGCCCTTCCTCTGCAACATCCGGCGGGGCGCGGAGATCGCGGACCGGGCGCCGTACACCGAGGTCGCCGAGTATCTGCGGCTCCACCGCGACCGCACCGACGCGGTGTTCACCACCCTGTCGTACTTCGACGCCGCCCTGTTCGCCGCGCGCGCCACCGCTCCCACGCTGTTCTCGATCGCGATGATGGACGAGATCTGCCCGCCCTCCACCTGTTTCACCGCCTACAACCACTACGCGGGACCCAAGGACGTACGGGTCTACGACTTCAACGGGCACGAGGGCGGCGCCGCGTATCAGCAGCGGGAGCAACTGGCCTGGGTGCGTTCCCTGTTCGCCGGCCCGTCGTCCGTTCGAGTCGCTCACTCCTGACCGGAGGCACCCACCATGCGCAGACGATCCGTGCTTCTCGCCGCCGGTGCGGCGGCCCTGGGCACCCAAATCGGAGGCCGCGCCTTCGCCGCTGCCTCCGGCCCGCTCCTGGACCACGACACGGCCGTAGACCTGGATGGCAGCGAGCACGTCGACCTATCGGGCGACGTGGCCACCCTCGCCCCGCTCGCCACCGGGACCATCCTCATCACCTTCCGCACCACCAGTCACAACGACGCGATGACCCTGCTCAGCGCCTCCGATCCGACGGAGCCCTCCTCCAACATCACCCTGAACCTGAGCGGCGGTGTCCTCCAGTTCTCCGTGCGGGAGAAGGGGGCCGTGCTCATAGATGTCATGACCAGGACACGGTATGACGACGGTCTGCGCCACACGGTCGCCGTCACCGTGGATGGCACGGGCACCCGGCTCCACGCGGGCGGCCGGAAAGTCTTCGAGTCGCCGCGGCACGCGTTCTTCGGGAACGTCTCGGGGCTGCGGGCCCTAGCGCTCGGCCGCAACGTCGACAGCGACCATCCCGACGGTGAGTGGTTCTGTACGGGAACGATCGAGCGGGCCGCGGTCTGGGACCGGGTGCTCGGCGAGGCCGAACTCGTCGCGCAGAGCCCTCGCCCCGACCTCGCCGATCTGGGCAGGATCAGCACCATCCTCAACGGCGACACACCTGCCACCTGGGTCATCACCGGCGACAGCATCACCCATGGCGCCCTGCACACCAACGGCTGGCGCAGCTACCCGGAGCACTGGATGGAGCGCGTCCGCTGGGAGCTGGGCAAGCCGAAGAACCGTGACTTCGTGATCGACACCGGAGTGAGCGGCGCGACGAGCGCCGAGCTGCTCGCCCGGTTCGAGGAGCGGGTCACCGCCTTCTCCCCGCAGGTCGTCTCGATCATGATCGGCACGAACGACATCGCGACGGCAGGACTTGGCCCCGAGGCCTATCGAGCCAACCTCCTCGCACTCATCCGTGCGGTGCGGGCGTTGCCAGGCCCTCCTGTTCCGGTGCTGCAGTCGCCGAACCCGGTCGATCCGGCGAAGTGGCCGGGCCGGGCGGGACTTTCCCGGTACGCACAGGTCATGGGCGAGGTCGCGGCGCGCGAGCAGGTCGTCTTCGTCGACCACTACAACCATTGGCTGACCGGCAACGACGGGCAGGTCCCCTTGTCCCTGCTCAGTGACGGGCTCCACCCCGACGCGCGGGGCCATCATCACCTCGCACTGAAGATGATCAAGGATTTGCGGATCTTCGACGCCGGCAGTCGGGTCTGCTCACTGGACGTCCCGTAGCGGGACGCCCGCAGACCTGCCCCGCACGCCTCGCCAGAACCTTCCCTCTCAGGAAACCCCACCCCTCCCGGAAGAGAGATCGTCCATGCAGCGAAGAATTCCCCTCGCCGTGCTGTCCGCCGCCGTCCTGGTCATCACAGCGGGCGGCACCGCGCTCGGCGCCCCCGCGGCCTCCGGCGAGCTGACCTCCCAGGACCTGACCGCCAACGGAGTGGGCTCGCCCTACTACCGCATCCCCGCCCTGACCACCTCCGTCAAGGGCACGCTGCTCGCGGCTTACGACGCCAGGCCCACGTTGGCCGACCTGCCGGGCAACCTCAGCATCGTGCTGCGCCGGAGCACCGACGGGGGCGTGACCTGGAAGGCGCAGCAAGTGGTGCGCAAGGACGCCGCGCCCAAGGGCCACGGCGATCCGAGCCTGCTCGTCGACCGCACGACCGGCCGGATCTTCATGTTCTACGCCTCCTCGGTGAACCAGGGCTTCTTCGGCTCGGGCACCGGCAACGACGAGAACGACCCCGACATCCTCCAGGCCGACTACAGCTACTCGGACGACGACGGCCTGACCTGGACCCACCGCCGCATCACCAAGCAGATCAAGGACCCTGCCTGGGCAGGCATGTTCGCGGCGTCGGGCGAGGGCATCCAGCTGCGGCACGGCCCGCACAAGGGACGGCTCCTGCAGCAGTACGCCATACGCATCAACGGCGCCAACTACGCCGCCAGCGCCTACAGCGACGACCACGGAGCCACCTGGAAGATGGGTGAGCCGGTCGGTCCCGGCGGTGACGAGAACAAGACCGTCGAGCTGTCCGACGGCAGGATCATGCTCAACAACCGCTCGAAGCCGTACCGCACGATCGCCCACTCGACCGACGGCGGGGTCACCTACACCCCGTTCAAGCAGGACACGCAGCTCACCGACCCGGCGAACAACGCCTCGATCATGCGCTACAACGCCGAGGCCCCCGCGTCGAACCCGCAGTCCTCCTGGCTGCTGTTCAGCAACACCGAGGACGCGACGGCACGGCGCAACCTCACCGTGAAGATGTCCTGCGACAACGGCAGGACCTGGCCGATCAGGAAGGTCGTCGACCCGGGCAGCGCGGCCTACTCGACGCTGACCAAGCTGCCGAACGGGCGCGTGGGGCTGCTCTACGAGCGCGGCGACTACGAGCACATCACCTACTCGTCGTTCGACCTGGACTGGCTGGGCGGCACCTGCGCGGACATCACCATCACGCCGCCCGCGGCCCTGAAGGCGGGCGCGAGCGCGGAGGTCGAGGTCCGGGTGGTCAACCGGATGGACAAGCGTCGGGCCCAGGGCACCCTCGACCTGACCGTGCCCGGCGGGTGGACGACGCGCCAGGTCACCGTCCCCGCGCTCGACCCGGGCCAGGGGGCCAACATCAAGGTCCCGGTCACCGTGGCGCCGGACGCATCGGGCAGCGTCAAGCTCACCGCCACCTACGAGACCGGCGGCAAGCGGGCCTCGGGCAGCGCGACGGTGACGGTCACTCCGTAGCCGGGGACGGGGCGACGGCCGCGGACGACGGGTCCGCGGCCGGTTCCAGGCGGGTGCGGATCCCGTCGAAGTGGGTCCGCATGGCGCGCACCGCGCGTGCACCGTCCCCGGCCGCGACCGCGTCGACGATCTCGCGGTGCTGCGCGCAGGTGACCGCCGGGTCCTGATGGCCGTCGTCGAGATCTTCACGTACGCGGTCCATGGCGGCCCAGAACGCGTCGAGGACCTCGCTGAGCAGGTGGCTGTCGAGCGAGGCGTAGAGCGCGAGATGGAAGGCGCGGTCGGTGGAGCGTGCCACCCGGCCGCCGCCTGCCTCGGCCTCCATCTCGGCGACGATGGCCCGCAGGACATCGAGGTCCTCGGCGGGTATCCCCGCAGTGACCGCGCCGACCAGGCCCGCCTCCAGCGCCTCCCGCACCTTCATCAGCTCGAAGAGGCCCGGCTCGCCCAGGCGGTGTCGGACGGCGGCCCGGAAGGCGAGACCTTCGGCGAACGGCGACAGCGAGAGTGAGCCGACGAAGGTGCCGAACCCCCGGCGGATCTCGACCACGTTGACGGCCTGGAGCGCCTTGAGGGCCTCGCGCACCGACACCCGGCCGACCCCGAAGAGCTCCATCAACTCGGTCTCCGTGGGCAGCGCGTCACCTGGGGCGAGCTTGCGCTCCAGGATCAGTTCCTTCAGCTGACGCTCGGTGTCCTGAGCCATGGTCGGGCGAGCCACAACATCCTCCTGAGGTGCGATTGCCCCTTGACCGGCGGCGGGAGCATCTGTTTAAGGTGAGGCAAGACATAGGACATCTTACGTCCCATGTTCGGCCCGCGTAACCGCCTTGAAGCGGCGGGCCGAAGTACCCCCTTGAGCTGGAGCCCCACCATGCCTCTGTCCGCACCGCTGCGCGGCGTCGTCCCGCCGGTCTGCACCCCGCTCGACTCCCGCGGAGAGGTCGACACCACGTCCCTCGCCCGCCTCGTCGACCACCTCGTCGACGGGGGAGTGCACGGCCTCTTCGCGCTCGGATCCACCAGCGAGGTCGCCTACCTCACCGACGAGCAGCGCGCCACCGTCCTGGAGACCGTGGTCAACGCCGCCGACGGCCGGGTCCCCGTCCTCGCCGGGGTGATCGACACGACGACCGCACGCGTCATCGAGCACGCCAAGGCCGCCGCGGCGACGGGAGCGGACGCCCTCGTCGCGACCGCGCCCTTCTACACCCGCACCCACGAGAAGGAGATCGCCGGGCACTTCCGCCGCCTGCGCGCGACCGTGGACCTCCCCCTGTTCGCGTACGACATCCCGGTCGCCGTCCACAGCAAGCTCGCCCCCGGAATGGTGCGCGCCCTGGCCGAGGACGGCACGCTCGCCGGGCTCAAGGACAGCAGCGGCGACGAGGGCGGACTGCGCCGGCTGCTCATCGAGCTCGGCGGCCGCGACGGCCGCGCCCAGGGGACGGCCCCTCGGTTCAGTGTGCTCACCGGATCCGAACTGACCGTGGACGCTGCCCTGTTGGCCGGTGTCGACGGCGTCGTCCCGGGCATCGGCAACGTCGACCCGGCCGGATACGTGCGCCTGTACGAGGCCGCGCGCGCCGGGGACTGGACCCTCGCCGCCAAGGAGCAGGAGCAGCTCGTCGAGCTGTTCGGCATGGTCGACGTGGGTCCGGAGGCGGACATGGGCCGCAGCTCCTCCGCGCTCGGCTCGTTCAAGGCAGCGCTCCAACTGCTCGGCATCATCGAGTGCGGTGACACCGCCTTCCCGCAGATCCAGCTGTCCGCCGAGTCGGTCGCCCTCGTCGCGCAGCGGCTGCGCGCCGCCGGTCTGCCGCCGGTCCGATGAGCTCCGGCTCCCTGCCGCGCGACACCGACGCCGCGCTCATAGGCCTCGACCTCGGCGGCACGAAGATCGCTGCCGCGCTCGTCGGCGCGGACGGCACCGTACTGGCCCGGCACACCCGGCCCACCCCGGCCGACAGCGGCGCCGATGCCGTGCTCGACGCCCTGGCGACAGCCGCCGCGGAGGTCGACCCGGACCGCCGCGCAGCGGCGCTCGGCATCGCGGCCGCCGGGGTCATCGACCCCCGATCGGGCCAGGTCACCAGCGCCACCGAATCGATCAGGGGCTGGGCGGGCACGGCCCTCGGCGCCGGGCTCGCGTACCGTACCGGCCTGCCCGTGGCCTGCGACAACGACGTACGGGCCACGGCAGGACCGGAGCTCGCGGCGCTTGACGGGGAGCACGGTTCGCTGCTGTTCGCCGCGATCGGCACCGGGGTGGGGGGAGCCGTCGCCGCCGACGGACGGATGCTGCACGGCGCGGCGGGCATCGCCGGTCACCTCGGCCATGTGCCGAGCCCGCAGGCGGCCGGGCTTCCGTGCACCTGCGGGTCCACGGGACACCTGGAGGTCATCGCTTCGGGGCCGGCGATCACCGCGCATTACCAGCGGCTCACCGGCACCACGGTGGACCGCCTGGAGACCGTCGCCGGGCGGGCCGCGCAGGGTGACGCGGACGCGGTCCACGCGATCACCACCGGCGCGGTCGCCGCCGGGCAGGCGCTCGGCGGGCTCGCCAACACCCTCGGCCCCGACCGGGTCGTCGTCGGGGGCGGCGTCCCCCGGATCGGCGCCCTGTACGGGGACGCGCTGGCCGCCGCCTTCGCCGCGGAACTGATGCCGCCGCTGCGCGGCCTCGTCCCCCAGGCCCCCCTGTTCGGCCATGACGCGGCGGTGCTCGGCGCCGCCGCCCTCACCACAAGCCTGCCCCTTCACCACCCTGGAGCTCTCCGATGACCACGCAGCAGACATGGACGGCGTCCGAGCTGTCCGACGAGCTCCGCGGCAGGCTGATCGTCTCCTGCCAGGCACCGCCCGGTGACCCGATGCGGGAGACCGGCACCCTCGTACGGCTCGCCCGCTCGGCGGCGGCCGGGGGCGGCGCCGCCATCCGCGCCAACGAGCCGGCCGTCGTCGCCGCCGTCGTCGCCGCGGTCGACCTGCCGGTCATCGGCCTGTGGAAGGACGGCGAAACCGGCGTCTACATCACCCCGACCGTCCGGCACGCCCTGGCGCTCGTGGAGGCCGGCGCGGCCGTCGTCGCCGCCGATGCCACCGACCGGCCGCGGGCCGACGGGTCCACCTTCGCCGAGCTGGTCACCGCGGTCCACGCGGCAGGCGCCCTGGTGATGGCCGACGTCTCCACGCTCGCCGAGGGCATCGCCGCGGCCGAGCAGGGCGCCGACTTCGTCTCCACCACCCTGTCCGGCTACGTCCCCGGAACACCGAAGCAGCCTGGCCCCGACCTGCTCCTGGTCGCCGGTCTCGCCGCGGCGATCGACGTCCCGGTCGTGGCCGAAGGCCGCATCAACACACCGGAAGACGCCGCCGCAGCCGTCGCCCGAGGCGCCCACAGCGTCGTCGTAGGAACCGCCATCACCGCCCCCACGGCCCTGACCGCCCGCTTCGTCGCGGGCCTCGCCCAGCACTGACCTGTCCCCACCAAAGCGACCGGCTGCTCAACGACGAGCGCCACACCGCATCATGGAGTCACCGTGCAGACCTCATCACCCGCCAAGCTCCGCTGGTACCGCGAAATCAGCCGTACCCAGTGGAAGTCGTTCTTCGCCGCCTGGATCGGATACGTCCTCGACGGCTTCGACTTCGTCCTGATCACGCTGGTCCTCACCGAGATCAGCGACGAGTTCGGCCTCAGTACCGTGCAGGCGGCCAGCCTGATCTCCGGCGCGTTCATCACCCGATGGCTGGGCGGCGCGGTCCTCGGCGCACTCGGCGACCGGTACGGCCGCAAGGCTTCCATGGTGCTGAGCATCCTGCTCTACTCCCTGGGCACGTTCGCGTGCGGATTCGCCTGGAACTACCACAGCCTCTTCGCCGCGCGGCTCGCCATCGGCATGGGCATGGCCGGTGAGTACAGCGCAAGCGCCACGTACGTGATGGAGAGCTGGCCCGCGAAGCTGCGCAGCCGGGCGAGCGGCTTCCTCATCTCCGGCTTCTCGGTCGGCTCGGTGCTCGCCGCCCAGGTCTACAACTGGGTGGTGCCCTCGCTCGGCTGGCGGTGGATGTTCTACATCGGCCTGATCCCGATCGTCGTCGCGCTGTGGATGCGGCGCGCACTGCCGGAAGCGGCCGAGTGGACCGAGTCGGTCGCCGAGAAGGGCGCCAAGCCCAACCCGTTCCGTCCGCTGTTCGCGACCCGTCGCCGGGCGACCGCCAACACGGTCCTGACGGTGGTCGCCACCCTCTCCCTCTTCCTCGTGTTCACCCCGGGCGGTGCCGGCCTGGTGCCCGTGCTCTCCGTGGTCGCCGGTCTCTCGCTGGCCGCCTTCGCGGTACAGCTCGGCGGCAAGCGCGGCTGGGCGCTGTACCTGTCGATGATCGTCACGCTGTTCTTCGCGTTCCTCTACTCCTGGCCCATCCAGGCGCTGCTGCCCACGTATCTCAAGACCGACCTGGGCTACAGCACGGACCAGGTCACCGATGTCCTGTACTTCGCGGGCTTCGGCACCATGGTGGGCTGCTGGACGGCGGGCTTCCTCGGCGACCGGATCGGCGCGAAGAAGGCGTACGCCCTGACGCTGCTCGCCTCCCTCGCCTTCGTCTACCCCGTGTTCGCGGTGCAGGACAACCTGCTGCTCCTCGGGATCCTGCTGTTCCTGCTCCAGGCGACCAGCTTCGGCATCTCCGGTCTGCTCCCGCGCTATATCGGCGGCCACTTCCCGACGGAGAGCCGGGGCGCGGCGCTCGGCTTCACGTACAACGTGGGCGCACTGGGCGGCGCGGTCGCTCCGGTCCTCGGGGCGCACCTCGCGTCCGGCATGGACCTGGGACAGGCCCTCGCGGTGCTGACCTTCGGCGGCACGGTCATCGTGGTGCTCCTGGTGGGCTTCGACGTCCCGGCCCGGCTGAACCGCCTCACCGATCCGGACGGCGAGCGGGACCACCTGGCTCAGGCGCCCGAGCCGTCGGAGCTGAAGGAACAGACAGCGCGGGCGGAGGAGCAGGCGTCGGCGGTCGCTGACACCGCCCGTACGTGACGGGGGTCAGATCACCCGGAACAGGTCTGCGGCGGCGTGGACGTCGGTGAGGTCCTCGATGGAGCGGAGGTTGTCGCACAGGGCCTCCAGGACCGAGCCGGCGTTCGCGGCGCTGGGGGCGCCGATGGCCACGCCGAACACCCGGAAGCCCAACCGGTGCTTGGCCTCGTTCCAGCCGCGCGTCCACTCCTCGGTGACATCGCACTCGTCGTCGGTGAGCATCACGATGTCGCCGCGCATGCGGGCGGCGTCGTTGAACTCCTCCTCAAGCAGCTCGGCTGCCGCCGACAGCGGCCTCTGATAGCTGGTGCCGCCGCCGAGGAACGACTCCGCGAAGTCGAGCACCTGACCGATCCCGGCCGGTCGGCCGGCCGGGAAGCGGAAGACCTGGATCTTGTCGGCGGCGGAGAACAGGATGCCCACGAAGTCGCGCTCGGCGTGACGGGCCTGATCGAGGAGCGCCAGGGCGCACGCCTTGGCCCAGGCCTCGCGGGTGACTCCGCCTGGCCCGGCCACGTACATGGAGTGCGAGGTGTCCACGCAGGCGATGACGGCGCCCTTGCCGGTGCTCTGCTCTCCCTCGGTGTCGTAGAGCATCAGCTCCCCGGCGGCGTAGCGGGCGGCGAACACCGCACGGAGCTCTGGCAGGCCGAGATGCGCCAGTTCGGAGGGGACGATGCGGGAGAGGTCATCGCCGAGTGTCACACCGACCAGCTCACCGGCGGTGTTCTCCACCTTGCGGGCGCGCTCGCCGACCGCCATCTGCCGGAAACGGCCGATCAGTTCGGCCCACTGCGCGAGACGGCCGGCGCGCAGCCGCTCCGCGAGCCGGGCTCGCTGGTCGAACGGCATCCGCTCGAGCTCGCCGGGACCCACGCCCCACGCCCGCATCAACTCAGCCTCCTGACGCACGGCGTCGGCGCCCTGAGCCGCCGCGCTCCGAGCGCCGGTACGGATGCCGGGAGTCACCGCCGCGAGGGCCCGCGCCGCGTGCTGGACGGCCTGCCGCGCGGCGTCGTCGGCGGTCTCGGCGGCCTTGATCGCCTGCTGGACGGCGTCGGTGGCAGGGGGCGACATGGTGCCGTCCTCGTCGGCGGCCTGCTGGAGCGCCTCGTTCACGGCGGTCGCCGCGGCTTCGGCGCGCTGCTGGGCCTGCTGCGCCTGCTCGCCCCGGTCCCGGGCATCCCGGGAGCGGTCGAGAAGCCTCCGCAGCGCGGCGGCCTGGGCGAGCACCGCCATCGCGGCGGCGTACGGGTCACCGGCCGTCTCCCGATGCAGCTCGGCGAACTCCGGTGACTCCACGAGTGAGGCGATGACCTGGTGGTTGACCAGCCGGGACGGGGCCATCTCCGCGCGCTCGCGCAACCGTGGGACGGCCTTGTACGCGGCCAGGAACGCGTCGGTCAGGAGGTCGGTGCCGCCGTCGTAGCGCCCGCTCAGCTCCTCGGCGAGATCGCGCAGGCCGGCCGACTGCCCATAGGTGTCGCGCCACGCGATGTGTTCGAACCGGTCCGCGACGACCGCCGCGGTGTGCCGCCGGGGAGCGGCGGACAGGCCCGGCCACTTCCCGGCCGGGCTCGTCTTCCCGGCCGGGCTCGCCGGCTCGTCGAGTCTGCTCGGTTCCTCGCCCATGTTTCCCGACCCTCCGGTGTTCAGAGCTGGGCCTGCACCATGCTCGCGTCCATGCCGAGGGCTTCGGTGAGCACGCGGGCGCGGACGGCGCGCTGGCGGCCGGTGACCCGGTCGATGGCCGCGGTGGAGCGCCCGGCGCCCGCCGCTTCCTCGCGCAGCTTCTCCAGGCGCTTGCCCGCCATGGCGAGCTTGTTGTGGGCCTTCTTGATGACCCAGTCGCTGAGCGCCTCGCGGGACTGTCCGGCCATGGCGTCGAGCTGGGCCTCCAGCTCCTCGATGGCGTCGGCGAGGTCGAGCGCCTCCTTGGCGTCGGGGTTGACCAGTTGCAGCACCTCGCGCTCGACGGTCGGGCGCTCGGCAGGGGAGTCCCACAGCACATGGGTCAGCACCGAGAGGTCGGTCTCGGCGACTGCCGGGCGGTCGTCGAGGTACGCGGACGCCTGGAGCAGGGCCACCGCCTGCCGCCAGCGGCGGTCGGAGGCGATGAGCTCCTTGCGGCGCAGGGCGGCCCGCAGCGTGCACACCGCGTCCACGATCACGTCCGGGACATCCACGGCAGGGACGGCGTCCGTCACGGCATGCTGCAACGCGGACAGTTCGACGGTGGTCCGTGCCGGTGCCTCCCGGCGGCCGACGGCGGAGCGGACCAGCGCGGCGAAGTTCGAGGGGTCCGCCAGGTACTCGACCTCGATCCGTACGAGGAGCCGGTCGTAGATCGCGGCCGTGTCCTCGCCGCCGGGCAGTTCGTTGCTCGCCGTGATGGCGCCGATGAGGGGGCAGCGGATGGGCTCGCCGCCGCTCTCGGGGTGGTAGATCCGCTCGTTGAGGAAGCCCAGCGTCTCGTTCAGTGCCGCCGTGGAGCACTTGAAGATCTCGTCGATGAACGCCACGTGCGCGGTCGTGGCGCGGCCCTCGTAGACCTGGCGGTACTCGCCACGGGCCAGCGCCGCGACGTCGACGGGACCGAACATCCTCGTCGGCGCGGTGAACTTCGACAGGAGTATCTCCCAGTAGGACGCCCCCTCGATCCTGCCCGTGAGCTCACGGGCCATCTCGGACTTCGCCGTTCCGGGCGGGCCGAGGATCAACGAGTGCTGTCCGGCGAGCAGCGTCACCACCAGGGTCCGCACCACATCGGCCCGCTCGTAGAAGCGGTCCGACAGCTCGTCGCTGATGGCCCGCAGCCTCGCGGCCGTCTCCTGTGCGTCCCGTCCCCCCACGTCCCCCACGTCCAGCTCCTCGATGTTCGGTTCCTCGCCTGCGACGCCGTGCGTTGGCCCGGGTTGCCGTGCGTTGCCCTGCGTCGCCCCGAGCAAGATAACCCGGTGGCCGGAAAGCCCCTCCGGGCCATGCGTCCGGCCGACTTCGGGAGGCGGGTGCTCGGGCGCGCCGATACGTTGGGCGTGACCGGTCACCCGTCCGGTCCATCGCTGTCACATCTGGCCGGTAGTCCCCCCTCGTAAGGAGCACCCGTGGGTGATCCCCAGGCGAACCCGAACCCTGCCACACCCACCGAGCCACCCACCGAGGCCGAACTGCAGGCGATCGAACGCTATTGGAGAGCGGCCAATTACCTCTCGGTGGGGCAGATCTACCTGATGGACAACGCCCTGCTGCGGCGCCCCTTGACGGCCGATGACATCAAGCCGCGCCTCCTCGGCCACTTCGGCACCTCGCCCGGTCTCAACCTCGTGCACGTCCACCTCAACCGGGTCATCAAGGCGCGGAACCTGGACACCGTCTGCATCTGGGGCCCCGGGCACGGCGGGCCCGCCGTACTGGCCAACTCCTGGCTGGACGGCACGTACACCGAGACCTACCCCGATGTCACGCGCGACGGGGAGGGCATGACCCGGCTGTTCCGCCAGTTCTCGTTCCCCGGCGGCGTACCCAGCCATGTCGCCCCCGAGACGCCCGGCTCCATCCACGAGGGTGGCGAGCTCGGCTACTCCCTCTCGCATGCCTACGGCGCCGCGTTCGACAACCCGGACCTGCTCTCGGTGTGCGTCATCGGCGACGGTGAGTCCGAGACCGGGCCACTGGCCGCCTCCTGGCACTCCAATACCTTCCTGGACCCGGTGCACGACGGCGCGGTGCTCCCCATCCTGCACCTCAACGGCTACAAGATCGCCAACCCGACGATCCCGGCCCGGATGCCCGAGGAGCAGCTCGACGAGCTGATGCGCGGCTACGGATACGAGCCCGTGCACGTCACCGGCGACGACCCCATGACGGTCCACCGGGACTTCGCGCTCGCCATGGACCGCTGCCTCGACAGCATCGCCTCGATTCAGCGGGCGGCCAGGTCCGAGGGAGACACCGAGCGCGCGAAGGACGCGCCCGCGCCCCGCTGGCCCATGATCGTCCTCCGTACGCCGAAGGGCTGGACCGGCCCCAAGACGGTGGACGGTCAACCGGTGGAGGGCACCTGGCGGTCCCACCAAGTGCCGCTCGCCAACGTCCGGGAGAGCGCCGACCACCGCCACCAGCTGGAGGAATGGCTGCGCTCCTACCGGCCCGATGAACTCTTCGACGCCCAGGGGCGCCCGGCCGCCGGACTCGTCGACCTCGCCCCGCAGGGCACGCTGCGCCTCGGCGCCAACCCGCACGCCAACGGCGGGCTGCTCCTGCGCTCACTGCCGCTGAAGCCGCTCGACGCCTTCGCCGTCGACGTGGACAAGCCGGGCGCCACCCTGCACGAGCCGACCCGTGTGCTCGGCGCCTACCTGCGGCAAGTGATGGCCGACACCGCCGAACGGCGCGACTTCCGGCTCGTCGGCCCGGACGAGACCGCGTCCAACCGGCTCGACGAGGTCTACGGGGCGTCGGGCAAGGCCTGGCAGGAAGAGATCCATGAGGTGGACGAACACCTCTCCCGGCACGGCAGAGTGATGGAGATCCTCTCCGAACACACCTGCCAAGGGTGGCTGGAGGGATACCTCCTGACGGGGCGTCACGGTCTCTTCTCCTGCTACGAGGCATTCGTGCACATCGTCGACTCGATGGTCAACCAGCACATCAAGTGGCTGCGCACCACCCGCGAGTTGCCCTGGCGGGCGCCGATCGCCTCGCTGAACTACCTGCTGACCTCCCACGTCTGGCGCCAGGACCACAACGGCTTCTCGCACCAGGACCCCGGATTCATCGGACACGTACTCAACAAGAGCCCGGAGGCCGTGCGGGTCTACCTGCCACCGGACACCAACACGCTGCTGTCCACCGCCGAGCACTGCCTCGCCTCACGCGACTACGTGAATGTGATCGTGGCCGGCAAACAGCCCGGCTTCGACTGGCTGAGCCTGGACGAAGCACGGGCGCACTGCGCGCGGGGCGTAGGGGTGTGGACCTGGGCCGGCAGCGAGTCCAGTGAGCGGGAGCCGGACGTCGTACTGGCCTGCGCCGGTGATGTGCCCACCCTGGAGGTGCTCGCGGCGGCGAGCCTGCTCCGCAGTCACCTGCCGGAACTGGCGGTGCGTGTGGTCAACGTGGTGGACATCGCGCGCCTGATGCCGGAGGGCGAGCATCCGCACGGCATGCCGGACGCGGAGTTCGACGCGCTGTTCACCCGCGACAAGCCGGTGATCTTCGGCTTCCACGGCTACCCGTGGCTGGTGCACCGGCTGGCGTACCGGCGCGCGGTCCACCCGCACCTCCATGTGCGCGGATACAAGGAACGCGGCACGACCACCACGCCCTTCGACATGGTGGTCGCCAACGACCTGGACCGCTACCGGCTGGTGATGGACGTCATCGACCGGGTGCCCGGCCTGGGCGTCCGCGCGGTCGAGGTGCGTCAGCGGATGGACGACATGCGGCTGCGCCACCACGCTTACGTGCGTACGTACGGTGTGGACCTGCCGGAAGTGCGGGACTGGACCTGGCAGGACTGAGCGATGGGCCGGTCGTCCGGGCCCCTGCCGATGAGTTTTCCCGGCCCGGAGAGTCTGCCCACCGTTGTCGACACCACAGGAGGAACACGTGCCTCAGCTGTTGAGGGTCCAGAACTTCAATGTCTCCAGTGACGGGATCGGGGCCGGTGAGGATCAGAGCCTGGAGAGGCCGTTCGGCCATGTTGATCCCGGCGAGATGTTCGCCTGGGCCGGTGCCACGGCGAGCTGGCCCAATCGCACCGACCCCGGGGGGAGTCGGGGCCTGGACGACTACTTGACGCGGGACTTCTCGCACAACATCGGCGCCGAGATCATGGGCCGCAACAAGTTCGGTCCCCAGCGCGGGCCCTGGCAGGATCATGAGTGGCAGGGCTGGTGGGGCGACGAACCCCCGTTCCACACCCCGGTGTTCGTGATGACCCACCACCTGCGCCCTTCGTTCACGCTCTCCGACACCACGTTCCACTTCGTCGACGGCGACCCCGCGACGGTCCTCGAGCAGGCGCGGGAAGCCGCGCAGGGCAAGGACGTCCGGCTCGGCGGCGGGGCCACCGTCATCCGGGAGTTCCTGGACGCCGATCTCGTCGACACCCTGCATGTGGCGGTCTCGCCGGTGAAG
>NZ_JBWLKL010000025.1:0-118489 GCF_059026065.1 Streptomyces sp. A18 | reverse complement strand
TTGTCGCTGCGGGGCAATCGGGCGGGTGGGCGGGAAAGGCTTGTTCGGCGAGGGGCGGATGCGGGGTGATCGGGCGGTTGGGTGGGAGAGGCCCGTTCGGCAAGGTGACACCGCCGGGGGGAGGGCACTGCTCCGGGCCGGAGGCCACCGCTTCGCCCGCGTGGAGCCCCCGGGCTAGCCCCCGCGCCCGTACGCGGTGAACCTTGAGGAATGACCCAGGACAAGGACCACACCTACCGCCCCGTCGTCTTCCGGGACCGCTCGGCGGGCTACGCCTTCCTCACGCGTTCCACCGCCGAGAGCGACCAGACCATCGAGTGGGACGACGGCGAGACGTACCCGCTGGTGGAGGTGGAGATCTCCTCCGAGAGCCACCCCTTCTACACGGGCCGCGCCCGAGTGGTCGACTCCGAGGGCCAGGTGGCCAAGTTCGAGCGCCGCTTCGGCGATCAGGCACCCCCACCCCCGGGCACGCCGGAGTGACCCCACCGCCCCCTCCGCAGGCGCGCCACGCCGCGTGGAGCGCAGGAGTGGCAGGAGGGGCACGGCGGCCCGACGATGGCCGTAGCACCTTGATCACGAACGATCACGAGAAGGCGGCGGCATGACCGACGGCACGACCGATCTCCAGGCGCTGGCGGCCGAGGCGTACATCTACGGCTACCCGATGGTGCTCAACCTCGACGAAGTCGACCGCTTCTCCCGCAAGGGCATGGGCTCGGTGGCCGCCGCGCCGTTCAACGAGTTCAGCCACGCGAGCAGACTTGCGGGACCCGACGACCCCTTCGTGAGCGTCAACAACGACACCATCTACTCGGTGGCGCAGCTCGACCTCTCAGGTGGCGCCCTGCTCCTGACGGTGCCGGACACCGACGGCCGCTACTACGTCCTCCAGTTCGTGGACGCGTGGACCAACAACTTCGCGTACGTGGGCCGCCGAGCCACCGGCACCGGTGCCGCCAGCTACCTGCTCACGCCGCCCGGCTGGGACGAGGACGTGCCGCTGGGCGCGACCCGGATCTCCGTACCGACCGAGGTGGCGTCGATCGTCGGGCGGTGGGCATGCGCCGGGCCGGACGATGTCGCGGCCGTGCGCGCGCTGCAGGAGGACACGCTCCTTGAGCCGTACTGGACGGCATCCGGCGAGCCCCGCGGGCTGCCGACCTACACGTACATCCCCGACGACGAACCGGAGCTCCTCTTCTACGAGAAGCTGCGCGCCCGCATGGCCGCCTTCCCGCCCGCGCCCGCGGACCTGCAGTACCAGCAACGCTTCGCCCCGCTCGGCCTGTTGGACATGACGAGCCCCTACGCACAGCCGCAGCCGGAGCTCGCCGAAGCGCTGCGCGCAGGATTCGCCGCGGGCAAGGAGAAGGTCGAGCAGGAGTCCACCCACGGGGAGGGCGCGGAGCAGAACGGCTGGAAGCTGACGTATCACGCCTTCGACTACAACGCCGACCACTTCGAGGTCGGCACACTCAAGGACTCCCAATGGATTTGCACGGACCGGGAGTTGGGCCGCATGGTGCGCGCCACGTCGGCCCGTACCGCGCTCTGGGGCAACCACGGATATGAGGCGGCGTACGCGATGGCGTGGGACGACGGCGACGGACAGCCCCTGGAGGGCGAGCAGTCGTACACCCTGCGCTTCGAGAAGCCGCCGCCGGTCGATGCGTTCTGGTCGATCACGATGTACGACCTGCCGGACTACTACCTGGTCGACAACCCCATCGAGCGCTACTCCATCGGTGACCGCACCCCGGGCCTGAGCTACGGCGACGACGGCTCCCTCACCCTCCTCCTCCAGCCGCAGCGCCCCACCGACGACAAGACGGCCGCGAACTGGCTGCCCACCCCCGGCGGCCGCTTCCGGCCCATCCTGCGGATGTACACGCCCCGGGCCGCGGTCTTCGACGGGACGTACGAACTGCCGCCCATCCGCCGGAGCTAGGGCCCTAGGGCGAGGTGGTCCACCGGGGGGCGGTGCGGGCCCAGGCCGTTCCCCACTGGGCGAGGTTGTGCCGCTCCAGCCTGCGGTGGGCGCAGGCGTACGCGGCGGCGCCCAGGATGGGGACGGCGATGGCGGCCAGGACCGTGTAGCCCCTGGTGTGGTCGCGGACCTCCTGCTCGGTCAGGGGCGGGTCGGTGACCTTTCCTTCGTCGCTGACCCATACGGCGATGGTGTTCCCGGCGGTCAGGGCGGGTTCGACGTCCGCTTCCGCGGTGCGCGTCTCCCCGTGTCGGTCCGTGAAGCGGACGCTCACCGGGTAGAGGGTCCCTTTCGCCTCGGCCGACCCGGGCTCGGGGTGGCGGGGCGCGTCGTGGACGAGGACGGCGGTGGTGTGGTGCCGGGTCTCGGCCTGGTACTCGGCCGTCCGTTCCATGTGGCGGCGGGCCGCGTCGCCGACCAGGACGACGGCGGCCGGGGTGGCGGTCAGGACGGTCAGGAACAGCGTTACCGCGATCCACGCCTGTACGAGATCGGTGCGGCGGCGCAGCGGGTTGCGCCGCCAGCGCCACAGCAGGGTGTGCGGAATGCGCGGGGGCTCTTCGGGCGGCGGCTGTGCCGGGGGGATGGGGCCGGCCACGGGGCTCTCCTTGGGCGCTTGTGGGGCCTGGTGAAGCTGGTGCGGGGTCATCCGGTGTCACCGGTGTCGGTTCATCCGGTGACGGAGGGGTGGGCGTGCGCGGCGCGGAGGAGCTTGGCCGCGCCGCGGACCGCCGCGGTGTGCGGCGCGGTCAGGGGCTGGATGGGGGCGCGCAGTTGTTCGGCGAGAAGGTGGCTGATGTCGGGGAGCAGCGCGCCACCACCGGCGAGCAGTGCGCCGCGGCGGAGGGCTTCGAGGGTCCGGGACGTGCGGTCCTGTTCGCGCATCGCGGTCACCATCGCGACGACCCCGTCGGTGATCGGGGTGGGCGGCGGTGCGGCCAGGGGAGTGTCCGGGAGATCGCTCGTCCCCAGGGCGGTGTGACGGGCGTCGATCACCGCGCCGTCGGCGAGGAGGGCGACCTCGGTGAGGTGCGCTCCGATGTCCACGACGAGCAGGGGGCGGCCCGGATCGGCGTCCGCGGCCGCGGCAACGGCCCGCGCGGTGGGGATGGTCAGCACGGTGCGCGGGCGGAGCACCTCGACGGCGAGGCGGGCCTCGGCCCGGTAGGCGACGCCGCCCAGTACGGGTGCGGTCAGGATGAGCAGCGGGCGGCCGAAGCGGGGCATGCGGTGGCCGAGCAGCCGGTCGAGCATCCGGGCCGTTCCGGGGGTGTCGACGATGGCGCCGCGTCGGATCGGATACACGGCGCCGGCGCCGTGAAAGGTCACGGTGGGTACGTCGAGGATCATGCGCTGCCCGGACGTCCAGGCACGGGTCCGGGCGCTGCCCAGGTCGAGAGCAATGCCCGAACACTGCCGGCACCAGGGCCACGAGCGGTGCCGGGCGGGGACGGGGGCGGGGACCGGGGCGGGGACGGGGGATCGGCGAGGCGATGTCCGCCGGTCGAGGAGCCTGTCCGTAGGGGGCACGGGAGGCAGGTCCGCACAGGTGCTGGGGCCATCCGCGGTGCTGAGGTCGTCTTCGATGATCTGGTGGTTCACCACTTCACCCCTAGGGCAGGGCGGGAGAGGGCAGGGCGGGAGACGGAGGAGGGGCGGGCCGGGCGGTCGTCAGCCGGCCTTGCGCTGGCAGGGAACGCAGAACTGCGTGTACGGCAGGATCTCCAGACGCGCGACCGGGATGGGCTGGGAGCAGCCGGGGCACGTCCCGTAACTGCCGTCCTGGACACGGTCGAAGGCGGCCTCGACCTCTTTGAGGACGCGCTCGATGGTCTCCCTCTGCGCCGCCATCACCTGTTCCTCCGCCTCATGCCCGGCCTCGCCGATGGCACGCAACTGCGCGAGGCGGGTGGCACGCTCGTGTTCCAGGCACCGAAGGGCTTCAACTTGGGTCATGCCCTCACCGTCGCCGATGAGCCGCACGAAACCCATCGGGCGCGATACCCATCTACGGCGGCCCCCGGGCCCCATCGCGGAAATGGGCATTGCGCCCCATCGACGGACAGAAGGGGAACGGGCAGGCTGGACGGCAACCGGGCAAAGATGGATGGCTACGGCTCAAAGAAGCAAGAAGAAGAAGCACGAAGAAGCAAGAAAAAGAAGCAAGAAAGCGGAAGGCACCACCCGTTGTCCCTGTTCTGGCGGATCTTCGCGCTCAACGCGGTAGTGCTGGGGAGCGCTACCGCCCTGCTGCTGTGGGCCCCGGTGACCGTCTCCGTGCCGGTGGTCCTGACCGAGGCGGTCATCCTCGTGGCCGGCCTGGCCGTCATGCTGGTCGCCAACGCGGCCCTGCTGCGGATCGGCCTCACCCCGCTCGACCGCCTCACCCGGCTGATGACCACCGTCGACCTGCTGCGCCCCGGCCACCGCCTGCCGGAGCAGGGCGGAGGCGAGACCGCCGAGCTGATCCGCACCTTCAACGCGATGCTCGAACGGCTGGAGCAGGAGCGGGCGGCAAGCAGCGCCCGCGTCCTGCTCGCTCAGGAATCCGAACGACGCCGCATCGCCCAGGAACTCCACGACGAGGTCGGCCAGACCATGACCGCGGTCCTCCTGTCCCTGAAGCGGGCGTCGGACGAGGCGGAAGAACCCCTGCGCGGCGAGCTGCAGCAGGCGCAGGAGATCACCCGGGGGAGCCTGGACGAAGTACGCCGCCTGGTACGCAGACTGCGACCGGGCGTCCTGGACGACCTCGGCCTGATCAGCGCCCTGACGTCCCTGACCACAGAGTTCGCCACGCACGCGGGGCTGCGCGTGACGCGCAGCTTCGACTCGGACCTGCCCCCACTGGACCAACAGACGGAACTGGTCCTCTACCGGGTGGCGCAGGAAGCCCTGACCAACGCGGCCCGCCACGCCGAGGCGACCCGGGTCGACGTGACCCTGCGCCGGGCCGACGGCGCGGTGGTGCTGTCGGTCGCGGACGACGGCCGGGGCACCGGGGTCGCCCACGAGGGGGCGGGCATCAGGGGGATGCGCGAACGGGCACTGTTCATCGGGGCGACGCTGGACGTCACGCCGCGCCCGCAGGCGGGTACGGAGGTCAGGCTGAAGGTGCCGAGGCGTGACCCCAACCACATGAGCACGAACAAAATGAGTGCGAAATGAGTACGACCACTGACACGAGGCCCAGGATCCGCATCCTCCTCGCCGACGACCACGCGCTGGTGCGTCGCGGGGTGCGGCTCATCCTCGACCGCGAGCCGGACCTCGAGGTCGTGGCGGAGGCCGGGGACGGCGCGGAGGCCATCGCCCTGGCGCGCACGCACGAGGTCGACCTGGCGGTCCTGGACATCGCGATGCCCCGGATGACCGGACTGCAGGCGGCACGCGAACTCGCCGCGCTGAAGCCGGGCGTACGCGTACTCATGCTCACGATGCACGACAACGAGCAGTACTTCTTCCAGGCTCTGAAGGCGGGCGCCAGCGGCTACGTCCTGAAGTCGGTGGCCGACCGCGACCTGGTCGCAGCCTGCCGAGCAGCGATGCGAGACGAGCCTTTCCTCTACCCGGGCGCGGTCACCGCGCTGATCCGCAACTACCTGGACCGCGTACGCCAGGGCGAGGAGCCGCCCGACCAGGTACTGACGGCACGCGAGGAGGAGGTCCTCAAATTGGTCGCCGAGGGCCACTCGTCGAAGGAGATCGCCGAGATGCTCTTCATCAGCATCAAAACGGTCCACCGCCACAGAGCGAACCTGCTCCACAAACTGGGCCTGCGCAACCGCTTGGAACTCACACGCTACGCAATCCGAGCGGGCCTCATAGAACCCTGACGCGGTGACCCGGTGACGCATGAGGCGGACGACTGCCCGCGAGGAGATACGCGAAGACCCCGGCCTCAGCGTTTCCGCTGCTGACGGGGTCTTGGACACCCAATACAAGGTGCCCCCGGCAGGATTCGAACCTGCGCACACGGCTCCGGAGGCCGTTGCTCTATCCCCTGAGCTACGGGGGCGTGTCGGCGCGGTTGCCCGGCGACGTGTAGAACCCTACCAGCTCCTAACGGCTCCCCATGAACAGGTATTTCCGCACTCCGTGGCCGTGAGCGCGGGCGCATCCGCACCCTGTGTCCCAGGGGTCACCTTTGGCGCCACGCCGGGCCCCCGGTCGACTCCCCCGCACGGGGCGGAAGTGGGGAAAACCCGGACGCGGTGGCGGGCGCGGACCTACTCTCGAGTTGTGTCAGGCGTGTCCGGCCGCGTGCTTGTTGTGGACGACAACAAGGTCATCCGGCAACTGATCAGGGTCAACCTCGAGCTGGAGGGCTTCGAGGTCGTGACCGCGGCCGATGGTGCCGAATGCCTGGACATGGTGAACCAGGTCAGGCCCGATGTCGTCACGCTCGACGTGGTGATGCCCCGTCTTGACGGGCTCCGTACCGCGGCCCGGCTGCGTTCCGATCCGCGGACCCGGAATCTCCCCATCGTCATCGTCAGTGCCTGCACCCAGTATGAGGTGGAGAGCGGGCTCGAGGTCGGGGTGGACGCGTTCCTCGCCAAGCCCTTCGAACCTGCCGAACTACTGGGCATCGTAAGGCAGTTGATGGAGTTCGGTCGTGACGGAGGTGAGAGCGAGGGTGTGGTCGGGCGCAGTGCCCTCGGCCGTGATCTCGGCGCCACCGGAGAGGCCGAGCGCGCGGGCCGCCCCGGCGGCTGACCCGCGGCCGTCACCACAGCTGTCGGAGCTGTCGGAGCTGTCGGAGCTGTCGGGGCTGTCGGGGCTGTCGGAGCAGTCGGGGCCGTCGGAGCCGCCGACCGGCCCGCCCCGAAAGCCACCTCCCCCTGGAGCTCGGAACCTGGAACCCGGAACCCGTCCCTCCCCGTCCACATCCCGGACCATCGGGGAAACCAGGTCGCGTCCCTACCCCCCTCCTCCCATACGCTTGTCCCGTGACCCCCGTCGAGCTCTCCCGCACCGTGCTGCGCGCCATGCGCCGTGCCGTCGACGACGGCGAGCTCAGTGGCCTCGGTGACCTCGGTGACCTCGGTGACCTCGGTGACGAGGGCGTGGACCGGCGGGTCGTCGTCGAGCGGCCGCGGGCCGGTGGGTGCGGGGACTACGCCACCAACGTCGCCCTTCAGGTCGCCCGTGCCGCCGGGCGGTCACCCCTGCAAGTGGCCGAAGTGCTGTCGCCGCGGCTCGCCGGGGAGCCCGGCATCGCCGCCATCGACATCACCGGGCCCGGCTTCCTCAACATCACCCTCGAACGAGGCGGCCCCTCCGCCGACCTCGTCCGTGACGTCCTCACCCGCGGCGCCGCCTACGGCCACGTCCACCCCGGCACCGGCGAAGCCCACCAGCTCCACTTCCCCCGCGAAGTCCGCGCCGCCGTCATCGCCGACTCCCTGCGCCGCATCCTTCGCTCCCAGGGCGCCCTCGTACGCAACACCTGCGACGAAGCCCCCGACCCCGCCTGGGAAGCCCTGGGCGTCCAGGTCGACGCGTACGGGAAGCCCCCCGCGGAGATGGCGGAGATGGCGGAGATGCACACCCTCCGCCCTGTCCCCGCCCCTGCCGACCCCATCCCCCTCGGCCCCGACGCCGCCCGCTGGGCCCTTCTGCACCCTGCCGCCCATGACCGGCCCCGCATCGGCGACGAGCACCTCGTCCAGCGAGAGGCCAACCCCCTCTTCCGCGTGCGGTACGCCTACTCCCGTACCCGCGCCCTCACGCGCAACGCCGCCGCCCTCGGTTTCCACAGCACCCCCGGCCAGATAGGCGAAGAGGCGCAGACACAGACGCAGGCGGAGGCGCAGGCCCTTCTCGACGCCCTCGCCGATCATCCCCGCGTCCTGGCCGCCGCCGCCCGCCACCGCGCACCCGACCGCCTCGCCCGGCATCTCGTCGTCACCGCCGATGCCTTCCTCGTCTTCCAGGCAAGTGTTCTGCCGCTTGGTGACGAGAAACCCTCGGCCGCCCACCGCGCCCGGCTCGCGCTCGCCGAAGCCGCCGGGACGGTGCTCGCAGGCGGCCTGTCCCTGCTCGGCATCAGTGCCCCCGAGTACGTGTGACACGTGAAGTCAGACGTGAATGAAGTGAGAGAGACGAACGCGACATGAGCCGTTCCGCGCACCCCGCCGGGCCCCGCCACGCCGACGTAGTACCCGAAGGGCACTACACCGCCCCGGCCGCCGACCTGAACTCCCTCGACCCGAAGGTCTGGGCGCAGACCGTCGGGCGCAATGCCGATGGTGTCGTCACCGTCGGCGGGATCGAGGTGACCCGCCTCGCCGAGGAGTTCGGCACCCCCGCCTACTTCCTCGACGAGGCCGACTTCCGCGCCCGCTGCCACGCCTGGCGCGGTGCCTTCGGCTCCGACGCCGACGTCTTCTACGCGGGGAAGGCCTTCCTCTCGCGTGCCGTCGTGCGGTGGCTGCACGAGGAAGGGCTCAATCTCGATGTGTGCAGCGGTGGCGAGCTCGCCACCGCTCTCGCCGCCGGCATGCCCGCCGACCGCATCGCCTTCCACGGCAACAACAAGACCGAGGGCGAGATCGAGCGGGCCATCGAGGCCGGTGTCGGGCGCATCGTGCTCGACTCCTTCCAGGAGATCGTGCGCGTCGCCCACATCGCCGACCGGCTCGGCACCCGCCAGCGCGTGCAGATCCGCGTGACCGTCGGCGTCGAGGCCCACACCCACGAGTTCATCGCCACCGCCCACGAGGACCAGAAGTTCGGTATCGCGCTGGCCGGGGGACAGGCCGCCGAAGCCGTGCGCAGGGCCCTTCAGCTCGACGGGCTCGAGCTCATCGGCGTGCACAGCCACATCGGATCGCAGATCTTCGACATGGCCGGATTCGAGGTCTCCGCGCGACGCGTCGTCCAGCTGCTCGCCGAGATCCGTGACGAGCACGGCGTCGAGCTGCCCGAGATCGACCTCGGCGGCGGGCTCGGCATCGCCTACACCTCCGAGGACGACCCCCGCGAGCCGCACGAGATCGCCAAGGCGCTCGGCGAGATCGTCACGCGCGAGTGTGAGGCCTCAGGCCTGCGCACCCCTCGGATCTCCGTCGAGCCCGGACGGGCCATCGTCGGTCCCACCGCCTTCACGCTGTACGAAGTCGGCACCGTCAAGCCCCTCGAAGGCCTGCGTACGTACGTCTCCGTCGACGGCGGCATGTCCGACAACATCCGTACCGCGCTCTACGACGCCGAGTACAGCGTCGCGCTCGTCTCGCGTGAGTCCGACGCCGAGCCCATGCTCGTCCGCGTCGTCGGCAAGCACTGCGAGAGCGGGGACATCGTGGTGAAGGACGCGTTCCTTCCGGCCGACATCGCGCCCGGCGATCTCATCGCCGTGCCCGCGACCGGCGCGTACTGCCGCTCCATGGCGAGCAACTACAACCACGCCCTCCGCCCGCCGGTCGTCGCCGTGCGGGATGGTGAGGCGCGGGTGATCGTCCGGCGCGAGACGGAGGAGGATCTCCTGCGTCTCGATGTCGGCTGAAGAAAAAACGCCGGGAAACGGCGTCTGGCAGAGTATCGGCCAGTGAAATAGATGTCTCACGATCCGGACCGCGGACGGAAACTGCGATCCGGTGGGCGAGACTGGTCCCACTGTAGATGTATGAGAAGTGAGGTCGGATGATGCGTACGCGTCCGCTGAAGGTGGCGCTGCTGGGCTGTGGGGTTGTCGGCTCAGAGGTGGCGCGCATCATGACGACGCATGCCGACGACCTCACGGCTCGGATCGGCGCCCCGGTGGAGCTCGCCGGGGTGGCCGTCCGCCGCCCCTCGAAGGTGCGTGAGGGAATCGATCCTTCCCTCGTCACCACCGACGCGACCGCACTGGTCAAACGCGGGGACATCGACGTCATCGTCGAGGTCATCGGCGGCATCGAGCCCGCCAAGACCCTCATCACCACCGCCTTCGAGCACGGCGCCTCCGTCGTCTCCGCCAACAAGGCGCTCATCGCGCAGGACGGCGCCGCGCTGCACGCCGCCGCCGAGGAGCACGGCCGGGACCTTTATTACGAGGCCGCCGTCGCCGGTGCCATTCCGCTGATCCGGCCGTTGCGCGAGTCCCTGGTCGGGGACAAGGTGAATCGCGTTCTCGGGATCGTGAACGGAACCACCAACTTCATCCTCGACGCCATGGACACCACCGGTGCCGGGTATCAGGAAGCGCTCGACGAGGCCACCGCGCTCGGGTATGCCGAAGCCGACCCGACCGCCGACGTCGAAGGCTTCGACGCCGCCGCCAAGGCCGCGATCCTCGCCGGCATCGCCTTCCACACGCGCGTGCGTCTCGACGACGTCTACCGCGAGGGCATGACCGAGGTGACCGCCGCCGACTTCGCGTCCGCGAAGCGTATGGGCTGCACCATCAAGCTCCTCGCCATCTGTGAGCGCGCCGCCCACGGCGGGTCCGTCACCGCGCGCGTGCACCCCGCGATGATTCCGCTCAGCCATCCGCTGGCGTCGGTCCGTGAGGCGTACAACGCCGTCTTCGTGGAAGCGGAGGCCGCTGGTCAGCTCATGTTCTACGGGCCCGGCGCGGGTGGCGCCCCCACCGCGTCCGCCGTACTCGGCGACCTCGTCGCCGTCTGCCGGAACAAGCTCGGCGAAGCCACCGGGCCCGGTGAATCCGCGTACACCCAGCTGCCCGTGAGCTCCATGGGCGAGGTCGTCACGCGGTACCACATCAGCCTCGACGTAGCCGACAAGCCGGGTGTCCTCGCCCAGGTCGCGACGGTCTTCGCCGAGCACGGCGTATCGATCGATACGGTCCGTCAGACGGGCAAGGACGGCGAGGCCTCCCTCGTCGTCGTCACCCACCGCGCGCCCGACGCCGCCCTCACCGGCACCGTCGAGGCGCTGCGGAATCTCGACACCGTGCGTGGTGTCGCCAGCATCATGCGGGTTGAAGGGGAGTAAGCAGCAATGACCCACCAATGGCGCGGAATCATCGAGGAGTACCGGGACCGTCTTCCCGTCTCCGACACGACGCCGGTCGTGACGCTCCGCGAGGGCGGCACACCGCTCGTGCCCGCGCAGGTGCTCTCCGAGCGCACGGGCTGCGAGGTGCATCTCAAGGTCGAGGGCGCCAACCCGACCGGGTCCTTCAAGGACCGCGGCATGACGATGGCGATCACGAAGGCCAAGGAGGAGGGCGCCAAGGCCGTCATCTGTGCCTCCACCGGGAACACGTCGGCCTCGGCCGCCGCCTATGCCGTACGTGCGGGAATGGTCTGCGCGGTCCTCGTGCCGCAGGGCAAGATCGCGCTCGGCAAGATGGGCCAGGCGCTCGTCTACGGCTCGAAGATCCTCCAGGTCGACGGCAACTTCGACGACTGCCTGAACCTCGCCCGCGCCCTCTCCGAGAACTACCCGGTGGCGCTGGTCAATTCGGTCAACCCGTTCCGCATCGAGGGCCAGAAGACCGCCGCGTTCGAGATCGTCGACGCGCTCGGTGACGCCCCCGACATCCACGTCCTGCCGGTGGGCAACGCGGGCAACATCACGGCCTATTGGAAGGGCTACAAGGAGTACGCCGCCGACTCGGTCTCGACGCGCACTCCTCGCATGTGGGGCTTCCAGGCTTCCGGTTCCGCGCCCATCGTGCGCGGCGAGATCGTCAAGGACCCGTCGACGATCGCCACCGCGATTCGCATCGGCAACCCCGCGTCGTGGCAGTACGCCCTCGACGCGCGCGACGAGTCGCACGGCTTCATCGACGAGGTGACGGACCGTGAGATCCTGCGCGCCTACAAGCTGTTGGCGTCCCAGGAGGGTGTCTTCGTCGAGCCGGCGTCGGCAGCTTCCGTCGCCGGTCTGCTGAAGGCGGCCGAGCAGGGCAAGGTCGACAAGGGGCAGCGCATCGTCTGCACCGTCACCGGAAACGGCCTCAAGGACCCGGACTGGGCCGTCGCGGGCGCACCGCAGCCGGTCACGGTTCCGGTCGACTCGGCCGCGGCAGCCGAGCGCCTGGGTCTGGCGTAATCGTCCCGCTTCCGGCATAACCATGCCGGTCGGGGATAACCGAAGCTGTACGGCGGGCATAACCGCCTGGAAAACCCGCAACTCCGCATAGGGGGTGCACAGGGGGCTTACGACACGCATCGTGCGCCTCCTGTGCGCCCTATGTCGCCACAGAACCTTCCTTCGATAGGCTGTACCGAACCCGCCCCGCCGCATATGCCGCGGTGCTGCCGCAGAGCGGCCTTCGGGTAGTGCCTCATCACGTGGCAAGTCCTCAAAAGATCGCAGCTCAAGGAGAGTCATCGAGCGATGGCCGGTCCCGCGTTCCGCGCCGCCGCCGTCCGGGTGCGCGTCCCCGCCACCAGCGCCAACCTCGGGCCGGGCTTCGACGCCCTCGGCCTGTCGCTTGGCCTGTACGACGACGTCGTCGTACGGGTGGCCGACACCGGACTGAACATCGACATCGCAGGTGAGGGCAGCGAGACCCTCCCGCGCGACGAGTCGCACCTGCTTGTACGTTCCCTGCGTACCGCCTTCGACCTGCTCGGCGGACAGCCGCGCGGGCTCGAAATCGTCTGCGCCAACCGCATTCCGCACGGCCGGGGCCTCGGCTCCTCGTCCGCCGCCATCTGCGCGGGCATCGTCGCCGCACGCGCCGTGACGATAGGCGGTGACGCCCGGCTCGACGACAACGCCTTGCTGGAGCTCGCCACCGAGATCGAGGGCCACCCGGACAACGTCGCCGCCTGCCTGCTCGGCGGTTTCACGCTCTCCTGGATGGACGGGGGAGCGGCGCGGGCGATCAGGATGGAGCCTGCTGATTCCATCGTTCCGGTGGTTTTCGTACCGGGAAAGCCCGTCCTCACCGAGACGGCGCGCGGACTGCTCCCGCGCACTGTCCCGCACGTGGACGCCGCCGCCAACGCCGGCCGGGCCGCACTGCTCGTCGAGGCCCTGACAAGGCGCCCCGAGCTGCTGCTTCCCGCCACCGAGGACCGGCTCCACCAGGAGTACCGCGCGCCCGCCATGCCGGAGAGCGCCGCCCTGGTGGAACGCCTGCGCGCGGACGGTGTCCCGGCGATGATCTCCGGCGCGGGACCCACGGTCCTCGCGCTGGCCGACGAGAGTGCGGCCGACAAGGTCGCACGCCTTGCGGGAGAGGGCTGGGCGGCCAACCGTCTGGCGCTCGACACGACGGGTGCGAGCGTGCTGCCGCTTGCGCCCTGACACCTGGTAGCCGGATGAGAGAGGGGGAATGTTTGTTGGATCCGGTAGTGTTAACCTCAAGTCTGCACCCGACCCCACCATGGCGAGGTGCTTCGTGTCCCCGTCCGGGACATCCATCCTTCCGGGAGCCTCCCAAACTGCTCTGTGTCCCGCACTGAGCGGTGCCGAGCACGCTCCGGAACCGGCGTGACCGAGCCGAGTGACACCGCACCTCAGTGGCACCTCACCGGGACTCGCCATCACCAGTGAATTCTTCCGCCGCGCGTTGGCGGACCACCGCCCCGGCACGGTCCACACACCACAGGACCTCCGGACAGCACAACCGGTCGCCGAGCCAGACAGGCCGACGTCCGCTCCAGGGAAGGACCCTTCGTGAGCGACACCACCGATCTGATGGGCGTGACTGCCGACACGCCCGCCACGGACGCCTCTGCGGCGCCTGCCACCGGTGCTTCGGCCGGGTCCCGGCGGCGCCGCGGCACCGGCCTCGATGGCATGGTGCTGGCGGAACTGCAGCAGGTCGCATCCGGCCTCGGTATCAAGGGCACCGCGCGGATGCGCAAGAGCCAGCTGATCGAGGTCATCAAGGAGGCGCAGGCCGGAGGCGGTGCCCCCGCCAAGAGTGCCGCGCCGTCCGCGTCCGCCACGGACGCCGAGACCAAGCCCAAGCGACGCGCGACCTCGAAGGCCCGGACGGGCGAGGAGCCCGCGGCGGGCACGGAGAAGGCCCCCAAGGCGAGCAAGGCCGACAAGGCCGAGCAGCCCGCAGGCGGCAAGGCCGACGAGGCCGCCCAGCAGCAGATCGACATCCCGGGCCAGCCCGCGGGTGCCGACAAGGGCGAGCGTCGCCGTCGCCGTGCCACCGCCGACGCGGGGAGCCCCGAGACGATCGCCGCCGAGGCGAAGAGCGAGCCCAAGGCCGAGGCCAAGACGGACGCGCCGTCCGAGGCCAAGGGCGACGGCTCCGGCGACAACAACGCCGAAGGCCGCCGTGACCGCCAGGGCCAGGGCCGCGACCGTCAGGGCCGTGGCCGCGACCGCGACCGCCGTGGCAACAAGGGCGACGACCAGCAGGGCGGCAACCGCCAGCAGGGCGGCGGCCGTCAGGACCGCGGCGACCGCCAGGACCGTCAGCAGCGCGACCAGCGGGACAACGGACCGCAGGACGACTTCGACGACGAGGCGGGTGGCCGCCGTGGCCGCCGTGGCCGTTACCGCGACCGCCGTGGCCGCCGTGGCCGCGACGAGTTCGGTGGCGCCAATGAGCCGCAGGTCGCCGACGACGACGTACTGATCCCTGTCGCGGGCATCCTGGACATCCTCGACAACTACGCGTTCATCCGGACCTCGGGGTACCTCCCCGGCCCGAACGACGTGTACGTGTCGCTCGCCCAGGTCCGCAAGAACGGTCTGCGCAAGGGTGACCACATCACCGGCGCCGTCCGTCAGCCCAAGGACGGCGAGCGCCGCGAGAAGTTCAACGCGCTCGTCCGCCTCGACTCGGCGAACGGCATGGCAGCCGAATCCGGGCGCGGGCGACCGGAGTTCAACAAGCTGACGCCCCTTTACCCGCAGGACCGGCTCCGTCTGGAGACCGACCCGGGCGTGCTCACCACCCGCATCATCGACCTCGTGTCGCCGATCGGTAAGGGCCAGCGAGGCCTGATCGTGGCTCCGCCGAAGACCGGCAAGACCATGATCATGCAGGCGGTCGCCAACGCGATCACCACGAACAGCCCCGAGTGCCACCTGATGGTCGTCCTGGTCGACGAGCGTCCGGAAGAGGTCACCGACATGCAGCGGTCGGTGAAGGGCGAGGTCATCTCCTCGACCTTCGACCGTCCTGCCGAGGACCACACCACGGTCGCCGAGCTGGCCATCGAGCGCGCAAAGCGTCTCGTGGAGCTGGGTCACGACGTGGTCGTGCTGCTCGACTCGATCACCCGCCTGGGCCGTGCGTACAACCTGGCGGCCCCGGCCTCCGGCCGCATCCTGTCCGGTGGTGTCGACTCGACCGCGCTCTACCCGCCGAAGCGCTTCTTCGGTGCGGCGCGCAACATCGAGGACGGCGGCTCGCTGACCATCCTCGCCACCGCGCTCGTCGACACCGGTTCGCGCATGGACGAGGTGATCTTCGAGGAGTTCAAGGGCACCGGCAACATGGAGCTCAAGCTCGACCGGAAGCTCTCCGACAAGCGCATCTTCCCGGCGGTGGACGTCGACGCGTCCTCCACCCGCAAGGAAGAGATCCTGCTCAACAGCGAAGAGCTGGCGATCGTCTGGAAGCTGCGCCGGGTGCTGCACGCGCTCGACTCGCAGCAGGCCATCGAGCTGCTTCTCGACAAGATGAAGCAGACGAAGTCGAACGCCGAGTTCCTCATGCAGATCGCGAAGACGACGCCGACGCCGGGCAACGGCAACGACTAGTCCTCGCGCGACGCGCGCACGCAAAGGGCCGCCCCCGTCACACGACGGGGGCGGCCCTTTGCGCTGAATGACCTTGGCCACAGACCTAAGAGATTCTCACGGTCACGGGCAGTAGCCCCACGAGGGAAAAAACCGCAGGTGAGAAGCTCGAAAGGCGGGGCAGGAGTGCACGATGCGTCACAAGCGCACGCCGGGGCGCCCACAAACCGCTGTGCAACCCTTCTTTCGGTTTCGACGTCTGACAAGTGACGACAAACCGCGCCTGACCCTGAAAGCAGGGGGTACCCGACCCGACGAGGACTGAGGAGCACATGACCGACGAGAGCGCATCCGCGGATACGACACCGAAGCGCGCCCGGGGCGGTGGCGGTCGGCGTCGCAAGCCGCGCGACAAGCGCCGCAAGGTCCTCGTCGTCACCGCGTGGACCGCGGCATCGGTGGTCGTCCTCGGCGGTGCGGGCCTCGGCTTCGTGTACTTCAAGCTCAACGGCAACATCAAGGGCGTCGACATCAACGCGGCGCTCGGCACGGACCGCCCCAAGGACGTCGACAACGGCTCGCAGGACATCCTCGTCCTCGGCTCCGACTCCCGCTCCGGCGACAACGCCAAGTACGGCAAGGACGAGGGCGGCGCCCGCTCGGACACGGCGATGGTCGTGCACGTGAACAAGGGCCACAAGACGGCCAGCGTCGTCTCGATACCCCGCGACACCCTCATAACCCGGCCCGACTGCACGACCGAGGACGGTCAGGAGCAGCCGGGCGCACAGCGGCAGATGTTCAACACGGCGTACGAGGTCGGCGGCCCCGCCTGTGCCGTCAAGACCGTCGAGAAGATGTCCGGCATCCGGATGGACCACTACGTAGAGGTCGACTTCTCCGGCTTCAAGAAGCTCATCAACACCCTCGGTGGCGTCGAGATCACCACCAAGAAGGCCATCAACGACAAAGACAGCCATCTGAATCTCGAGGCCGGCACGCACCAGCTCACCGGTGAGCAGGCCCTCGGCCTGGTCCGCACCCGGCACGGCGTCGGCGACGGCAGCGACCTCGGCCGCATCCAGCTGCAGCAGGCCTTCATCAAGGCCCTGATCAACCAGGTCAAGGACGTCGGAGTCTTCAGCAACCCGAAGAAGCTCTACGACCTCGCGAACGACGCGACGAGCGCCATCACCACCGACTCGGACCTGAACGACGTCAAGAGCCTCGCGGGCTTCGCGAGCGGCCTCAAGGGCATCGGCGCGGGCGACATGAAGATGGTCACCCTGCCCATCCAGTACGACCCCGCGGACCCCAACCGCGTCCTTCCCCTGGAGAAGGCCGACCGGCAGGTCTGGGCGGCGCTCAAGGCCGACAAGCCGATACCCAAGTCCGCCACGGAGGAGTCCGCGGGCGACAAGGGCGACGCAAGCGATGTCGTGACCAGCAACTAGCGGAGTTAGTAGTCCGCCGGGAATAGAACGGAACCCACCCCGGTTTGGGCAGATGCGACCAGTCCTGGCAGACTGGTTCGTCGGCCCCGGTTCACGTACGAGCAATCCGCGCGTACGACCCGGCGCCCTCCCGAATCTAGGAGACACCTTGAAGCGCGACATCCACCCCGAGTACTTCGAGACCCAGGTCAGCTGCACCTGTGGCGCGGAGTTCACCACCCGCAGCACGATCGCCAGCGGCACCGTCCGTGCCGAGGTCTGCTCCGAGTGCCACCCGTTCTACACGGGCAAGCAGAAGATCCTCGACACCGGTGGCCGCGTGGCCCGCTTCGAGGCCCGCTTCGGCAAGGCTGCCGCCAACAAGTAGCGAGCCACTGCGCCGGTCTTCGGCCGCCCTCGGGAGAGGGCGGTTGGGACCGGCGCTTTGCCGTCTGATCGCAGCAGCCACCTTCGCGTAGAACCCTTGCGCAGTACCTTCGCGTAGAAAACTCAGGAGACCCCGATGTTCGAGGCGGTCGAGGAACTGATCGGCGAGCACGCCGATCTGGAGACAAAGCTCGCGGACCCCTCGGTCCACGCCGACCAGGCCAACGCGCGCAAGCTCAACAAGCGCTACGCCGAGCTGACCCCGATCGTCTCGACGTACCGCGCCTGGAAGCAGACCGGCGAGGACATCACGACGGCCCGTGAACTGGCCGCGGAGGACCCGGAGTTCGCCGCGGAGGTCAAGGACCTGGAGAAGCAGCGCGAGGAGATCACCGAGAAGCTGCGGCTTCTTCTGGTGCCCCGCGACCCCAGCGACGACAAGGACGTCATCCTCGAGGTCAAGGCGGGCGCGGGCGGCGACGAGTCGGCGCTCTTCGCCGGCGACCTCCTGCGCATGTATCTGCGGTACGCGGAGCGCGTGGGCTGGAAGACCGAGATCATCGACGCCACCGAGTCCGAGCTCGGCGGCTACAAGGACGTCCAGGTCGCCGTGAAGACCAAGGGCGGCAACGGCGCGACCGAGCCGGGACAGGGCGTCTGGGCGCGACTGAAGTACGAGGGCGGCGTGCACCGCGTGCAGCGCGTGCCCTCGACCGAGTCGCAGGGCCGGATCCACACCTCCGCGGCCGGTGTCCTGGTGACGCCCGAGGCCGAGGAGGTCGACGTGGAGATCCACGCCAACGACCTGCGCATCGACGTCTACCGCTCGTCGGGCCCCGGCGGCCAGTCCGTCAACACCACCGACTCCGCGGTGCGCATCACGCACCTGCCCACCGGCGTCGTGGCCTCCTGCCAGAACGAGAAGAGCCAGCTGCAGAACAAGGAGCAGGCGATGCGTATTCTGCGCTCCAGGCTCCTTGCCGCGGCTCAGGAGGAAGCGGAGAGCAAGGCCGCGGACGCCCGTCGCAGCCAGGTCCGCACCGTCGACCGCTCAGAGAAGATCCGGACGTACAACTTCCCGGAAAACCGGATCTCGGACCACCGTGTCGGCTTCAAGGCGTACAACTTGGACCAGGTGCTCGACGGAGACCTCGACGCGGTCATCCAGGCCTGCGTCGACGCGGACTCCGCGGCCAAGCTCGCGGCAGCTTAAGCACCCGACAACCGCACTGCCCCCCGGAGGACCAGCGTGAACCTGCTGCTCGCGGAAGTGGCCCAGGCCACCCAGCGGCTGGCCGACGCCGGCGTGCCCTCGCCGCGCAACGACGCGGAGGAGCTCGCCGCCTTCGTGCACGGCGTCAAGCGGGGCGAGCTGCACTCCGTCAAGGACTCTGACTTCGACGCCCGCTACTGGGAGACGATCGCGCGCCGCGAGGCCCGCGAACCGCTCCAGCACATCACCGGGCGCGCCTTCTTCCGCTACCTCGAACTGCAGGTCGGGCCCGGCGTCTTCGTGCCGCGGCCGGAGACCGAGTCGGTCGTCGGGTGGGCCATAGACGCGGTGCGCGCGATGGACGTCGTCGAGCCGCTCATCGTCGACCTCTGTACGGGGTCCGGCGCCATCGCCCTGGCCATGGCGCAGGAGGTCCCGCGCTCGCGCGTGCACGCCGTGGAGCTCTCCGAGGACGCCCTGAAGTGGACGCGGAAGAACGTCGAGGGGTCCAGGGTCAAGCTCTCCCAGGGCGACGCGCGTGACGCCCTCCCGGAGCTGGACGGCCAGGTCGACCTCCTCGTCTCGAACCCGCCGTACATCCCGCTCACGGAGTGGGAGTACGTCGCTCCGGAAGCCCGGGACTACGACCCGGAACTGTCGCTCTTCTCCGGCGAGGACGGCCTCGACCTGATCCGCGGCATCGAGCGCACCGCACACCGCCTCCTGCGGCCCGGCGGCGTCGTCGTCATCGAGCACGCCGACACCCAGGGCGGCCAGGTGCCGTGGATCTTCACCGAGGAGCGTGGCTGGGCCGACGCGGCCGACCACCCCGACCTCAACAACCGGCCGAGGTTCGCGACCGCCCGCAAGGCGATGCCGTGAGCACCACCACTTCAAGTCAGCAGTACGTGTACGAGGAGGCCCGCTGATGGCACGGCGATACGACACCAACGACGCGACCGACCGTACGACCGGTCTGCGCGAGGCCGCTTCGGCCGTCCGCCGTGGCGAGCTGGTCGTCCTGCCCACCGACACCGTCTACGGCATCGGTGCCGACGCCTTCACGCCGGAGGCCTGCGCCGACCTGCTCGACGCCAAGGGCCGTGGCCGCAACATGCCGACCCCGGTCCTCATCGGCTCGCCGAACACGCTGCACGGCCTGGTCACCGACTTCTCCGAGTCGGCCTGGGAGCTCGTCGACGCCTTCTGGCCCGGCGCGCTGACCCTGGTCGCCAAGCAGCAGCCGTCGCTCCAGTGGGACCTCGGGGACACCCGTGGGACCGTCGCGATCCGGATGCCGCTGCACCCCGTGGCCATCGAACTGCTCACCGAGGTCGGCCCCATGGCCGTCTCGTCGGCGAACCTCACCGGACACCCCGCTCCGGAGGACTGTGACGCCGCGCAGGAGATGCTCGGCGACTCCGTCTCCGTGTACCTGGACGGCGGCAAGACGCCGGGCATCGTCCCCTCCTCGATCGTGGACGTCACCGGCCAGGTGCCGGTGCTGCTGCGCGCGGGCGCCCTGGACGCGGAGGAGCTCCGCAAGGTGGTACCCGACCTCGAGGTGGCGAATTGACAGCCCCTGAGACGGGGCGTGGCATAGCGGCTTATCCCGATTCGTTCCGCATCCTCCACGTCAGCACCGGAAATGTGTGCCGCTCGCCCATCACCGAGCGGCTGACCAGGCATGCCCTGGCCGACCGCCTGGGCGATCCCTTCACCGGCGGCCTGATCGTGGAGAGCGCGGGCACGTGGGGGCACGAGGGCGCCCCCATGGAGACCAACGCCGAGACGGTGCTCGCGGACTTCGGCGCGGACGCCTCCGGCTTCATGGGGCGCGAACTCCTCGACGACCACGTCATCCGCGCCGACCTCGTCCTGACGGCGACCCGGGACCACCGGGCGCAGGTCATCTCGATGGGCCACTCGGCGGGGCTGCGCACCTTCACACTCAAAGAGTTCACCCGCCTCGTACGGGCCATAGACCCGGCGACGCTGCCCGATGTCGACGGCGGCGTGGTGGCGCGGGCGCGCGCCCTGGTGCGGGCCGCCGCGGCCCTGCGGGGCTGGCTCCTGGCGCCCACGGCAGAGGCGGACGAGGTATACGACCCCTACGGCGCGCCGCTGCCCTTCTTCCGCTCGGTGGGCGACGAGATCAACGAAGCACTCGACCCGGTGGTGACGGCGCTGACGGGCGTACGGGCCAAGGCCTGAGCCTTTCTCCCCGACGCCGGTGAAAGATCCGGTCCGACGCCGCGCGTGCACCGTGTGGCAGGCCTACATTGGAGGGACCCTCACCCCTCGCGAGGCCCGGAGCCCAAGATGCCGGTCAGCACCGCACCCACCGCCGCCCCGACGGCGCCCGCTGACTTCGCCGCGCTCCGCCGCGCGGACCCCCAGATGGCGGAGGTCCTGCTGGCCGAGCAGGATCGCCAGGCGTCATCCCTCCAGCTCATCGCCGCCGAGAACTTCACCTCGCCGGCGGTCCTCGCCGCCCTGGGCTCCCCGCTCGCCAACAAGTACGCCGAGGGCTACCCCGGCGCCCGCCACCACGGCGGCTGCGAGCTGGTCGACGTCGCCGAGCGCATCGCCATCGACCGCGCCACGGCCCTCTTCGGCGCCGAGCACGCCAATGTGCAGCCCCACTCAGGATCCTCCGCCGTCCTCGCCGCGTACGCCGCGCTGCTGCGCCCCGGCGACACGGTCCTTGCCATGGGCCTGCCGTACGGCGGCCACCTCACGCACGGCTCGCCCGCGAACTTCTCCGGGCGCTGGTTCGACTTCGTGGGCTACGGCGTCGACCCGGAGAGCGGCCTCATCGACTACGACCAGGTCCGCGTCCTGGCCCGCTCGCACAAGCCCAAGGCGATCGTCTGCGGCTCCATCGCCTACCCCCGGCACATCGACTACGCGGCCTTCCGCGACATCGCCGACGACGTCGGCGCGTACCTCATCGCCGACGCGGCCCACCCGATCGGCCTGATCGCCGGGGGAGCGGCCCCGAGCCCCGTGCCGTACGCCGACGTCGTCTGCGCCACGACCCACAAGGTGCTCCGCGGCCCGCGCGGCGGCCTGATCCTGTGCGGGTCCGAGCTCGCGTCACGTATCGACCGGGCCGTGTTCCCCTTCACCCAGGGCGGCGCGCAGATGCACACGATCGCCGCCAAGGCCGTCGCGTTCGGCGAGGCGGAGACCCCCGCCTTCACCGCGTACGCCCATCAGGTCGTCGCCAACGCCCGCATCCTGGCCCAGACCCTGGCCGCCGCGGGCTGCGCGATCAGCACCGGCGGCACGGACACGCACCTGATCCTCGTCGACCCGGCGCCCCTGGGCATCGACGCGCACACGGCCCGCGGCAGACTCGCCGCCTGCGGCCTCGTCCTCGACACCTGCGCCCTGCCCTACGCCGACGGCCGCGGCCTGCGGCTCGGCACCGCGGCCGTCAGCAGCCAGGGCATGGGCGACGCGGAGATGGTGCGGATCGCGGGCTTCTTCGCGGATGCGCTGCGTGACGACTCCCAGGACCCGAAGGGCACGAGGGACTCGAAAGTACGAGAGGAAGTGCGTGAACTGGTGGGCAGATTTCCGCCGTATACGGCCTAGGTCGGGGTAGCAGCGTCAGAGGAAGGCGCGTACTCGTGCAACCATCGTCGCTACCCGTAAGTCCCCAACCGTATGCACGCAGAGCTAGGGTGTGGGGCTGAGATGGCCAGCGATACCTGTGGGGAAGCCCGTGCGTGAATACCTGCTGACGCTCTGCATCACGGCCGCGGTGACTTACCTGCTGACCGGCCCGGTGCGGAAGTTCGCGATCGTGGCCGGCGCCATGCCGGAGATCCGCGCTCGCGACGTGCACCGGGAGCCGACGCCCCGGCTCGGCGGTATCGCGATGTTCTTCGGGTTGTGCGCCGGTCTGCTCGTCGCCGATCACCTGCCGAATCTGAACGACGTCTTCGAGCGGTCCAACGAACCGCGCGCCCTGCTCTCAGGTGCCGCGCTGATCTGGCTGATCGGCGTCCTCGACGACAAGTTCGAGATCGACGCCCTGATCAAGCTGGGCGGCCAGATGATCGCGGCCGGCGTCATGGTCCTCCAGGGCCTGACGATCCTGTGGATCCCGGTGCCGGGCTACGGCATGGTCCTCCTGGACCAGGGCCAGGGCACGCTCCTGACGGTCGCGCTCGTCGTCATCACCATCAACGCCGTGAACTTCGTCGACGGCCTCGACGGCCTCGCCGCGGGCATGGTCTGCATCGCGGCCACGGCGTTCTTCCTCTACGCCTACCGCATCTGGTACGGCTACGGCATCGAGGCCGCGGCCCCCGCGACGCTCTTCGCCGCGATCCTCATCGGCATGTGCCTGGGATTCCTACCGCACAACATCCATCCCGCCCGCATCTTCATGGGGGACTCGGGCTCGATGCTGATCGGCCTGGTGCTCGCGGCGGGTGCGATTTCCGCCACAGGTCAGATCGACGGCGACGCCCTGAGCCTGAACTTCGGAGGCACCCGCGATGCCACGCACGCGATGCTCCCGGTCTTCATCCCGCTCCTGATGCCGCTGACGATCATCGCGATCCCGTTCGCCGACCTGGTCCTCGCCATCGTCCGGCGTACGTGGAACGGCAAGTCCCCGTTCGCCGCCGACCGCGGCCACCTCCACCACCGTCTCCTGGAGATCGGCCACTCCCACAGCCGTGCGGTCCTGATCATGTACTTCTGGTCGGCGCTGATCGGCTTCGGCACGGTGGCCTACTCGGTCCACTCGGCCAGCATGTGGATCCTGCTCCTCATCGTCGCCCTGAGCGCGGTGGGCCTCGTGCTGCTCATGCTGCCGCGGTTCACGCCGCACATCCCGGGCTGGGCCGAGTCCTTCGTGCCGCCGCGCTATCGGCGGCGCGGGAGGGCCGCCGCTGACGCCGCGGCGGAGGCGACGGGGGAGACGGATGTGGCGGGGGACGACCGTCCTCCGGTCGAGTCAGACGTCAACGGGGCGACGGCGGTTGGCACCCGCTCGCGCCCGGAGGATCGGCGCAAGGCCGGTTCGTCGACCTGACCGCCACCGTCAAACTCGCCCAATACCAGACAAGTTGCCGCGCCGCGTGCACATACGCGCGGATTAACTCTCATGTGTGACGGCGAGCACACCTAGCAGGTAAAGACCTCATCAAATAGTTTGTGATACCGTTCACGAAACCAGGGAATAGAGCCGAAGGACCGTAGTGCGACGGTCCATTGGCCCGAGGGACACTCTCGACCCCGGACTACGCTCGTCCATGACGACACCCTGCCCCCATCAGTTAGCGGAGCGCCGCCATGCCGTCTCAAGACACCCGAACTCTTCTCCAGTCCGCTGTGCCCACTGCCGCCGTCGGTGCGATCGTCGCCGTGGTGAGTGGTGTGGTCGCGGGTGGCAAGGGAGCTCTCGGCGCTGTCATCGGCACCGTGGTCGTCATTGCTTTCATGGGACTCGGCATGTTCGTCCTGCAGCGGACGGCGAAGTCACTTCCGCAGCTGTTCCAGGCGATGGGCATGATGCTCTATGTCGCCCAGCTTCTGCTGCTCCTCATCTTCATGAGCCTGTTCAAGGACACCACGCTCTTCAACCCCAAGGCCTTCGCCGTCGCGCTCGTCGCGGGGACGATTACGTGGATGGCCGCACAGGCCCGTGCGCACATGAAGGCCAAGATCCTTTACGTGGAACCCGACTCCGAGCAGAAGGACAAGCCGGAGAAGTCGGGGTCCTCGACGTGAAGGGTAGGGCCGGGATAAATGCGCGTTCGAGATGCTGCTATCGTCCGGTGCCAACTGCGGCACTGCTGGCGCGGGCATCTGAGCTGACGCCTGCACGATCGCGAGGCTCGATGCCTGAACGCCGCGCCCACATCCGAAACACCAGTCTGGTGCCGAACCGCGGCTGCGCGCCGCGCCGACACGACAACGAGGTTGCCGTACCTATGCGTCACGCCGAAGGAGCCCGCGGTGAGTGCTGACCAAACTGAGCTCGCCTTTGACTGGAGCTGTCGGATCATGTCCGACAACGGGTGCGGCTTCCCGGCTCCGGGCCTGCACTCGTTCCTCTTCAAGCCGATCGCCACCGTCGGTGGGTTTGAGTTCAACAAGGTGATGCTGCTTGCCTTGATCACGACTCTTGTCGTGATCACCTTCTTCTACGCGGCGTTCGGCAAGGCCAAGGTCGTTCCGGGCAAGCTGCAGATGATGGGCGAGGCCGGCTACGACTTCGTACGCCGCGGGATCGTCTACGAGACGATGGGCAAGAAGGACGGCGAGAAGTACGTCCCGCTCATGGTGTCGCTGTTCTTCTTCATCTGGATCATGAACATCTGGTCCGTGATTCCGCTGGCCCAGTTCCCGGTCGCGTCGATCTTCGCGTACCCGGTGGTGCTCGCGCTCATCGTGTACCTGATCTGGGTGCCGCTCACCTTCAAGAAGCACGGCTTCGTCGGTGGCTGGAAGAACATCACGGGCTACGACAACTCGCTCGGCCCGATCAAGTGGCTCGTGTCGTTCATCGAGTTCTTCTCGAACCTGCTGGTGCGCCCGTTCACGCACGCGGTGCGACTGTTCGCCAACATGTTCGCCGGTCACCTGATGCTGGTGATGTTCACCGTCGCCTCCTGGTACCTGCTGAACAGCTTCATGATCCCGGCCGCCGGTGTCTCCTTCGTGATGACGATGGCCATGATCCTCTTCGAACTCTTCGTGCAGGCCGTTCAGGCGTACGTCTTCGTGCTGCTTGCCTGCTCGTACATTCAGGGCGCTCTCGCCGAGCACCACTGAGCCCCTGTCAGCAACCCCCTAAGCGCCCGGTGGCCAACCCCCACCGGTCCATGAAAGAGAAGGAAGTAACGGCATGTCCGCGACTCTCGAGCTCGCCGCCCTCCAGGGTGACATCAAGGCCCTCGGCTCCATCGGCTACGGTCTCGCCGCGATCGGTCCCGGCATCGGTGTTGGCATCGTCTTCGGTAAGGGCACCGAGGCGCTGGCCCGTCAGCCTGAAGCCGCTGGCCTGATCCGTGCCAACCAGATCCTTGGTTTCGCCTTCTGTGAGGCGCTCGCCCTCATCGGCATCGTCATGCCGTTCGTCTACGGCTCCTGATCGCCCAAGACGATTAGCCCCGTTCGACGAAAGGCAATGATGTGATCGCCAACCTGGTACAGCTGGCGGCCGAGGAAGAGCAGAACCCGCTCATTCCGCCCGGCCCCGAGCTGCTCGTCGGCGCCATCGCCTTCGCCATCGTCTTCTTCTTCTTCTGGAAGAAGCTCCTCCCGAACATCAACAAGGTTCTGGAAGAGCGCCGGGAGGCGATCGAAGGCGGTATCGAGAAGGCCGAGGCCGCTCAGACCGAGGCCCAGAGCGTGCTTGAGCAGTACAAGGCTCAGCTCGCCGAGGCACGGCACGAGGCCGCGCGTCTGCGCCAGGAGGCGCAGGAGCAGGGCGCCACGCTCATCGCTGAGATGCGCGCCGAAGGCCAGCGGCAGCGCGAGGAGATCGTCGCCGCCGGTCACACGCAGCTCGCTGCCGACCGCAAGGCCGCCGCGCAGTCGCTGCGTCAGGACGTGGGCCAGCTGGCCACCGACCTGGCCGGCAAGCTCGTCGGTGAGTCCCTCGAGGACTCGGCACGGCAGAGCCGCACCATCGACCGTTTCCTCGACGAGCTCGAGGAGAAGGCCGAGGCTGCTCGATGACAGCCCACGGAGCTAGCCGCGAGGCCCTGGCCGCCGCGCGCGAGCGTCTTGACGCGCTGACCGACAACACGTCGGTCGACGCCAAGCAGCTCGCGGACGAGCTGGCCTCGGTCACCGCGCTGTTCAACCGCGAAGTCTCGCTGCGCCGGGTCCTGACCGACCCGTCGCAGTCCGGCGAGGCCAAGGCCGAGCTCGCCGGGCGGCTGCTCGGCGGGCAGGTGGGCGGCGAGACCGCTGACCTGGTGGCCGGCCTGGTCCGCTCGCGCTGGTCGCAGTCGCGTGACCTGGTGGACTCCCTCGAGGAGCTCACCAACCTCGCCGAGCTGACCGGTGCGCAGAAGTCCGGCGCGCTGGACGACGTCGAGGACGAGCTGTTCCGGTTCGGCCGGATCGTCGCCTCGGACACCGGACTCCGGTCCGCGCTGACCGACCGCGCCGCCTCGGGTGCCGCCAAGAGCGAGCTGCTGCGCAGCCTGCTCGGGGGCAGGGCCAACGAGGTCACGGAGCGGCTCGTCGAGCGCCTCGTGACCGCGCCCCGTGGACGTAGCCTGGAAGCGGGACTCGAGTCCCTCTCCAAGCTGGCCGCGGACCGCCGGGACCGGATGGTCGCAGTGGTCACTTCGGCTGTGCCGCTCTCGGACCAGCAGAAGCAGCGCCTCGGTGCCGCCCTCGCGAAGGTCTACGGCCGCCAGATGCACCTGAACCTCGACGTGGACCCCGAGGTCCTCGGCGGGATCACGGTGCAGGTCGGCGACGAGATCATCAACGGCAGCATCGCGGACCGCCTCGAGGACGCACACCGCCGCATGGCGCGCTAGAACTAACGCAAAACGTTGTAATTACGGCCCTAGTTGGGCCGTGCAGAGGATTCACCTCTTACTTGGGGGGAGTCCCCAGACCCCCAAAGTGAAACTTCGGGCCCAACAAGGAGAGCAGGGAACCCAGATGGCGGAGCTCACGATCCGGCCGGAGGAGATCCGGGACGCACTGGAGAACTTTGTCCAGGCGTACAAGCCGGACGCGGCCTCGCGCGAGGAGGTCGGTTCGGTCACCGTTGCCGGTGACGGCATCGCGAAGGTCGAGGGCCTCCCCTCGGCCATGGCCAACGAGCTGCTGAAGTTCGAGGACGGCACCCTCGGTCTCGCCCTCAACCTTGAGGAGCGCGAGATCGGCGCCGTCGTACTCGGCGAGTTCAGCGGCATCGAAGAGGGCCAGCCGGTCACCCGTACCGGCGAGGTCCTGTCCGTCGCGGTGGGCGAGGGCTACCTCGGCCGCGTCGTCGACCCGCTCGGCACCCCGATCGACGGTCTCGGCGAGATCGAGACGTCCGGACGCCGCGCCCTCGAGCTGCAGGCCCCCACGGTCATGGACCGCAAGTCGGTGCACGAGCCGATGGAGACCGGCTACAAGGCCGTCGACGCGATGACCCCGATCGGCCGTGGCCAGCGTCAGCTGATCATTGGTGACCGCCAGACGGGCAAGACCGCCCTGGCCGTCGACACGATCATCAACCAGCGCGACAACTGGCGCTCGGGCGACGTGAACAAGCAGGTGCGCTGCATCTACGTCGCCGTCGGTCAGAAGGGCTCCACCATCGCCTCCGTGCGCGGTGCCCTCGAAGAGGCCGGCGCGCTCGAGTACACGACCATCGTCGCCGCCCCGGCGTCCGACCCGGCGGGCTTCAAGTACCTGGCGCCCTACACCGGCTCGGCCATCGGCCAGCAGTGGATGTACGAGGGCAAGCACGTCCTCATCATCTTCGACGACCTCTCGAAGCAGGCCGACGCCTACCGCGCCGTGTCCCTGCTGCTCCGCCGCCCGCCGGGGCGCGAGGCCTACCCGGGTGACGTCTTCTACCTGCACTCGCGTCTGCTCGAGCGCTGCGCGAAGCTCTCGGACGAGATGGGCAAGGGCTCGATGACGGGTCTCCCGATCGTCGAGACCAAGGCGAACGACGTGTCGGCGTTCATTCCGACCAACGTCATCTCCATCACCGACGGTCAGTGCTTCCTGGAGTCCGACCTGTTCAACGCCGGTCAGCGTCCGGCCCTGAACGTCGGTATCTCGGTCTCCCGTGTCGGTGGCTCCGCCCAGCACAAGGCGATCCGCCAGGTGTCGGGACGTCTCCGCGTGGACCTCGCCCAGTTCCGTGAGCTCGAGGCGTTCGCCGCCTTCGGTTCCGACCTGGACGCCGCGTCGAAGGCCTCCCTCGAGCGTGGTCAGCGCATGGTCGAGCTGCTCAAGCAGGCTCAGTACCAGCCGATGGCCACCGAGGACCAGGTCATCTCCATCTGGGCCGGCACCACGGGCCGCATGGACGAGGTACCGGTCGCCGACATCCGGCGCTTCGAGCGCGAGCTGCTCGACTACCTGCACCGCAAGGAGCAGGGCCTGATGACCTCCATCAAGGAGGGCGGCAAGATGTCCGACGACACGATCACGGCCATCACCGACGCCGTCGCCGAGTTCAAGAAGCAGTTCGAGACCTCGGACGGCAAGCTGCTCGGCGAGGACGCTCCGGCTGCCGTCGACGCGTCCAAGTGACGACGGAAGGGACCTGACTCATGGGAGCCCAGCTCCGGGTCTACAAGCGTCGCATCAAATCCGTCACCGCGACCAAGAAGATCACCAAGGCGATGGAGATGATCGCCGCCTCGCGTGTCGTCAAGGCACAGCGCAAGGTGACCGCCTCCACTCCGTACGCGACCGAGCTCACGCGCGCGGTCACCGCGGTGGCCACGGGTGCCAACGACAAGCACCCGCTGACCACCGAGGCCGAGGCTCCGACCCGGGCCGCTGTCCTGCTCCTCTCGAGCGACCGCGGTCTGGCCGGCGCCTTCAACTCCAACGCCATCAAGGGTGCGGAGAAGCTCACCAAGAAGTTGCAGGACGAGGGCAAGGAGGTCGACACGTACATCGTCGGCCGCCGTGGCATCGCGCACTACAACTTCCGTGAGCGGAAGATCGCCGGGCAGTGGACGGGCTTCACGGATGCCCCTTCCTACGCGGATGCCAAGGAGATCGCCGCACCCCTGATCGAGGCCATCGAGACGGACACGGCCGAGGGCGGCGTGGATGAACTCCACATCGTCTACACCGAGTTCATCTCGATGATGACGCAGGAAGCAACCGATGACCGGCTGCTCCCGCTCAGCCTCGACAAGGTCGCCGAGGAGGCGGGTCAGACGGACGAGGCCCGCCCGCTGTACGACTTCGAGCCGTCGGCGGAGGACGTCCTGGACGCTCTGCTGCCGCGCTACGTCGAGAGCCGTATCTACAACGCGCTGCTCCAGTCGGCTGCTTCCAAGCACGCCGCCACGCGCCGCGCGATGAAGTCGGCGACCGACAACGCGGGTGACCTGATCAACGCTCTCACCCGTTCTGCCAACGCGGCCCGCCAGGCCGAAATCACCCAGGAAATCAGCGAGATCGTCGGTGGCTCCAGTGCCCTGGCCGACGCTTCTGCGGGGAGTGACAAGTAATGACGACCACTGTTGATACGGCCGTTGCCACGGGCCGCGTCGCCCGGGTGATCGGCCCGGTCGTCGACGTGGAGTTCCCCGTCGACGCCATGCCGGAGATCTACAACGCCCTTCACGTCGAGGTGGCCGACCCGGCCAAGGACGGCGAGCTGAAGACGCTGACGCTCGAGGTCGCCCAGCACCTCGGCGACGGCATCGTCCGCGCGATCTCGATGCAGCCCACCGACGGTCTGGTCCGCCAGGCCGCGGTGACCGACACGGGCAGCGGTATCACCGTCCCGGTCGGTGACATCACCAAGGGCAAGGTGTTCAACACCCTCGGTGCGATCCTGAACCACCCCGAGGCCGAGGCCGACGTCACCGAGCGCTGGCCGATCCACCGCAAGGCCCCGGCCTTCGACCAGCTCGAGTCCAAGACCGAGATGTTCGAGACCGGCCTGAAGGTCGTCGACCTTCTCACCCCGTACGTCAAGGGTGGAAAGATCGGTCTGTTCGGTGGAGCGGGCGTCGGCAAGACCGTCCTCATCCAGGAAATGATCATGCGTGTGGCCAAGCTGCACGAGGGCGTTTCCGTGTTCGCCGGTGTCGGCGAGCGCACGCGTGAGGGCAACGACCTCATCGACGAGATGGAAGAGTCGGGCGTTCTGGACAAGACCGCCCTGGTCTTCGGCCAGATGGACGAGCCGCCGGGCACGCGTCTGCGCGTCGCCCTGGCCGGTCTGACCATGGCGGAGTACTTCCGCGATGTGCAGAAGCAGGACGTGCTGTTCTTCATCGACAACATCTTCCGCTTCACGCAGGCCGGTTCCGAGGTCTCGACCCTGCTCGGCCGTATGCCCTCCGCGGTGGGCTACCAGCCGAACCTGGCCGACGAGATGGGCCTCCTCCAGGAGCGCATCACCTCGACGCGTGGTCACTCGATCACCTCGATGCAGGCGATCTACGTCCCCGCGGACGACCTCACCGACCCGGCCCCGGCCACGACCTTCGCGCACCTCGACGCGACGACCGTGCTGTCGCGTCCGATCTCGGAGAAGGGCATCTACCCGGCGGTGGACCCGCTGGACTCGACGTCCCGCATCCTGGACCCGCGCTACATCGCGCAGGACCACTACGACGCCGCCATGCGCGTCAAGGGAATCCTGCAGAAGTACAAGGACCTCCAGGACATCATCGCGATCCTCGGCATCGACGAGCTCAGCGAAGAGGACAAGCTGGTCGTTCAGCGCGCCCGTCGTGTCGAGCGCTTCCTGTCGCAGAACACGCACGCCGCCAAGCAGTTCACCGGTCTCGACGGTTCGGACGTGCCGCTCGACGAGTCGATCGCGGCGTTCAACGCGATCATCGACGGCGACTACGACCACTTCCCCGAGCAGGCGTTCTTCATGTGCGGTGGCATCGAGGACCTGAAGGCGAAGGCCAAGGAGCTCGGCGTCTCCTGAGTCCGTGACTCACGGGAGGGGTGGGCGAGTCCCGCCCCTCCCGGTACGCCCACTAGAATTTGACCCAACACCCGGCGAAGCCGCCGGGTGGTGACCCGAGGAGCCACCCTTGGCTGCTGAGCTGCATGTCGAGCTGGTCGCCGCGGACCGCAGTGTCTGGTCCGGCGAGGCCACCCTGGTCGTCGCGCGCACCACGTCCGGCGACATCGGCGTCATGCCCGGTCACCAGCCGCTTCTGGGCGTGCTGGAGTCGGGCCCGGTGACCATTCGTACGAGCGACGGCAACACCGTCGTCGCCGCCGTCCACGGAGGATTCATCTCCTTCGCGGACAACAAGCTGTCACTGCTTGCTGAGATCGTCGAGCTGTCGGACGAGATCGATGTCCAGCGTGCGGAGCGGGCGCTCGAGCGCGCGAAGTCGGAGGCCGACGCCTCCGCCGAGCGTCGCGCGGACGTCCGACTGCGGGCGGTGTCGTCGCGCTGAAACCGGCGCGACGGCGTTTGACGTGACTCAGCCGCGGCCAGGTCCGGAGCAATCCGGACCGGGTCGCGGCTGAGGCGATGCGGGTGCAATTCTGTTGGTCCGTTACGAAGAGGCGAGGAGGTCGGTGCCGATGATCCTCACTCTGCTCGTGTGCGGACTCGTATTGGTCGCGCTGGTGTTGGTGGGGCTCTTCGTCTTCGGACTGCGGCGCCGGCTCATCCAGCGCTCCGGCGGCACCTTCGACTGCAGCCTGCGCTGGAACGCCCCGGAGAAGGGCGACACCTCGGGCAAAGGCTGGGGGTACGGGGTCGCCCGTTACAACGGCGACCGGATCGAGTGGTACCGCGTCTTCTCGTACGCTCCCCGGCCCCGCCGGGTTCTTGAGCGCTCGGCCATCGAGGTCGTGGACCGTCGCGCACCGGACGGCGAGGAGGAGCTGGCGCTGCTCTCGGACGCGATCGTCCTCGGCTGTCTGCACCGCGGCGTCCGCCTGGAGCTGGCGATGGGCGAGGACGCACTGACGGGTTTCCTGGCGTGGCTTGAGGCGGCGCCTCCGGGGCAACGGGTCAACGTGGCGTAGGTGCCCGAAGGCATGAAGAAGCCGGGGAGAACGGGGGGCGTACCCGTTCTCCCCGGCTTCGTCTTGGGGCGAGTTACTTCAGGCCGTCATTGATGGCGGACACCAACTCACCGTTGGTGGTATCCCCGCTGAACTCCCAGAAGAACGCGCCTCCCAGGCCCTGCTGCTTCGACCAGGCCATCTTGCTCTTGACCGTCGCCGGGGTGTCGTACGACCACCAGTTGTTGCCGCAGTGGGCGTAGGCCGTACCGGCGATGGTGCCGTTGGCGGGGCAGGAGTTCTTGAGGACCTTGTAGTCCTCGATGCCCGCTTCGTACGTGCCCTGCGCGGCGCCCGTAGCCGTGCCGCCGGGCTCCTTCTGCGTGACCCCGGTCCAGCCCCGCCCGTAGAAGCCGATGCCGAGCAGCAGCTTGGCCGCGGGCACGCCCTTCGCCTTCAGCTTCGTGATCGCGTCGGCGGAGTTGAAGCCCGCCTGCGGGATGCCGGGGTAGGAGGTGAGGGGCGAGTGCGGGGCCGTCGGGCCCTTGGCCGCCCATGCGCCGAAGAAGTCGTACGTCATCACGTTGTACCAGTCGGCGTACTGCGAAGCGCCGCCGTAGTCGGCCGCGTCGATCTTGCCGCCGTCGGAGCCGTCGGCGGTGATCGCGGCGGTGACCAGGGCGTCCTTGCCGAACTCGGTGCGGAACGCCTGCATCATGTTCTTCATCGCTGCCGGGCCGCTGGTGTCGCAGGTCAGGCCGCAGGCGTTGGGGTACTCCCAGTCCAGGTCGATGCCGTCGAAGACGTCGGCCCAGCGCGGGTCCTCCACCAGGTCGTGGCAGGACTTGGCGAAGGCGGCCGGGTTCTTCATCGCGTCGGTGAAGCCGCCGGACCAGGTCCAGCCGCCGAAGGACCAGAGGACCTTGAGGTCAGGGTGCTTGGCCTTGAGCTTGCGCAGCTGGTTGAAGTTGCCGCGCAGGGGCTGGTCCCAGGTGTCGGCCTTGCCGTCGACGGACTGTTCCGCGGTGTACGCCTTGTCGTAGTCGGCGTAGGCGTCGCCGATGGTGCACTTGCCGCCCTGGACGTTGCCGAAGGCGTAGTTGATGTGCGTGATCTTGGAGGCGGAGGCCGAGGTGTCGATGTTCTTCACGTGGTAGTTGCGGCCGTAGACGCCCCACTGGGTGAAGTAGCCGAGCTTGACCTTGTCACCGGGGCCGGGGCCCGGGTCGGTGCCGCCCGTCGTGTGCACCTTGACGGCGCCGGACGCCGGTCCCGTCTGGTCCGCGGTGTCGCGGGCCTGGACCGTGTACGAGTAGTCGGTGCCCGCGGTGAGGCCGCTGTCGGCGTACGAAGTCCCGGTCACCGTCGCGACCTTGGAGCCGTCCCGAAGGACGTCGTAGTTCTTGACGCCCTTGTCGTCGGTGGCCGCCTTCCAGGCGAGCTTCACCGAGGTGTTGGTGATGTCGGACGCGGTGGGAGTGCCGGGTGCCGACGGCGGGTTGTCGCCCGGGACGCTGCCGCCGTCACAACTGCCGCCGTTGATGAGGCAGTTGGCGGGAGAGCCGGGTCCCGAGCCGTTGAACCCGAAGGAGACGGAGGCGCCGGGGGCGAGCGTCCCGTTCCAGCCGAGGTTCTTGGCGGTCCAGCGGTTGCCGGAGTTGGTGACGGTGGCGTCCCAGGCGGAGGTCACCTTCGTGCCGGTGGGGAAGTCCCACTCGACGTTCCAGGAGCTGATGGCGGTGGTGCCGGTGTTCTTGACGGTCCACTTGCCCTCGAAGCCGCTGCCCCAGTCCTGGGTCTTGGCGTACGTGGCGGTGGCCGCGGGGGCTGCTTCCGGCGCGGCTTCGGCGGGGCCGCCGAGCGCGACCAAGGTGGCGAGCGGGAGCAGCAGGGTGGTGAAGCCTGCCACGGCTCTGTGTCTGAAGCGCAAGGTGCGCAAGGTGTGCTCCTCGGGTGAGATCCGGGGGTCATAGGGGTGGAACCCTGCGCCGCCCGTGAGCACGTGGAACACGTGGGGGAGTGCTCACCGCAGTGCGGTGAGAATAGAAAGGTCTGGACCAGCGGTCAAGAGGTCTGAACCATTGGCCGGATCGCGTCGGTCGGGTGCACCGAAGCCGGGCTCATACACCCAACTCCTGTGCGAGTACGGCCGCTTGGACCCTGCTGCGCAGCTCCAGCTTTGCGAGCAGTCGGCTGACGTGCGTCTTCACCGTCGCCTCCGCCATGTCCAGACGGACCGCGATCTCCGCGTTCGACAGTCCTTCGCCGAGGCGGGCGAGCACCTCGCGCTCGCGGCGGGTGAGGGTGTCGAGGATGGCGGGATCGGGCCCGTTCTCGCGGCGCGCGGGGTTCATGGTCCTCGGGGCCGCGAACTCGGCGATCAGCCGCCGGGTGACGGCCGGGGCGATCAGGCCTTCGCCGCGGCCGACGGCACGGACCGCCTCCAGGAGGTCCTTGGCCTCGGTGTTCTTCAGGAGGAAGCCGGAGGCACCCGCGCGCAGCGCGCCGAAGACGTACTCGTCCAGGTCGAAGGTGGTCAGGACGAGCACGTCCGAGAGCCCTTCCGTGACGACCTGACGGGTCGCGGAGACCCCGTCGAGGCGCGGCATCTGGATGTCCATGAGCACCAGATCGGGCCTCAGTTCACGGGCGAGCGCCACCGCCTCCTCGCCGTCCGACGCCTCGCCGACCACCTCGATGTCCGGCGCGCTGCGCAGGATCAGGACGAGCCCCGCCCGTACGGCGGACTGGTCCTCGGCGACGAGCACTCGGATCACGGGGAAGCTCCTTGGTCTGCGGGGGCGACGGGAAGGGTGGCACGGACGTCCCAGACCTTGCCGTCCGCGGTGCTCTCGGGGCCCGACTCGAAGGTGCCGCCGAGTAGTTCGGTGCGTTCGCGCATGCCGACGAGACCGGCTCCGGAGCCGGGGGCGCGGGGTCCGGCGGGGGAGCCGTAAGGGCTGGTCACGTGGACGTCGAGGGAGCGGGGGCGCTGGGTGAGCGTCACCGTGACCAGGCCGGGCGACGCGTGCTTGAGGGCGTTGGTCAGGGACTCCTGGACGATGCGGTACGCCGCGAGTTCGACGGGCGCGGGGAGCACCGGGCCCTCCGGGTCGCGAGCGTCGTCGAGGATGACGTCCAGGCCATTGGTGCGGGCGTTGTCGATCAGGGCCCCGAGGCCGTCCAGGGTGGGCGCGACCGTCGGCTCCCGGTCGTCGCCGGCGTCCCGCAGGATCCCGATGAGGCGGCGCATCTCGGCCAGGCCCTCGACGCTGTTCTCGCGGATGACGGCGAGGGCGTCGCGAGTGGTCCTGGGGTCGTCCAGGGAGAGTGCGGCCGTGGAGTGGATGGCGATCGCCGAGAGGTGGTTGGCGACCATGTCGTGCAGCTCGCGGGCCATGCGGGAGCGTTCGGCGATGACGGCCTGTACACGGTCCATCTCGGCGAGCAGCGCGGTCTGTTCGGCCCGCAGCTTGGCCGCGGCGGCGGCCTCGCGGTGGTTGCGAACCAGGACGCCGGTGGCCGCGGGACCGAACGAGACGATGCCGCTCGCCACGCCGATGAGCACCGCTTCCGGCTCCTGCCACCACGCGAGCAGGCCGACCGTCAGGACCACCGTGATCGCGCCGGTGGTGAGCGGGATGCGGCGGGCCGAGGCCGGTGTGCCGTAGACGACGGCCGCGTACACGATGTCCGTGAACATCAGGACCGACGCGAGGTTGCCCGCCGTGAACTGGTCGAAGGCCAGCGCGAGCGTGGCGATGGTCAGGGCGGTCCGCGGCATGCTCTGGCGCAGCAGCTCGACTCCGCCCAGGACGAGGAGCGGGACCAGCGACCAGTTGAGGCCGAGCAGCCGGTCCGTCTGCATGGGCAGCCCGAGCCCCCACAGCGCGAGCCCGGCGAGCACGCTGCCCACGGCGATCTGTACGTCGACGCGGTGCGGTCGGGGGAGGGGCAGGGCCATGCCTCCATCCAACACGGCGCGCCGGGGCAGTGCCTGATCCTGAGGGAGGAACCGCGCGCTACATCGAAGGATGCAGTCCAGCTTCGTCACTGACGACGATGATCCGCGGCCGGTCCGCCGGGAGCCTGGAAAGGTGACCGAGAGGAGCGAACCGTGATCGTCACGCTGATCATCATCTGTGAGGTCGGATTCTGGGTGCTGCTGGCCGGCGGCCTGGCCCTGCGCTACGCGGCGAAGATGCCGCGCGCGAGCGTCGCCGTACTGCTCTGCGAGCCGATCCTGGAGGTCGTCCTCTTCGTCGTCACCGCGATCGACCTGAAGAACGGGGCGGAACCGGACTGGAAGCACGGCCTGGCGGCCGTCTACATCGGCTACTCCATCGCCCTCGGCCACTACACGATCAAGTGGGTCGACGTCCGCGTCGCCCACCGCTTCGCGGGCGGCCCGCCGCCCTCGACCCCCAAGTACGGCATGCCCCGCGCCCTCCACGAGTGGAAACTCGCAGCGCGCTGGATCCTGGCGGGCCTGATCGCGATGGCGCTGCTTCAGGGTGCGATCTGGTACGTGGGCGGCGACGGGGACATCGGCTCGCTGCGGATGTGGCAGCAGAAGATGCTGTGGCTGATCGGCATCAACGTGATCATCGCCGGGGGGTACACGGTCTTCCCGAAGAAGGCGCCGCCGGTGGAGAGCGCGAAGGAGCGGCCGGGCTTCCTGAGCAAGCTCTAACGCTCGCCGCCGGGCACCCACAGCACGTCTCCGACCTCCTTGTTCGCAGTCCGGGCCAGGATGAACAGGAGGTCGGACAGGCGGTTCAGATAGGTCGCCGTCAGGGCATTCATCGCCGCGCCGTGCACCTCAAGGGCCGCCCAGGTCGACCGCTCCGCCCGCCGCACCACCGTGCACGCCTGGTGCAGCAGCGCCGCGCCCGGCGTGCCGCCCGGCAGGATGAAGCTGCGCAGCTTCTCCAGCTGCTCGTTGAAGCGGTCGCAGTCCGCCTCCAGCTTGTCGATGTAGAACTGCTCGACGCGCAGCGGCGGGTACTCCGGGTTCTCGGCGACCGGCGTCGACAGGTCGGCGCCCACGTCGAAGAGGTCGTTCTGGACCCGGACCAGGACCTTCACGACCGCTTCGTCGAGCTCGCCGAGGGCGATCGCCGTGCCGATGACCGCGTTGGCCTCGTTGGCGTCGGCGTACGCCGAGATCCGCAGATCGGTCTTGGCGGTCCGGCTCATGTCACCGAGGGCCGTCGTGCCCTGGTCGCCGGTCCGGGTGTAGATGCGCGTCAGATTGACCATGAGGTCAGCCTAGTTACGCACCGGCCTTCCGGAAGACACGTGTGCCCACCGTCACGGACCCGAGCGTGAGCACGCCCGCCATCAGGACGCCGTACAGCATCGCCGTACTCGCGTACTCGCCCACATAGGCCGCCCGCACCGCGTCCACGAGATAGCGGAACGGCATGAAGTGCGAGAGCACGTCAAGCCAGCCCGGCGCGAGCGCCATCGGGAGCATCAGGCCGGAGAGCAGCATCGAGGGCATGCTGACCGCGTTGATCACGGGTCCGAACTCGTGCGGCTTGGAGACGAGCAGCGCGAGCGCGTACGAGAGCGACGCGAGGACGACGGTCAGGACCCCCACGAACGCGAACCCGATGAGGATGCCGGCGAGCGGCGCCCGCAGCCCCATCACCACGGCGGCGAGGACCAGCAGGACCGCCTGGAAGACGAAGAGCACGGCATCGCGGAGCACCCGCCCCAGAAGGAGCGCGAGCCGGCTGACCGGCGTCACCCGCATCCGCTCCACGACGCCGGACTGCTTCTCGATGATGATCGCGAATCCGCTGTACGAGGCGCCGAACAGGCCGAGTTGGAGCAACAGACCCGGCACGAGCACCTGCCAGGAGTCGCCGCGCGAGCCGAGCGGCAGGTCGGTCAGGAGCGGGCCGAAGAAGAGCAGGTAGAGCAGCGGCATCAGGACGCCGAAGAGGATCTGGAACTTGGAGCGCAGGGTCTGGCGGGCGTACCGCCCGAAGATCAGCGCGGTGTCGGAGAGGAACGCAGACATGTGAGGTCCTTGAGTTTTGTGCGGCTCGGGGGATTCAGACGGCGACGGGAGCCGTGTCCTTGGGTGCGAGGTCGCGCCCGGTGACGGCCAGGAACGTGTCCTGGAGCGAGGCGTCGAGGGAGCCGCCGTACCGGAGCTTGAGCGCGCTCGGCGTGCCCTCGGCGACCACGACGCCCTTGTCGATGACGACCAGGCGGTCGCAGAGCGCGTCGGCCTCGTCGAGGTAGTGCGTGGTCAGGACGACGGTGGTGCCGTGGTCGTCGCGCAGCCGCCGCACCAGGGCCCACAGGTCGGCCCTGCTGCCCGGGTCGAGCCCGGTGGTCGGCTCGTCGAGGAAGAGCACCTCGGGCCGGTGCATGAGTCCCATGGCGATGTCCAGGCGTCGCCGCTGGCCGCCGGAGAGGGCCGCGCACGTGCGGTCCAGGAGGTCGGCGAGGCCGAGATCGTCCGCCAACTCCACTGCTCGGAGAGCCGATTGAGGCTTCGTCAGGCGGTAGAGGCGACCCTGGGTGACCAGTTCCTCCCGTACGGAGATGTTCGGGTCGACGCCGCCGGACTGGGCCACGTACCCGATCTTGTGTCGGACGGCGGCCGGATCGCGGGCCAGGTCGAGGCCCGCGACGGTGGCGGCGCCGCCGGTGGGGGTCAGGAGCGTGGTGAGCATGCGCAGCGTCGTCGTCTTGCCCGCGCCGTTCGGTCCGAGGAAGCCGAGGATCTCGCCGGGGGCGACGGTCAGGTCGATGCCGCGGACGGCCTCGACGGTGCCGCGCTTGGTCCGGAAGGTCTGGGTGAGCCCCGCCGTGCTGATGATTGCCATGGCGACCACAAAAACAGAGTCTCTTAAATTTTGCAATGACACCAAGTTTTCAGTCGCCCTAGCCAGTGGTCGTAGGGTGGAGCCATGGCTGAAGGACTCAGGGAGCGCAAGAAGCGGCAGACCAAGCAGCGGATCTCGGACATCGCGACGGGGCTGTTCCTGGAGCACGGCTTCGGCACGGTGACCGTCGCGGACGTCGCGGAAGCCGCGGACGTCTCCGTGAACACCGTCTACAACTACTTCCCGGCCAAGGAGGACCTCTTCCTCGACCGGGGCGAGGCCGTCGTCGACCGTCTCTCCGGGTACGTACGCGGCCGTCGCGAGGGGGAGTCCGCCGCCGCCGCGGTCCTGCGCGCCCTGCGTACGGACGTGGAGGGCGTGTCGCCGCACGTCGGCCTCTTCACGGGCTGGGCCGACTTCATGAAGGTCATCACCGAGGCCCACCCCCTGCGCTCCCGGCTCTGGGAGATCCAGCAGCAGGCGCTCGGTCACCTCACGAAGACCCTCGCCGATGAGGCGGACGCCGCCGACGGCGACCCGATGCCCGGCCTGATCGCCGGTCAGCTCTCCTGGGTCCACAGCACGCTCATGGCGTGGATCGGCGACGAGATGGTCAAGGGCCGCAAGCCTGCCGAAGTGTCCCGGGATGCCCTCGTGCTGCTCGACGAGATGGAGGACCTGCTCGGCGAGAAGGTCCTCAACTACGCGGTGCGCGGCGCCGAATGAGGCGTACCAGTGTGATGTCCGTCATTCGAGACGTGACGCGCATCTCTTCGCGGCCACCTCGGCGCTCACGACCGCTAATGTCCGCCGGAAGGGCAAACGTAAACAGCGTGTAAGCCAGGCGTGATAAGCGGTAGGGGAGTCGGAACAGTGGCACGGAAGCTCGCCGTCATCGGAGCCGGACTCATGGGGTCCGGCATCGCTCAGGTCTCGGCCCAGGCGGGCTGGGACGTCGTCCTGCGCGACGTCACCGATGAGGCCCTGACCCGTGGCACCGACGGGATCAAGGCGTCGTACGACAAGTTCGTGAGCAAGGGCAAGCTCGCCGCCGATGACGCCGAGGCGGCGCTCGGGCGCATCACGACGAGCACCGACATGGACGCCGTCGCCGACGCGGACATCGTCGTCGAGGCCGTCTTCGAGAAGCTCGAGGTCAAGCACGAGATCTTCCGTACGCTCGACAAGATCGTGCGCGAGGACGCCGTGCTCGCGTCGAACACCTCCGCCATCCCGATCACGAAGATCGCGGCCGTGACGGAGCGTCCGGAGCGGGTCGTGGGCGCGCACTTCTTCTCGCCGGTGCCGATGATGCAGCTGTGCGAACTCGTGCGCGGCTACAAGACCAGCGACGAAACCCTCGCCCGCACGCGGGAGTTCGCCGAGTCCGTCGGCAAGACCTGCATCGTCGTGAACCGCGATGTCGCCGGCTTTGTGACGACCCGTCTGATCTCGGCGCTCGTCGTCGAGGCCGCCAAGCTCTACGAGTCGGGCGTCGCCACCGCCGAGGACATCGACATCGCCTGCAAGCTCGGCTTCGGGCACGCCATGGGACCGCTCGCGACCGCCGACCTGACGGGCGTCGACATCCTGCTGCACGCCACGAGCAACATCTACACGGAGTCCCAGGACGAGAAGTTCGCCCCGCCCGAGCTGATGCGCCGGATGGTTGACGCCGGTGACATCGGCCGCAAGAGCGGGCAGGGGTTCTACAAGCACTGACGTCTGCTCCCTCCCTCGCGGGGTCACCCCTCGGAGTGAATTCGGTATCGGTTCGCTCACAGACGGCAACTTCCTTGCCCGTGCGGCAGTCAGTTGCAGTGACATACGCAGACGCCTTACGGAACAGACGTCACAGGAAACTCAGCACTCTCGGGGAGCGCATATGCACATCAGGGGCGACCAGGCCCAGCTGGTCGTCGGGGGACGCCTCGACGTACGCAGCGCGGCGGACGCCCGAACGGTCCTGCACTCGGCCGTCGACGACGGAGCCGGTGACCTGGTGCTCGACCTGTCCGAACTCGACTCGTGGGACGCCACGGGACTCGGCGTCATCATGGGCGCGCACCGGCGCGCGGGACGATGCGGGCGCCGGCTCGTGCTGCGCAGTGTGCCGCCCCAGATGCAGCGCCTGCTCGTGGCCACCCGGCTGCACAGGATTCTTGCCATCGAGGGTGGCATCGGGGTGGAATCACTGCCCCGTGTGTGAGACACCTCTCGCGCACAATCCTCACGAGACTGTGACGTCTCGGACGGCGCGGTACCCCGCCCGTTCGGAGATACTGAGCGAAGGTCTAGGGTTCGGTCGCCCACCGTCATGACGAAGACAGACGCCCGAGCGGGGGCACCGGACCAGAAGCGACAGCGCAGTGTGCACAAGGCCGGAGGGGGCTGTGTACACGACGCATCTGGGGGGCTTTGACCATGGACCCGATGAACCGGGGACCGGAAGAGTACGGCCATGACGGCATCAACGACGACGATTCGGCGCGTCCCGTGCGGCCACCGCGCGATCCTCTGACACCGGACATCGGGCAGCCCGCGCCCACGCTCGCCCGCACCGTCCAGCTCGTCTCGGGCGACTTCCTGCTCACCGTGAACCCGGTCGACGGCAGCGAGATCGAGCCCTGCCCGCCGGGCGAGCGGCCCGCACGCCCCGTCAAGCGCACCGCCGCCGAGCGTGCCGAGCTGCGCCGGGCGTCGGCGCCGCCCATGCCACCGGGGCCCGCACTGCCCCGGCTGCCGCTCCTGGAGCGGCAGGAGGAGCGCGAGCGGCTCGTGCGCCTGGTCGCACGCGGGCGCTCGGTGCGGCTCACGGGTCCCGCGGGCTCGGGGCGCACGGCCCTCCTGGGCGCCGTAGCCGAGGACTGCGCGGACCTCGCACCGGACGGCGTCATCCGGCTCTCCGGGTACCACAAGACGCCCGCCGACCTGCTCCAGGACCTCTTCGGCGCGGTCTACAACGCACCGTTGCACCGCCCCGACCGTGCCCTGCTGCTCGAACTCGTCCACGAGATCGGCGCCGTCGTCGTCCTGGACGACGTGGAGTTCGGCGCGGCCGCTCTGGAGGAGCTGCTCGACGCCACACCCGAGTGCGCCTTCCTCATCTCCGCGACCCCCGACGTCGCGGCGCCGTCGCCCGACTCGCACCTCGAAGAGGTCTTCCTCGGCGGCCTGGGCCGCAGCGGCAGCCTCGAACTCCTGGAGCGCGCCGTCGGCCGCGTCCTCAACGACGACGAGGCCAACTGGGCGGGCGACCTGTGGTTCGAGTCGGAGGGCCTGCCCCTGCGCTTCGTCCAGGCGGGTGCCCTGCTGCGCCAGCGCGACCAACTGCGCGCCGACCCGAACGCCTTCGACGAGTACGGCTACTTCACCGACGCCCCGGTCGACGCGCCCTTCGGCGCCGAGGGCCACGAAGTACCGCTGCCCTCGCTCGCGGACGGCGCGGCGCCCGCCGCGCTGCTCGCCTCCCGCCTGAGCCCGTCGGCGCGCACGACCCTGCGGTTCGCCGTCGCGCTCGGCGGCGAGCTGCCGCACCAGGCGCATCTGCCCGCCCTCGTGGGGGACACCCACGCGGACGCGGCCCTCGCCGAGCTGGTCTCCACGGCGCTCGTCACGGCGGTCGGCGCGCACTACCGGCTGGCCGCCGGGGTGCGGACGCAGTTGGAGGCCGCCGGGTACGCGGACGACTCCGCGGAGCGCGCGCAGAGCGCCGCCCAGCACTACGCCTGGTGGGCGGGGCACCCCTCGGTGGGCCCGGAGCGGGTCGTGGCCGAGGCGGACGCGGTGCTCGCGGCGCTGGGCGTCCTGGTGGCGGGACAGTCCGCTTCGGGCGCGTCCGTCGCCGGTGAGGAGAGCGCCGCCGTGCTGCTCGCCCGCACCGTGGCGCCTGCCTTCGCGGGAGGGCTCGACTGGGGCGCCTGGGAGCGTGCCCTGCGGGCGGGCCAGGAGGCGGCGCGGACCGCGGGTGAGGTCGCCGAAGAGGCGTACTTCCACCATGAGCTCGGCATCCTCGCGCTCTGCGGCGGCTCGCTCGACCGTGCCCGCGTCGAGCTGGAGGCCTCCATCGGCCTGCGCGGCGCGCTCGCCGACAAGCGGGGCATGATCGCGGGCCGCAGGGCCCTCGCCCTGGTCGCCGACCGCTCGGGCAACGTGCTGCACGGCGGAAGCACGGCAGCGGGCGAAGAAGTGCCCGACGCCCGCTACGAGGAGTCGGCATCGCCCCCCGGTGGCGTGCCCGCGGCGTTCGCGCTGCCCACACCGCCTCCGGAGCCCGAGACCCTGGTCACGCGCAAGGCCGCCCCGGCGGCGAGCGTGGGCGGCCCGGCACCGACGCGCCGCTCCATCGTGAACGGCACCCGGCGCAACCTCGTGGCGGCGGGCGCGGGAGCCCTCCTGGCCGCCGTGCTCGGCACGGTGGTGACCCTCGGCGCGACGTCCGACGGCAACGACAATCCGCCCGACAAGGTCAAGACGGAGCAGTCGGCGAGCGAGGACCAGGACGACGACGGCCTGACCGCCGACAAGCCGGCGAAGGACTCGACGAGCCGCCCGGACGACGGCACGGGCGAGGTCCCCGGAGCCGAGGACGGGACGCCGAGCGAGAGCGAGAGCGGCGAACCGTCGGACGAGCCGAGCGACAGCGGCAAGCCGACCGACGACGACTCGGGCAAGCCGACCGACGAGCCGACGACGAAGCCGCCGACGACCAAGCCGCCCACGACGAAGCCGCCGACCACGAAGCCGCCCACGACGAAGCCGCCGACCACCCCGCCGCCGACGACGGACCCGCCGACCACGAGTCCGACGCCGGACCCGCCGTCGTCCCCGGACACCTCGGACTCGGCTGGCGGCTCAGCGAGCGGCAGCGCGTCCGGCACGTCGTGACGGCCTGAGGCACGTACGGAAAGTGAGGGCCGGGTCCACAGGACCCGGCCCTCACTCGCGTACGGGAACTCCCGCGTACCAGAACTCCTAGAACAGCCGCAGCTTGTCGTCCTCGATGCCGCGCATCGCGTTGTAGTCCAGGACGGCGCAGCCGATGCCCCGGTCCGTGGCGAGCACGCGGGCCTGCGGCTTGATCTCCTGCGCGGCGAAGATGCCCTTGACGGGGGCCAGGTGCGGGTCGCGGTTCAACAGCTCGAGGTAGCGGGTGAGTTGCTCGACACCGTCGATCTCGCCGCGCCGCTTGATCTCGACGGCGACGGTCTGCCCGTCGGCGTCGCGGCAGAGGATGTCCACCGGGCCGATCGCCGTCATGTACTCGCGCCGGATCAGTGAGTAGCCGTCTCCGAGCGTCTCGATCCGGTCGGCGAGCAGCTCCTGAAGGTGTGCTTCCACGCCGTCCTTGATGAGGCCGGGATCGACGCCCAATTCGTGCGAGGAATCGTGCAGGATCTCTTCCATCGTGATGATGAGTTTCTCGCCCGCCTTGTTCACGACGGTCCAGACACCCGCCTCGTCTCCCGTCCCCTCCTTCAAGGTGCAGGGCGGGGACATCCAGTTGAGGGGTTTGTAGGCCCGGTCGTCCGCGTGGATCGAGACACTGCCGTCCGCCTTCACAAGGATCAGGCGGGGGGCCGACGGGAGATGGGCTGTGAGCCTGCCCGCGTAATCCACGGAGCATCGGGCAATGACGAGACGCATGGGGCGCAACGCTACTCGACCCCAGGTGGTCCGCGCGATTCCTCCGGCGATGACCTGTTCGATCCTGGCCGGTTATGTTCCCAATCTCCTGGTGCAGCGCGGGTCCGATGCTTACCGTATAAGCAGGAGGTCGCCGTGCATGCACGCTGCGTGTGCGGGCTCCTGCCCTGTCCGGAAGCCCCCGCTCCCCGGGGGTGCGAGAGGAGAACCCATGTCGCTCGACGTCTCACCGGCACTGTTGGAACAGGCCGAGCGAGGCGAGGTCGATGAAGCGGAATTCGTCGACTGCGTCCGGACCTCCCTGCCTTACGCATGGGAGATGATCAGCTCCCTGGTGGCCCAGCTGAAGGTTGACGGCGGCGAATTCGCCGACAACCAGACGCCGCCGCCCAACGAGCAGGCACGCGGCCAGCTCCTGCGGGCGCTCGCGAGCGACGCGATTCGCGGCGCTCTGCAGCGGCACTTCGGAGTGCGCCTGGCATTCCAGAACTGCCACCGCGTCGCCGTGTTCCCGCTCGACGCGTCCGTGGACGACAGGCTGGCCCGGTTCACCTCGATCCGAGGCCAGCTGCTCAACCAGTCGCCCCAACTGCGGGACTGCTGACACCTTTTGCTGCCGCTCCGTACGCGGGAGGTGTACTAGTACCGGAGCGGCAGCTCCCCGCCCCAGCGGCTCAGCCGAGCTGGGGCAGCACTTCGGCACCGAGCCTTCGGACGTTCTCCTCCGTCGTCGCCAGATCGCCCGAGCCCTCGACAAGCAGCGCGAAGCGTGTGATCCCCGTGCGCTCCGAGGTCGCCGCGATCCGGTCGGCGCACACCTGCGGCGTGCCCACCGGATGGATTCCGCAGAGCAGTTCCGTGTACGCGAGAGGGTCCCGCATGGACCGCGCCCGGCCGTCGACCGTGACATGTGCGTCGAGCCCCTGCTTGAGCCACCCCGGCATCGCCTTCTGCAGCGTCTCCGCCGCGTCCAGACGGCGGTCCGCGATCTGCGCGACCCCGGCGGAGACGTGCGACGCCCGGTGGACCTCCTCCGGCGTACGCCCCGCTGCGCGCGCGTGCCTGCGCCACAACGCCACCATTTCGGCCTTCTCCTCGTCACCGACGTGCATGCCGAGCAGCATCGGCAGACCGCGCTCCGCGGCAAGCCGCACGCTGGACGGCGAGGTGCAGGCGACGACCACCTCGGGGCCTTCGGCCAGCTCCTCGGTGCTCGCGCCCGAGCCGGTCAGCGCCTCCTGCGGCCGTGGCACCACGGCGACCTCGCGGAAGGCGAAGCGGCCGGCGTCGCTCGCGACCCGGGGCTCGGTCAGCCACCGCAGCAGCAGGTCGAGCGATTCCGGGAAGCCCTTCTCGTACGCGTCGAGACCGGACCCGAAGACCTCCAGGTCCACCCACGGCCCGCCGCGCCCCACGCCCAGCGAGAATCGCCCGCCGGACGTCAGGTGCAGCAGCGCCGCCTGTTCGCCCAGGGCGACCGGGTGCACGGTCGGCAGGACGCTCACGGCGGTGCCGACCCGGATGCGCCGCGTACGCCCGAGAAGGAGCGCGGCGAGGGTCACGGCGGACGGACACGTGCCGTACGGCACGAAGTGGTGTTCGGCGAGCCAGACCGAGTCCAGGCCCGCCTCCTCGGCCACCTCGGCGGACCGCACCGCACGGTGCAGTGCCTCCCCCTGCCCCTGTCCGGGGAACTGGGCGGCCAGAACAAAACTACCTACACGCATCGCACTCCTGCCTCCTTGGCGCCGACGCGGGCACTCCCCCTACGGGCAACAACGCATGACACGTGCCAAAGGCACGGCTTGGCATGAAGATTGACGGATTTTCTGCGAAATGCAGGGGGGATCTGTGGGGGTTGGTGATGTACGCCTACCCGGGTGCACGCCGCGTAGGCTGGTCACACCCCTGGCCCCCGTACATCCCGTGAGGTGTCCCGTGTCCCCGCGTCGCAACCGCCCGAAGGGCGCCGGAGAAGACAGCCCGCGCACGGACGGGGGCCCGACGGGCCGTTACGGCGGCTTCCAGTCCACCGAGAGCTGGCAGGGCGAGCAGTGGAGCCTGCGCCACGTCGCGGGTGCGAGCGCGGCCGGCAAGAGCTACCGCTGCCCCGGCTGCGACCAGGAGATCCCCTCAGGCGTCGCGCACGTGGTGGCCTGGCCCGAGCACTCGGGCGTGGACGAGCGGCGGCACTGGCACAAGGCCTGCTGGAACGCGAAGGACCGCCGCACCACGCGGGTGCAGCGGTCCCGTAACGCGCCGAGGTACTGAGACCCCAGGGCGGCTACACGTCGCGCTTCTCCAGCAGCGCGAAGGCGCCGACGATCGCGGCCACCGTCACGCCGACGAGCAGCAGCAGCTGCGAGGTGCCGCCGCCCGTCCCGTCGATATCGAAGATCTTGGCGAGGGAGTTGATGGCGTTGTAGTCCATCATCTTCTCGCCCAGCGGGCGCGTGCCCTCGGAGATCATCAGGAACACGGGCAGGATCGCGGGCACCAGGACCACGCCGAGCATCGCGGTGATCGCGCCCGCCGAGTGGCGCAGCATCGAACCCGCGGCGAGCGCGAGGACGCCCAGGAGCGAGACGTAGAGCCCGCCCTTGAGGACCGTGCCCGACCAGTCGACGTCACCCGATTCGGGGCCGCTGTGCATGCCCGACGTCATCAGGCCCACGAGCAGGACGGAGCCCGCCGAGACGACGAAGGCGATCACGAAGAAGATCAGGATCTTGGCGGCGAGCACGCGATAGCGCTGCGGGGACGCCGTGAACGTCGTACGGATCATGCCCGTGCCGTACTCCGACGACGTCACGAGGACGCCCAGCGTGATCAGGCAGATCTGGCCGAGCACGAGACCGAAGAACGCCGGGATCGTGAACGGCACGTCCGCGTAGTCGCGGTCCTCCGTGTTCGCGGCGACGAGCAGGCCGATGCCGACGACCAGGACGAAGAAGACGCCGAGCGTCCACACCGTCGAGCGGACCGACTTGATCTTCGTCCACTCGGACGTGAGGGCGTTGCCGAGGTGGGTCTTCTTGACCGGGATCGGCGAGGTGTAGGCGTTGTTCATCGCCTGCTGCCAGGCGGAGGGCGGCGCGGGAGCGGCCGGCGGGGGAGCCATCGGGGCGCCCATCGGAGCACCCATCGGGGCGCCCTGCGGCATCGGGGCGCCCTGCGGGGGAGCGCCTGCCTGTGCGTACGCCTGCTGCTGGGGCTGCGCCTGCGGCTGCGGAGTCGGAGGCGTGGTCATCGGGCATCCTCGTTGTTGTTGACGCTCTTGGTCATCTCAGGTGCGGGGGCGGCCGCGTACGGGTTCGGCGCGTCCTGCGGCGGGCCCTGCGGAGCACCCTGCGGCATCGCGAACGGCTGACCGCCCTGCTGGGGCGGTGGCGGCGCGTACCACCCGGGCTGGCCCTGTCCGGCCACCGGCATCGGCTGCTGCGGCATCGCGCCCGGCGGCAGCTGCTGCTGGAGTCCCGCGCGCTGGTCGACCGTCGAGCGGTAGTCGACGGCGCCCTGCGTCATCCGCATGTACGCCTCTTCCAGCGAGGCCTGGTGCGGGGAGAGCTCCCACACGCGGACGTCGGCGCCGTGCGCGAGGTCGCTGATGCGGGGGAGCGGGAGGCCGGTCACGCGCAGCGCGCCGTCCTGCTCGGGCATGACCTGGCCGCCCGCCTCGGTCAGCGCGGCGGACAGTTTCTCGCGCTGCTGCGGATCGGTGTCCGGCGTACGCACCCGGGCGAAGTCCGCGGAGTTGTGCGAGATGAAGTCCTTGACGCTCATGTCCGCGAGCAGCTGCCCGCGGCCGATCACGATCAGGTGCTCGGCGGTGAGCGCCATCTCGCTCATGAGGTGCGAGGAGACGAAGACGGTGCGCCCCTCGGCGGCGAGGGTCTTCATCAGGTTCCTGACCCAGAGGATGCCCTCGGGGTCGAGGCCGTTGACCGGCTCGTCGAAGAGCAGCACCTGCGGGTCGCCGAGCAGGGCGGCGGCGATGCCCAGGCGCTGGCCCATGCCGAGCGAGAAGCCCTTGGAGCGCTTCTTCGCCACCTCCTGGAGGCCCACGACGCCGAGCACCTCGTCGACCCGGCGGGCCGGGATGCCGGAGAGCTGCGCGAGGCACAGGAGGTGGTTGCGCGCGTGCCTGCCGCCGTGCACCGCCTTGGCGTCGAGCAGCGCGCCGACCTGGCGGGGGGCGTTGGGGAGCTTGCGGTACGGGTAGCCGCCGATCGTCACCTGGCCCGTGGTGGGTTGGTCGAGCCCGAGGATCATGCGCATGGTCGTCGACTTGCCGGAGCCGTTGGGGCCCAGGAAGCCGGTGACCGTGCCGGGTCGCACCTGAAAGGAAAGGTTGTACACGGCTGTCTTGGCGCCGTAGCGCTTCGTCAGGCCGACTGCCTCGATCATTCTCCGCACCCATCGAATGGTTCAGGACGTCGGGGCACACGCCCCCGTAAGGGTTAGGAGGATAACGGGGAGCTGACGGTTCCAGCCAAGACCGCGCAAAAACTCTCTCGGTCAGAGGAAGCGCCAGGGGACCTGCTCGGCATCAGCGCCCCTCAAGGGGCGCGGGGAACGGCGCGGTCGGCCCCCACCGGCCCGCGGGTCCGTCAGGCCCGCCACCCACCCGCCCGGGGGGCCTCGCGCATCCGGCGAAGCGTCACGCGTCCCGCTTCTTCAGCAGCGCGTAGCCGCCGATCAGTGCCACCACGACCCACACCAGCATGATCCCGAGCCCGCCCCATGGCCCGTACGGAGTGTCGTCGTCCAGCGGCGACTTCACCTGCATGATCTTGCTTCCCGCCTGGTCGGGGAGGAAACGGCCGATCTTCTTCGTCGCCGAGACGTTGCCCAGGATGCTGGAGATGAGGAAGAAGAACGGCATCAGGATGCCGAGGGACAGCATCGGACTGCGCAGCATCGTCGCGACGCCCATCGAGAACATCGCGATGAGCGTCATGTAGAGCCCGCCGCCGATCACCGCGCGCAGGACGCCGGGATCACCGATCGCGGCCTTGTGCTCGCCGAGCATCGCCTGCCCCACGAAGAACGCGATGAAGCTCGTGACGAGGCCCACCACCAGACAGAGCGCGGTGGCGACCGCGACCTTGCTCGCCATGAAGCTCGCGCGCTGCGGGACCGCGGAGAGCGAGGTGCGGATCATGCCGGTGCTGTACTCGTTCGAGACGACGAGCACTCCGAAGACGATCATCGCGAGCTGGCCGAGGCTCATACCGGCGAAGCTGGTGTAGGTCGGGTCGAAGACCCTGCGGTCCTGGGCGTTGAGGTTGTCGTAGTCGTTCTTCGCCAGGATGCTGATCAGCAGCCCGAGCCCGACCGTGACGACCACGGCGAGACCCAGCGTCCACACGGTCGACGAGACCGAGCGGATCTTGGTCCACTCCGACTTCAGTACCTGTGTCGCCGCCATCGCTCAGGACCCCCTCTTCTGCTGCCAGCTCTCGCCCCAGCCGGCGGCCTGCCCGGGAGGCGGCGGGGCGGCGCCGGGGCCCTGGTGGTCGGCGTGCGCGTGATACTCCACCGACTCCGCGGTGAGCTGCATGAAGGCTTCTTCGAGTGAGGCCCGCTGGGGGCTCAGCTCATGGAGTACGAGCTGATGGCGGGCGGCGAGTTCGCCGAGGTCCTCCGCGCCGGTGCCGTCGACCTCCAGGGTGCCGCCGCCGGCCTCGACCGCGGTGATGCCCTCTTGGCGCAGCATGTCGAGGAGGCGCTCGCGCTGCGGGGAACGCAGCCGGACGTACGAGCGCGAGTTCTGGTGGATGAAGTCCGCCATGGAGGTGTCGGCGAGGAGCCGGCCCTGCCCGATGACGACGAGGTGGTCGGCGGTCAGCGCCATTTCACTCATCAGGTGGGAGGAGACGAAGACCGTACGGCCCTGCGAGGCGAGGGTCTTCATCAGGTTCCGGATCCAGTGGATGCCCTCGGGGTCGAGGCCGTTGACGGGCTCGTCGAACATCAGGATCTCGGGGTCGCCCAGCAACGCGCCCGCGATGCCGAGCCGTTGGCCCATGCCGAGCGAGAAGCCCTTGGCCTTCTTCTTGGCGACCTGGGTCAGGCCCACGGTGTCGAGGACCTCGTGGACGCGGGCCCGCGGGATGCCGTTGCTCTGCGCGAGGCAGAGGAGGTGGTTGAAGGCGCTGCGCCCGCCGTGCATGGCCTTGGCGTCGAGCAGGGCGCCGATGTACTTCAGCGGGTCCTTCAGCTGGGCGTACCGCTTGCCGTCGATCCGTGCGGCACCCGCCGTGGGGTTGTCGAGCCCGAGCATCATCCGCATCGTCGTGGACTTGCCCGCGCCGTTCGGCCCGAGGAATCCGGTGACGATGCCAGGCCGCACGGTGAAGGTGAGGTTGTTGACGGCCAGTTTCTCGCCGTACCGCTTGGTCAGCCCCTCGAGCTCGATCATGCGGCCACGCTAAAACGGGACGGGGCCCCTTGCCACCGGAGCGGCAGGGGCCCCGTCAGGGGCGTGGGGAACTGCGCGACCAGCCGGAGCGGGCCCGCAGATTCCCTACAACCTCAACGCGTCTGCTGCGCGGGCACCCCACGAGAGACGGGCTCGTCGTCGGCGGGCGTACCCGCGGCGGCCACGGCCGCACCCGTGAGCGTGGCCAGCATCTCGCGCACGTTGGTGAGCTGAGCGTTGATGCTGTCGCGACGGTTCGTCAGAGCGGCGAGCTCCCGCTCGGATTCCGAACGGATCCGGTCGGCCTTGGCATTCGCGTCGGCCACGATGTCCTCAGCCTGACGCTGAGCGGTCTCAACAGTCTGGCGCGCGCGACGCTCCGCGTCGGTCCGCAGCTTCTCCGCCTCCAGGCGGAGCTGCTCGGCCCGGTGCTCGATCTCCGCGAGGCGCTTCTCGGCCTTGGCCTGACGCGAGGCCAGGTCACGCTCCGACTGCTCGCGGCGCTTGGCGAGGTTCGTCTCGAAGTCGGCCGCGGCCTGGGCGGCCTTGGCGCGGGTCTCCTCGAAGAGAGCGTCCGCCTCCTCGCGCTTCTGCTGGGCGTCCTTCTGCGCCTCGCTGCGCAGCGTGCCCGCCTCGCCCTTGGCCTTCTCGACGATCCGGACGCCCTCGTCCTCCGCCTTGGCCTTGCGCTCGGCCGCGAACGACTCGGCGTCGTTGCGCACCTGCTGGGCCGCCGACTCGGCGAGCTCGCGGTGCTGCTCGGCTGCGCGACGGGCCTCCTCGCGCAGGTCCTTCGCCTCCTCCTCGGCGAGGCGGAGGATCTTCTCGACACGGGCGCCGAGGCCCGCGTACGACGGTTCGGCGTCGGCTACCTGCGCCTGCGCGTTCTGCGTCTCGAGGTGCAGCTCCTCAATGCGCTTTTCCAGAGCAGTGATACGAGCAAGAGCGCTGTCACGGTCGGAGACGAGCTTGGAGATACGTTCGTCCACCTGAGCGCGGTCGTACCCACGCCGCACAAGCTCGAAGCCGTAGGGGGAAGTGTCGCTCATGGGGTTCCTGTCGAATGAGACCGGTGAGGTGATAGAGGGAATCCTAGGGGTCCAAGCGGCGTGTCATCGAGCAGATGCCCGTTTGATCTGGAGAATGACACCCCTTTTGAGTGGCTAACTGCCAGAGCACTTGCCAGCGACAGTGCCGAAGGTCCTTACAAAGCACGCGAGATGTTCTTTGGCTAGCCCTCAGACGGCTTGCCACCCGATCGAGTTGACCCAGCCGCCGCACCGGCCTTGACGCCACCGTCCTTCGTACCGGCGACCGGAGGGGCCTCAAACGATTCCAACGCCTCCAGCACGTCCTGGACACGGGAAATCTCGGCGTTGATGTCCTCCCGGCGCCGGACGAGGACTTCGAGTTCGCGTTTGCCCTCGTCAACCGTCCGCTCGGCCTCGGCCTGCGCCTCCGCCTTGACGCGCTCGGCATCGCGCACCAGCTCGGCGACCTTCGTCTCGGCCTCCTTGAGCAGCGCCTCGGCCCGCTTCACGGCGGAGATACGGACCTTGCCGGCCTCGGAACTCGCGTCCGACACCAGCTCCTTGGCCGTCGCCTCCGCCTCGGCCCGCTGCTCCTCCGCGGCCTTCACCAGCGCGTCACACCGCTCGCCCGCGGACTTCATCGCCTCGGCCGACTCGCGGCGCGCACGCTCGTGCAGCTCCTCGATCTCGGCGGTGAGGCGGTCGCGCTGCTCCTCGGAGCGCTCCCTTATCGCCGTCGCGTCCCTGCGGGCACCGACGAGCAGTTCGTCCGCGTCCGTACGGGCCTTCTCCACCAGGGAGTTGCCCTCGACCGTCGCCTCGGAGACGAGGCGGTCGGCCTCCGTGCGTGCGGCGCCCACCATCGTGTCGGCCTGCGCCTCCGCCTCCGTGGTCGCCTTGAGCGCCTTCTCCTGGGCGTCGCTGGTCAGCTTCTCGGCCTCGGCTGCCGCCTCCGTGATGAGCGTGTCGACCTGCTCGGCCGCCTCCGAGCGGCGCTTGTTGGCCGCCTGGCGCGCGTCGTCCTGGGTCCGCTCGGCCTCGTCCCGCGCCTGCGAGGTGAGCCGCTCGGCCTCGGCTGCCGCCTCCGCCTTGACGCGCTCGGCGTCCGACCGGATGCGCTCGGCGTGCTGCTGGGCCGAGCCGACCGTCTCTGCGGCGTCCGCGCGAAGCCGCTCGGCGTCGCCCGTCGCGTCCGAGATGAGCTTCTCGGCCTTGGCCACCGACTCCGAACGCACCCGCTCGGCCTCGGCGTTCGTCTCCGCCTGCAGCCGCTCGGCCTCCGCGATCGTCTCGTTCCGCAGCCGCTCCGCCTCGCTGCGCGCCTCGCCGATCAGCTGGTCGGCCTGGCTCGCCGCGTCGCTGCGGATGCGGTTGGCGTCCTCGCGGGCGTCGGCACGCGTACGGGACGCGTCCTGCTCGGCCGACGCGATCGCGTCCGACGCTTCCGTACGCGAGCGCTGGGCGTACTCGGAAGCGTCCGAGCGCAGCCGCTCGGCCTCCGCGATCGCCTCCGAAACGGTGCGCTCGGCAAGAGACTTGGCGGCCTCGCTCTCCGCGTTCGCCTCGCGCCGGACGCGGCCCGCGTCCTCGGTGGCACGCTCCCGCTCGGCGTACGCGTCGGCGCGGACGCGGTCCGCCTCCTCCTGCGCCTCGGTCCTCGTGCGCTCCGCCGCGTGCTCGGCGGCGCTGCGCAGGCCGGCGACCTCTTCCTGAGCCGACTCGTGCAGGCCGGCCACGGCGTCCCGTACGGACTGGGCGGTCTGCTCGGCGCTGGAGACCATCTCGGTCGCCCTGCGGTCGGCCTCCTCGACCAGGCGGACGGCCTCGGCCTGTGCCTCGTCGACCCGCTTGCGGGCGGACGCGAGGAGCTCCTCGCTCTGCTCGCGGGCCCGCTCACGCTCCTGGTCGGCCTCGCCGCGCGCGGAGCTGAGGGTCTCCTCGGCCTCCCTGCGCCGCCTCGCGGCCTCCTCCTGGGCGCCCGACAGCGCCTCGGCGGCCTCCGCGCCCACCCGCTCGGCGGCGGCTGCGGCCTCCGAGCGCAGACGGTCGGCGGACTCCTGGGCCTCGGTCTTGAGCCGCTCGGCCTCGGCGGCGGCGTCCGAACGCAGCCGCACGGCCACGTTCTCGCCCTCGGCGCGCGCCTGCGAGGCGTCCGCGGCGGCCTCGGTGCGCAGCCGCTCGGCCTCGGTCTCGGCCTGCGACTGCAGGGTGCGGATCCGCTCGGCGGACTCCGCGCGAAGTCGGTCCGTCTCCTCCGAGGCCTCCTTGCGCAGCCGCTCGGCCTCCGCACGGGCGTCGGTCAGCGCCTGCTCGGCGGCGGCGACTCGCTCCTCGGCCTCCGTGTGCAGGCGCGTCAGCTCGTCGGCGGCCTCGGCCTGGCGTGCCGCTATGGCCCGCTCGGTCTCCTCGTGCAGGGCACGCGCGGCGGCCTCGGCCTCGGTCTTCGTGCCCTCGGCCTGCTCGGCGGCCTCCTCGCGGTGCCGCTCGGCCTCCGCGCGGGTGCGCTCCAGGGTCTCCTCGGCCTGTTTGCGCAGGGTCGTGGCGCGCTCGATGGCCTCGGTGCGCACGCGCTCGCTGTCGGCGGTCGCCACCGCCTTCAGCTCGTCGGCGTCGGCCTTCGCCTTGGCGAGCAGCTCCTCGGCGGACTTGGCCGCCTCCTCGATCTGCTGGACGGCCTCGCGCCGCGCCTCGCCGCGGATCCGCTCACCCTCGGTGACCGCGTCGGCCCGCAGCTGCTCGGCCTCGCCGCGCAGCCTGCGCGCCTCCTCCTGCAGCTCGACGGTCTTGGCGCGGTACTCCTTGGTGTCGTCCTTCGCCGTGCCCTTGAGCTCCTCGGCGATGTCGTGCGCCTCGGCGCGCAGCCGGTCCGCCTCGGCCTCGGCCTCGGCGCGGATCCGCTCGGCCTCCTCGGTGGCGGACTTCGTCGTCTCCTTGGCGTCCTTGGAGGCCTTGTCGAGTACGTCCTCCGCGGTGCGGGCAGCCTTGGCGAGCTCGCCGGCGGTCTCCTCGGCGGTGATCGTGCGCGCCTTCTCGGCGGCATCCTTGACCAGCTGCTCGGCCTCGGCGCGGGCGTCGGCCACGAGCTGCTCGGCCTCGGCCTTCGTCGCCTCGGCCTCCTTCGTGGCCTCGCCGACCAGCCGGGCGACCTGCTCCTTGGCGGTGCGCGTGCGCTGTTCGTTGGCGCCCTCGGCCGCCGAGAGCTGCTTGGACGCGGACTCCTTGGCCTCGGCGAGGACCTTCTCCGCCTCGGTGCGCGCCTCGCGCAGAGCCGTTTCGGCCTCCGTCATGCGCTGCTCGGCGGCACGGGCGGCCTCGGTGGCCTGGCGGCGCGCCTGCTCGGACTCGGTGGCCGTGGTGGAGCGCAGCTGCTCCGCGTGGTCGGTGGCCTCCTGCGCCTGCGTGGACGCGGCGTTCAGGAGGCGCTCGGCGTCCGTGCGGGCCCGGCGCAGCGTCGCCTCGGCCTCGGCGCGTGCGGACTCGGCGTCGCTCGACAGGCGCTGGCGGGCCTCCTCGGCGATGCGCTCGGCCTCGGCGCGGGCCGCGGTCAGGGCCTGATCGGCCTCGGTGCGCGACTCGTCGAGCAGGCGGCGCGCCTGCTGTTCCGTACGCGCCCTCAGCTGCTCGGCCCACGCCACGTTCTCGTTGACGTGCGACTCGACGGTCTGGCGGCGCTCGGACAGCTCCTGGTCCAGCTGCTGACGGCGTGACACCGCCTCGGAGTGCAGCTCGGACTGGAGCCTGGCCTGCTGCTCGGCGTGCTCCTGGAGGATCCGCTGGGTCTGCGCACGGGCGTCGCGCAGCTCCCGCTCGGCGTCCTGGCGGAGCTGGTCGGCCTGGATCTGGGCGTTGCGGAGCAACTGCTCGGCTTGGTAGCCGATGTCCGCGCCGTCGTAGGCAGGGCGGGACGCGAGGTTGCGGCGCGCCTCGTGCAGCTTGGCGCGCAACACCTCGACTTGATAGCCGAGATCTTCGGCGTGCTGAACAGCCTTCTCTCGCTCGGTCTTCAGCCGGTCCATCTCGGCCTCGAACCGCGAAAGATGGTCCGTCTCAGCCCGCGAGCTCTCTTGGCGTTCGTAGCCCCGCACTGCGCGGTCCCATCCGTCCCCTGGTCGCAAGTCTCTTCGTACGAGCCCTGTCCATCCGCCGAACGGGGCCCACGGGGAATGGTGTCAGATCAACAGCAGAGCATGGGCTGCTGCCCCGACGCTCGTCCCCCGAAACCCGGACCCCGGCAAGCGGCCGCCCAGCGTACGGACGACCGGCCGCCCGATACTTCGGACGGCCGCCCCCAACCCTACCGGCCCAAGTATGCGGAGGTCAGTGCTCCGGGGACTCCTGAGCTGCCGAGGTGACGAGTTCGGTCAGTACGCCGTGGCAGTCCTTGGGGTGCAGGAAGGTGATGCGGGAACCCATGGACCCGATTCGGGGCTCCTCATAAAGGACGCGTACGCCCTTGTCCTTGATGGCGGCGGCGTCGCCGTCCACGTCCGCGGTGCCGAAAGCGATGTGGTGCACGCCCTCGCCGTTCTTGGCCAGCCACTTGCCCACGGCGGAGTCGTCGCGAGTGGGTTCGAGGAGCTGCAGGTAGGAAGCGCCGCCGTCACTCGTCTCATTGATCTTGAGCATGGCCTCGCGCACGCCCTGCTCCTCATTGACTTCGGTGTGGAACACCGTGAAGCCGTACGTCTCCCGGTAGAACTCGACGGTCTTGTCGAGGTCGAAACAGGCGATCCCGATGTGATCGATTCGCGTCAGCATGTCTATAAGTCCAGCCCTTCCGGCGCTGATTACGCAACGTGCGCGCGATCACACCGAACGCCCGATGACGCACGGCGTACCGCTCAGTACATTCAAGTAAACCCTCATTAACTCCTCCTCCCAAGGGGCCGTGGCACATGTCTGGAACGACCGGTACCACCTCAGTGATCGTCGCGGGCGCCCGAACGCCCATGGGCCGCCTGCTCGGCTCCCTGAAATCCTTCTCCGGCGCCGACCTGGGTGGCTTCGCGATCAAGGCAGCGCTCGACCGCGCCGGGATCGGCGGCGACCAGGTGCAGTACGTGATCATGGGGCAGGTCCTCACGGCCGGGGCAGGGCAGATCCCGGCACGTCAGGCCGCCGTCAAGGCGGGCATCCCCATGAACGTCCCCGCGCTCACCGTCAACAAGGTGTGCCTCTCCGGGCTCGACTCGATCGCGCTCGCCGACCAGCTGATCCGCGCGGGCGAGTTCGACATCGTGGTCGCCGGCGGCCAGGAATCGATGACGAACGCCCCGCACCTCCTGCCCAAGTCGCGCGAGGGCTACAAGTACGGCGCCATCGAGATGCTCGACTCCATGGCGTACGACGGCCTGACCGACTCCTTCGAGAACATCGCCATGGGCGAGTCCACGGAGAAGCACAACACCCGCCTGGGCATCGCGCGCGCCGAGCAGGACGAGATCGCCGCCGGCTCCCACCAGCGCGCCGCCGCCGCCCAGAAGAACGGCATCTTCGAGGCCGAGATCACCCCGGTCGAGATCCCGCAGCGCAAGGGCGACCCGGTCCTGTTCTCCAAGGACGAGGGCATCCGGGCCGAGACGACGGCGGAGTCGCTGGGCAAGCTCCGCCCCGCCTTCACCAAGGACGGCACGATCACGGCGGGCACGTCCTCGCAGATCTCGGACGGCGCCGCGGCGGTCGTCGTCATGTCGAAGGCCAAGGCCGAGGAGCTCGGCCTGCACTGGATCGCGGAGATCGGGGCACACGGCAACGTAGCGGGCCCGGACAACTCGCTCCAGTCGCAGCCGTCGAACGCGATCCAGCACGCCCTGAAGAAGGAGGGCCTGGACGTCGCGGACCTCGACCTGATCGAGATCAACGAAGCCTTCGCCGCGGTCGCCGTGCAGTCAATGAAGGACCTCGGGGTGTCCTCGGAAAAGGTGAACGTCAACGGCGGAGCCATCGCCCTCGGTCACCCGATCGGGATGTCCGGCGCGCGCCTCGTACTGCACCTCGCCCTTGAGCTCAAGCGCCGGGGCGGCGGCGTGGGCGCCGCCGCGCTGTGCGGTGGCGGCGGGCAGGGTGACGCGCTGATCGTGAAGGTGGCGAAGGCCTGACGCGTTTTCGCGCGTGAATGTCTTCCCGTCTAGCAAACGTCTTGGAACGGAGCTGTCTGACATGCAGGACGTCCCCTCCCTGGTGGCACAGGCCCGCGAGGGCAGGCCACGGGCCGTGGCCCGGCTGATCTCACTGGTCGAGGGGGCGTCGCCGCAGCTCCGCGAGGTCATGGCGGCGCTGGCTCCGCTGGCGGGCCACGCGTACGTGGTGGGCCTCACGGGATCTCCCGGTGTCGGCAAGTCGACATCGACGTCTGCGCTCGTCTCCGCCTACCGCAGGGCGGGCAAGCGGGTCGGCGTCCTGGCCGTCGACCCCTCGTCCCCCTTCTCCGGGGGCGCGCTGCTCGGCGACCGGGTCCGGATGTCGGAGCACGCATCAGACCCCGGGGTCTACATCCGCTCCATGGCGACGCGCGGCCACCTCGGCGGCCTCGCGTGGTCGGCGCCGCAGGCGATCCGGGTCCTGGACGCGGCGGGCTGCGACGTGATCCTGGTCGAGACGGTCGGCGTGGGCCAGTCCGAGGTGGAGATCGCCTCGCAGGCGGACACATCGGTGGTGCTGCTCGCCCCCGGCATGGGCGACGGGATCCAGGCGGCGAAGGCCGGAATCCTGGAGATCGGCGACGTGTACGTCGTCAACAAGGCGGATCGGGACGGCGCGGACGCCACCGCGCGCGAGCTGAACCACATGCTGGGGCTCGGCGAGTCCCGCGCCGCGGGGGACTGGCGCCCGCCCATCGTGAAGACGGTGGCGGCGCGGGGCGAGGGGATCGACGAGGTCGTCGAGGCCCTGGAGAAGCACCGGGCGTGGATGGAGGAGCGGGGGGTCCTGGCGGACCGCAGGGCGGCGAGGGCGGCGCGGGAGGTCGAGACGATCGCGGTCACGGCCCTGCGGGAACGCATCGCGGATCTGCACGGGGACGCGCGGCTGTCGGCGCTGGCGGAGCGGATCGTCGCCGGGGAGCTTGATCCCTACGCGGCGGCGGACGAACTGGTGGCCAGCTTGACCGCGGGCTGAGGCGGTGGGCTGCCGGGAGTGCTGCTTCCGGTGGCCCGGCGGCCGAACGAGCCGCCGCGCAGCGGCGGTTCAGGAGCCCGTGGCCCGGACATGAGCCGGCCCCGCAGGGAATCCTGCGGGGCCGGCTTCCCGGGGGACGGGGGTCAATTAGTCGTCGGAGCCGTCAGCGTCGTCGTCGGAGTCCTGGCTGTCCGACTTGTCCGCGGTGACCTTGCCCGACTGCAGGTCGACCTTCCAGTCGGACTCCGCACCCTTGGCACCGGAGGTCTCCGCCTCCCAGGCCTTCGCCGTGCCGTCGTCGTCCAGGTCCACGGACGTGACCGTGCCCTTGGCGGCGGCGGCCTTCGCTGCGTCCTCCGCCGTGGTGGACGCACCCTTCAGGGCGGCGGCCACGCGGCTCGCGTCGTCGGCGTCGTCGCCGTCCTCGTCCTGCTCGGTGTGCGAGCCGAGGACCTTGCCGGTGCCCGGGTCGACCTGCACGCTGTACCAGGTGCTGCCCTTGCCGAGCACGTCGACGTCCCAGACCAGGCCGCCGTTGTCCTCGTCGTCCAGCTCGGCGGAGACCGCCGTGCCGGACTTCTCGGCCAGCGCCGCCTTGATCGCGTCGGCGGCCGTCACCTTGGCGGCCTTCGCCTCGGCGGTGTTCTCCTTGGCGTCGTCCCGGTCGTCCCGGTCGTCGTACCGATCGTCGTCACGGTCGCTGTCGCTGTCGTTGTCCCGGTCGTGGTCCTTCAGCTGGACGCTCGACTTCTTTGCCGCGGCCGACGAGTCGTCGTCACCGTTGGCGGCCAGCGCTGTCGCCGTGCCGCCCCCGACCAGGGCCATGGCGGCGACGGTGGCGATGACGATGTTGCGCTTCATAAGGGGTTCCTCCCGAGACGGTGGCTGTGCTGCCCGTGGGCCGGGCGGCTGCCGTTCGCTTTCGACAAGGACCAATCTGGCCGAGCGATGCTGAAGCCAGCCTGAAGCCGCCTGAAGAACTCTTCAGGTTGGCTCTGCGACCCTGAACGCATGCGCCTGTTGATCGTGGAGGACGAAAAGCGGCTCGCCCTGTCGCTGGCCAAGGGCCTGACGGCCGAGGGCTACGCCGTGGACGTCGTGCACGACGGCATCGACGGACTGCACCGGGCGAGCGAGGGAACGTACGACCTGGTCATCCTCGACATCATGCTGCCCGGCATGAACGGCTACCGGGTCTGCTCCACCCTCCGCGCCGCGGGACACGACGTACCGATCCTGATGCTCACGGCCAAGGACGGTGAGTACGACGAGGCCGAGGGGCTCGACACGGGCGCCGACGACTATCTGACGAAGCCCTTCTCGTACGTCGTGCTCGTGGCCCGGGTGAAGGCGCTCCTGCGCCGCCGCGGCAACGTGGGGCCGTCCCCCGTCCACACCCTCGGCGATCTCAAGGTGGACACCGCGGCGCGCCGTGTCTTCCGCGGCGAGGACCAGGAAGTGACGCTCACGGCCAAGGAGTTCGCGGTCCTGGAGCAGCTCGTCCTGCGGGCGGGCGAGGTGGTCTCCAAGGGCGACATCCTCGAGCACGTCTGGGACTTCGCCTACGAGGGCGACCCCAACATCGTCGAGGTGTACATCAGCGCCCTGCGGCGCAAGCTCGGTGCTCCGCTGATCAAGACGGTGCGCGGCGCCGGATACCGCCTGGAGACCCCCCGATGAAGCGCTTCTTCAGCTCAGTACGCGCCCGCGCCACGCTCGGGGCCAGCCTCGTCGTGGCCGTCGCGCTGGTCGCCGCGGGCGCCGCCGTGCTGCTCTCGCTGCGCGCGAATCTGACCGACCAGGCCGGCGGCCAGGCCGAGTCCGCCGCTCGCGGGGTCGCCTCGCAGCTCGCCGCGGGCACGGCGTACGACCAACTGGACCTGGACGACGAGGACCATCCGGTCCAGGTCGTCGACGGCGACAGACGGCTCGTCGCCGCCAGCGAGGACCTGGAGGCCATCAGCGGCACGGCGACCGACGCCGTCAAGCCTCGGCCGGCGTCCACCGCGCCCCCCAGGGGCGACGGCGATGACGACGACAGCGAGAGCGAGGGCGACGCGCTCGATGCCGGGGAGATCTCCGACGACCCGGCGCGCGAGACCTCCGGCTCCGCCACCGTCGACGGTGAGACGGCGGACTACCGCTTCGCCGCCGTCAAGGTGGACGTCGAGGACAAGGGTGAGGTGAACGGTAATCTCACCGTCTACGCGGGCGCTTCGCTCGCCGCCCAACAGGGCGCCGTGTCCACGGCGTTGACGTCCATGCTCATCGGTTTCCCGCTGCTCCTGGCCGTCATCGCCGCGGTCACCTGGCTGGTGACCCGCCGCGCCCTGCGCCCCGTTGACGCTATCCGCTCCGAGATGGCGGCGATCACCGCGTCCGAGGACCTGGCGCGCCGCGTGCCCGAGCCGGACACGCACGACGAGATCGCCCGCCTCGCCACGACCACGAACGAGACGCTCGCCGCCCTGCAGCGCTCGGTGGAACGTCAGCGCCGCTTCGTGGCCGACGCCTCGCACGAACTGCGCAGCCCCATCGCCTCCTTGCGCACACAGCTCGAAGTGGGCGCGGCCCACCCGGAGTTGCTGGATGTGGACGGTGCCGTCGAGGACACCGTACGACTGCAGGAACTGGCCGCCGACCTGCTTCTCCTGGCCCGCCTCGACGCGGGCGAGAAGCCGGGCGAGGGCCAGGTGGACCTGGCGGCCCTCGCCCGCGAGGAGCTCTCGCAGCGCACACGGGACCGCGCCGACGTCCGCATGGATCTGAGGAACGTCGAAGTCACCGGCTCCCGGAGCCAGTTGGCACGTGTGCTCGGCAACCTCGTGAACAACGCACAGCGCCACGCGCGCTCCCACGTCACGGTCACCACCCGCGCCGATGGCGCGTGGGCGATCCTCGAGGTCTCCGACGACGGGGACGGCGTGCCTCAGAGCGAGCGCGACCGGATCTTCGAGCGCTTCGTCCGCCTCGACGACGCCCGTACGCGGGACGACGGCGGTGCGGGTCTGGGCCTTGCCATCGCGCGCGACGTCGCCGCGCGCCACGGCGGGACCCTCACGGTCCGCGAGGCCCCCGGTGGGGGAGCGCTCTTCGAACTCAGGGTTCCCGCCGCTTCCCGGTGAGGGTCAGGGTTTCCCCCGCTGGGAGCGGAGGTGTTCCGCGATCGGGGTCAGGGCCTTGTGGAGTTCGCCGAGCGCCTCGGGTGAGATCAGGTCGACGAAGTGCTGACGGACCGAGGCCACGTGGTGCGGTGCGACCCGCTGCATGGTCTCCATGCCCTCGTCCGTGAGGACGGTGTAGAGCCCGCGCCGGTCGGACTCGCAGTTCTCCCGGCGGACCAGGCCCGCGTTCTCCATACGGGTGATCTGATGGGACAGGCGGCTCTTGGACTGCAGTGTGGCGGCAGCGAGATCGCTCATACGCATCCGCTTCTCTTCCGATTCGGAGAGATGCACGAGGATGTCGTAGTCGTTCATGGTCAGGTTGAACGGCTGGAGGTCCTTCTCGAGCTGATATGTCAGCATCCTGTTGACCTCCACGTGGGTGCGCCAGGCGCACTGTTCCTCGTCGGTCAGCCACTGCGGGGCCGTATCGGTCTCCATGAAATCGATTCTACCTAAGAAGTTGAAAGGTGAACGAATGTCGGTGTGTGACACGCGCCTCTCTCCCCCGGTGTAGAGGGGCACAGGCGTTCGCCCGTCACACTCCGCAGACTACCGCTCACAGGCCGAAGCGACGCTGGAGGTCCCCCAGTTGTCCGGGAAGGCGCGGTTGCCCCGGCTGTTGGCCGTGTTGACCCGGCGCGCCCCGGCCGCCCGGAACGCCCGCCTGCTGCGGCACCGCGCCCGTCGCCTGTTCGGCCATGAGCGCCTCCGAGGACTGCAGGAGCACCGTGCCCGCGCCGACGAACTCGAACTGGTGCTCCTCACCTGAGGTTCCACCGATCCCGGTCAGTGCTCGTACGCCTCCGATGACTCCGGTCAGATATCCGTGGTCGTAGTGATGGCAGGGCGAAGGGCAGTCCGCCCAGCCCACCAGGGCCTGTGGATCCACCCGGATGGGCGGCTCCATGAACACCACCGGTCCGTTCGACGCGGCCACGAACTTTCCGGTTCCGATCAGGGTCAGAAAGCCCGGAACGATCGATTGCTTCAGCGCGAGAGTTGGCTGAAAAGCGAGGAGGTTGCCCGAGCGAATGGTCAGGTTGCCGTCTTCGAGGTCGTACGAATTCACGTCGAAGGCCCGGTCGGCGAGGAGCATCTTGCCCTGGCCGTCCGCCACGACCCAGTCGCTCGCGTGCAGCGGCGAATGAAAACTCGTGCGCACCAGGCGGTCCAGGCGGCCGTGCCCGATGCCGTTGAACTCGATCGAACCGTAGTAGGCGATCATCTTCCCCTTCTGCAGGAACCACTGGCTCCCCTTGAGCTCCACGCAGAAGGTGTACGCGTTCACGCTGTCGTCGCTCGGCAGTGTCATCGGGTCGAGGGCCGCGGGGGATCCCACGGGCATTGAGGGGTTCACAGCTTCTCCTCCGACGCCTGGACGTACACCGCACCGCTTCCGGACAGCTCCAGCTGGAACGCCTCGCCGGAGCCGCGCCCCACCATGTCGCGCCAGCCGAGCGCCGTGGAGAGTTTGTTGCGTACGTCCCCGTGGTGGGCCACATAGGCCTGCGGGTCGACATGGACCGGGCGCTGCGGGGTGATGGGCAGCTCGATGACGCCGCCGTGCGCCATGACGGCGACCGCGCCCTGTCCCTTGAGGGTGGTGGTGAAGAGGCCCTGCCCGGTGACCTGGCCGCGGACCATGCCCATGACGCCGCCCTGGGAGCCCATGAACATCGTGCCCTGCTGGAGTGTCCCGTCGAAGGCGAGCAGGCGGTCCGCCTCCACGTAGAGGGTGTCCCCGGTGAGGCTGATCACCTGGATGTGGTGGCCGCCGTGCCCGAAGAGGACGGTGCCGCTGCCCTCGACGGTCATCAGGGGAGTCGCCTCATTGGCCACGCGGCGCCCGATCATGGAGGCCAGGCCGCCCTGCCCGCCCTGGATGTTGGGGGTGAAGGCGACGTCTCCCTTGTACGCGAGCATGGCGCCGCGCTGGCTGAACAGCCGCTGGCCCGGCAGGACCGTCGCCTCGATCATCTTCGAGTTGATCTCTCGGAAGGGCATGTCAGACATCCCCCGCGATCGTGTTCCGCTCGCTGGGCTGGACGTACACGAGTCCCTCGCCCTCGAAGCGGATCTGGAAGGCCTCGCCGCCGCCCTCGCCGAGCAGCGTACGGAACGTGACCCCCGACTGGAGGTTCTGGCGGAGGTCCCCCTGATGCGCGACATACGCGCCCGGGTCCACCGTCAGGGGATACTGCCGGCTGACCCGCAGCACCACGGCCGGGCCGTCCGACATGATCGCCGCCTGGCCCGAGCCCTCGACGGTCGTGGTGAACAGGCCGTTGCCCTGCGAGGCGCCGCGGACGCCGGTGAATTGGGTGCCGGTGCGCAGGCCCCCGTCCGTGCACAGGAGATTGTCGGACTCGACGAAGAGCTTCTCGCCGCGCAGCTCCACGAGGTTGATCTCCGTGGCGCGGTCGGCGAACCAGCATGTGCCGTGCCCCTTCACCTCCATCACCGTCATCTGTTCGCCGGTGAGGCGGCGGGTCACCATCCCCCGTATGCCCTCGCCGCCGCCGGACGTCTTTTTGAAGACCATCTGGCCGTCGTACGCGACCATCGAGCCGTTCTTCGCTTTGACGGCGTCGCCGGACATGTCCACGGCGAGCACCCTGCTGCCTTGCAGTCGGAACGTTGCCACGCATTGACGGTAGCCGTCGGATATGGGGTCGGAACAGGGCATCGGCCCCTGAGCGAACCCCGAGAACACCCCGATGTCACAATGGGGGTCGCTTGTGCGCGCATTCACAAGATCACGCCGCCGAGCGCCCCTGCCCCCTTTCGCCGCCCACTCACCGAAGGTGACCCGTGGACATCAAGACCGCTTCCGCACTCCGCCGCCTCCGCCTGGTCTCGGCCCCCGAGGCCGTCTCCTTCCTGCTGCTGATCGTCTGCTCGGTGCTCAAGCGGACCACGGACTTCAATGCCGTGCCGGTGATGGGCATGGTGCACGGTCTGCTCTTCGTCCTGTACGTGCTCTTCTGGCTCGACGCCTGGAACCGCACGAAGTGGGACCTGAAGACGGCCGCCCTCTACTTCATCCTCTCCGTCCTTCCGGCCGGCGGCTTCTTCGCCGAGCGGAAGCTGAAGCGTGAGGGCGAAGCCGCCGTGATCGCCTCGCGCGCCCGCCGCGAAGGCGTTGTGGGCGCATGATCGTCGCCTTCTCCGTGACCCCGCTGGGCGTCGGCGAGGACGTGGGCGAGTACGTCGCCGACGCGGTCCGCGTCGTCCGCGAGTCCGGCCTGCCCAACCGCACCGACGCGATGTTCACGTCCGTCGAGGGCGAATGGGATGAAGTGATGGACGTCGTCAAACGTGCCGTCGCCGCGGTCGAGGCGAGGGCGCCGCGTGTCTCTGTCGTCATGAAGGCGGACATCCGTCCCGGTGTGACGGACGGGATGACGTCGAAGGTGGAGACGGTGGAGCGGCACCTTTCCGATTGACCGGTCCCCCCCCGCACTACGAAGAGCCCCCGCCGGAGACCGGTGGGGGCTTTCTTCGCGCCCACGACTTGAGCGAGTGCTCAAAAGCTCCTACGATCCACTTAAGCAGTCGCTCAAAAGTGCTGACAAGGCTGCACTGACATGGGGGTATGCCGTGAGCCTGTACGTCGAAGCACACATGGCCGCCGACCTCGACGAACTCTGGGCTCGCACCCAGGAGCCCTCCCAGCACCAGCGCTGGGACCTCCGTTTCACCGAGATCGACTACCTTCCGCAGGTGCCGGGGGAGCCGCAGCGTTTCCGGTACGGCACGCGCGTACTGCCCTTTCTCACCATCGCGGGCACCGGGATCTCGGCCGGCGAGAAGCGCCGCGAGGACGGCACCAGGACATCGGCACTGCGCTTCTCCTCTCCGCACCCGCTGTCGCTCCTCCAGGAGGGCTCGGGCTACTGGCGTTACGTCCCCACCCCGGACGGCGGCATCCGCTTCCTCACCGGCTACGACTACCGGCCGCGCTGGGGCCGCTTCGGCGCGCTCGCCGACCGGATCGTCTTCCGCCCCCTGATGGGCTGGGCCACGGCCTGGTCCTTCGACCGGCTCCGCCTCTGGCTGGAGCGGGGAATCACGCCGGAGCGTCAGCTGCTGCACGCGCTGGCCGAGGTCGCGGTGCGCCTCGGCTGCGTGGTCACGGCCGTCGTCGGCGCGCCGATGACGGCGCTGGCGGTCCTGGCACTCGCCCTCGTCCTCCCGCCCCTGCCGATGACACCGGCGGCGCGCCGCTGCCTGCGGACCCCGCCGCCACGCACGCGTGCACCGCGCGTCCTTGCGACCCTCCAGGAGCGGTGATGCAGCCGTCGATCTTCCGCACGGCGATGGGTCCCGCCTTCGACTGCCTGCACCCCCAGTTGCAGCGCCGCTTCTCCGTCGGCCTGGCGCGCGGCGAGGCGTGCACCGGCAGGGGCGTCATGGACCGCATCTGGCACGGCGCGAGCTTCGTGAAACCGTTCCTCGCGGTGGGCGGCACCCGCAACATCCTCGTCCCCCGTGCGGGCCGCCACATCCCGTTCACCATCGAGAACGTGCCGTACGCCGACACATTCGGCCGTGAGACGGTGAGCTTCGTGCGCACCTTCGATCTGCCCGGCCGCTCGCGCCGCTTCGACGCCCAGATGGTCCTTGGCCCCAAGGGGGACCGGATCCTCGACTACCTGGGCACTCACCAGCACCTGGCGAGCGACCTCCACCTCCGGGCCGAGCCGGACGGCTCCCTGCTGATCCGTTCCGGGGAACACCGCTTCCGCGAGGGTCCGGTGGACGTCCGCGTCCCGGATCTGATCGGCGGTGACGCCGAGGTGCGGGAGTCCTACGACGACTCGACGGGCCGCTTCCACATCAAGGTGCGGGTGGTGAACCGGCACTTCGGTCCGCTCTTCGGGTACGAGGGTTCCTTCACGGCGGAGTACACGGACGTCCGCGGCCACGGCGTGCGCGCGGGGCTGCGGCCCCTCCGTGAGGAGGCGAGGGCGTGAGCGCCGAGACGAAGCAGAAGCTCCTCGAAGGGGCGCTGCGTACGTTGACGGAGCAGGGCATCGCGAAGACGTCCGCGCGGACGATCGCGGCTGCCGCCGGGGTCAATCAGGCGCTGGTCTTCTACCACTTCGGCTCGGTGGACGAGCTCCTCGCGGCGGCCTGCCGCCACGGCTCGGAGCAGCGGGTGTCCCGCTACCGGGAGAGGCTCGACGCGGTGTCGTCGCTGTCCGAACTCCTCGAATTCGGGCGGGAGATGCACGAGGAGGAGCGGGCCGCGGGCCACGTCGCGGTCCTCGGTCAGCTGCTCGCCGGGGCGCAGACGCAGCCTCGTCTCGCCCCCGCGACGGCGGCGGGCCTCGCCCTGTGGATCGAGGAGATCGAGAAGGTCCTGATCCGGGTCTTCTCGACGACGCCGCTGGGGGAGTTCGCGGATCCCGCGGGGCTTGCGCGGGCGGTGGCGGCGTCCTTCGTGGGCATCGAGCTGTACGAGGGCGTGGACGCGGACGGGGCGGGCAGGGCGCTGGACGCGCTGGAGCAACTGTCCGTCCTGGTGACGGCGGTTGAGGAGCTGGGCCCACTGGCGCAACGGGGGTTGCGGCATCGCCTACGCAGGGTCGCGCGCCCCTGACCCCCTCCGGCCGGAGCGCGCGCCCCCCCGCAGCAACACCCCCGAACAGCCTCTCCCAACCACCCACCCGCACCCCCGCATCCACCCTTACCGAACAGACCTTTCCCGCCCACCCACCCGATTGCCCCGCGGTGCCAGGGGGTGCGATGTGAGCAATCGGGGTGGGTGGGTGATCTGCAGGATGGGGTGGGCGGGGGACGTACAGCCGGGGTGAGTGGGGCACGCGTATGGCGGCGGGCGGGTCTACCCCGCCTCAAGAGACCGGCCCCCATGCACCGACAGCCGGCAGCGCTCCCGAGGGGACGTGCCGGTATGTCCGCCCGGAGCACGGCTCCCGAAGGCTCCGGAGCCGAAGTTGCGACGCGGCCACCGGGCGATAGCGAGGACGGACATACCGGTGCGGCCCCGCCCCCGCAGACGAGCCGGCACCGCGCCCCGTACGCGTCCGCAGTCGGCAGTGCACGCGAGGGGACGTGCCGGTATGTCCGCCCGGAGCACGGCTCCCGAAGGCTCCGGAGCCGAAGTAGCGACGCGGTCACCGGACGATAGCGAGGACGGACATACCGGCGCGGCCCCGCCCCACAGACGAACCAGAACCGCCCCGCTCCAGGCCCCCGGCCAGACGCCAGCAGCCGCGCCCCCACCCCGCAACCCCAGCCAAACCGCTCACCGTAAAACCGCTCGCACGGACGCACCCGGTTCGACACGCCGAGAAAACTCCACTTTTGTGTGGGTATCGGGGTATCGGCTCGTTCGCACCTGAACCTGCCATAGCCAGTTCACCCAGGACCTGGAGGGCGCTGTGCGGCCGGAGGGCTACGACTACGACACCCACAGCACACTCGCCGGACCGCTCACCGAGCCGGACGGCGACGGCCACGGCCACGGCCACGGCGAGGGCCACGGCCACAGCGACGGCCAAGGGCGCGGCCACGGCGAAGGCGGCCGCTATCGGGTGCAGTACAACAAGCTTCTCTCCCGCGAGCCCCACCGAATACGTGCCGTCATCCTCATGACGCTCGCACCGATCCTCACCGGACTCCTCCTCGTCTACCTCGTCTGGCCCACCCACTGGACGGAACGCGAGGGCGCCGACCGCTGGCTCATCGGCCTCGACGTCACGATGCTCCTGGCCATCGGCCTGATCGAGCTCTTCATGCTCATCAACGTCATCTCGATCGCTCACGCGACGATGGTGGCGAGGGACCCGATACCGGTCACCCCCGCACCCGGAACCCGCGTCGCGTTCCTCACGACGTACGTACCGGGCAAGGAACCCCTCAGCATGGTCCGCGCCACCCTCGAAGGGGCCATGCGGATCGAGCACACCGGCCCCCTGGACGTCTGGCTCTTGGACGAGGGCGACAACGGCGAGGCCAAGGCGCTCTGCGTCGAGCTCGGCGTCCACCACTTCACCCGCAACGGCGTCCCCGAGTGGAACCGCAAGAAGGGTGTCCACAAGGCCCGCACCAAGCACGGCAACTACAACGCCTGGCTCGCGATGCACGGCGGCGACTACGACTTCTTCGCCTCCGTGGACACCGACCACGTCCCGCTCCCCAACTTCCTCGAGCGGATGATGGGGTACTTCCGGGACGAGGACGTCGCGTTCGTCGTCGGGCCCCAGGTCTACGGGAACTACGACTCGCCCGTCACCAAGGCCGCCGAGTCCCAGCAGTTCCTCTTCCACGCCCTGATCCAGCGCGCAGGCAACCGCTACCGCGCGCCCATGTTCGTCGGCACCAACAACGTCGTACGCATCCAGGCGCTCCGCCAGATCGGCGGCCTGTACGACTCCATCACCGAGGACATGGCCACCGGATTCGAGCTGCACCGCCACAAGAATCCCGTCAGCGGGCGCCACTGGCGGTCGGTCTACACCCCGGACGTGCTCGCCGTCGGCGAAGGGCCCGCCTCCTGGACGGACTTCTTCACCCAGCAGATGCGCTGGTCGCGCGGGACGTACGAGACGCTGTTCAAGCAGTACTGGAAGGCGCCGTTCACGATGCCGCCCGGCCGCCTCTTCTCGTACACGATGATGCTCGTCTACTACCCCATGACGGCCGTCAACTGGGTGCTCGGCGTGCTCAGCTGCGTCCTGTTCCTCTGGTTCGGCGCGTCCGGCACCCAGGTCGCCGCATCGGTCTGGCTGATGCTCTACAGCGACGCGGCGGCGCTCCAGGTCGGTCTGTACCTGTGGAACCGCAGGCACAACGTCTCCCCGCACGAACCGGAAGGCTCCGGAGGCCTCGCGGGCATGGCGATGTCGGCGCTCTCCGCGCCCATCTACGCCAAGTCGCTCGGCGCCGCCGTCGTGCGCCGCCCCAGCCGCTTCGTCGTCACGCCCAAGGGCGGCGACGCGAGCCCGGACCGGGTGCTCACCTTCCGGATCCATCTCTTCTGGGCGGCGGTCCTCGCCAGCTCACTGGTCGCCTCCTTCGTGCTCGGCCACACCCACGCGGCGATGCGCACCTGGGCCGTCCTTGCGCTGGTCATCGCGCTCGCCCCCGCCACGATCTGGAGTTTCTCGCTGCTCAAGGAGCGCAGGGAGCGCAAGGCGCACGGCGAGGCCCGCGAGCGGGCGCGGCGGCGCGGCAGGCAGGACGCGGAAGGTCTGGGCGCCAAGGGCGCGGACGGCGAGCCGGAGCCGGCGTTCGCCACAGGTACGACGACTGGAGGGAACTGACCCATGGCATACCGGCCCTCTCGGCGGACGAAGAAGACACTCCTCGGAGTCGGGGCGGGCGCGCTGCTCGTCGGACTCAACGCACCGGCGGCACTCTCCTTCGCCGAGGAGAGGTACTACGAGTACAAGATCGCGCAGCCCGGCTACAAGGCGAAGTACGGCTCCTGGAAGCAGATCGGCATCCCCGAGGAGTTCCGCACCAACGCCATCCACGCCGCGCTCCTGCACACCGGCAAGGTCCTGATCGTCGCGGGCTCCGGGAACGAGCAGAAGAAGTTCGACGCGGGTTCGTTCGACACGATCCTCTGGGACCCGAAGAAGGACACCTTCAAGAAGGTCAGGACCCCCGAGGACTTCTTCTGCTCGGGCCACGCCCAACTCCCCGACGGCCGCCTCCTGGTGGCCGGCGGAACGGCGCGCTACGAACTCCTCGACGGCGAGATCAACCGGGCCGGCGGCGGCATGCGCGTCAAGAACGAGAACCCCGACAAGCCCATCGTCCTCAAGAAGGGCACCCGTTTCCGCTCACCGTCGGGCGTCGAGTACGTGAGCATGTTCGACGTGAAGGTCCCCAAGGCCAAGCGGGACTACGAGATCAAGTACTCCAAGACCGGTGCGATGAAGCCCTGGAAGACGACGGTCAAGGCGAGCGAGGCACGCGTCTTCGTCGAGGCCGCCAAGGAGGGCGAGGAGTTCGTCACCGAGAAGTCCGCGCAGTACGAGATCGAGGGCCTCACCGGCAAGGCGGCGGACAACGCCTACGGGATCGCCGAGAAGATCACCATGGACAAGCAGGACTTCCAGGGGATCAAGGCGGCGTACGAGTTCGACCCGACGGCCGAGAAGTACATCCCCGTGGAGCCGATGGACAAGGCCCGCTGGTACCCGACGCTCGTCGGTCTCGACGACGGCAAGGTGCTCGCGGTCTCCGGCCTCGACGACGTGGGCATGATCGACCCGGGCGACAACGAGATCTACGACCCGAAGACGAAGAAGTGGACCGACGGCCCCAAGCGCTACTTCCCGACCTACCCGGCCCTCTTCCTCACCAAGGGCGGCAAGCTCTTCTACCCGGCGTCCAACGCGGGCTACGGCCCCGCCGACAAGGGCCGTGAGCCCGGTCTCTGGGACCTGAGGACGAACAAGTTCGAGAAGATCCCCGGCCTCGTCGACCTCGACCAGACCGAGACGTCCGCGTCCGTCCTGCTGCCCCCCGCGCAGGACCAGAAGGTGATGATCCTGGGCGGCGGAGGCGTCGGCGAGTCCGACAAGGCGACCCGCCGCACGGCCGTGGTGGACCTCAAGGAGAAGAACCCCTCCTTCAAGACCGGGCCCGAACTCCCGCAGGGAACGCGGTACTTGAACAGCGTGATCCTTCCGGACGACTCGGTGTTCACGTCCAACGGCTCCAAGGACTACCGGGGCCGTGGCGCCAGCAACATCCTCAAGGCGCAGTTCTACGACCCCAAGACGAACAGCTTCCAGGAGGCGGCATCCCCCAAGGTGGGCCGCAACTACCACTCCGAGGCGCTGCTCCTGCCCGACGGACGGGTCGTCACCTTCGGCTCCGACCCGCTCTTCGACAACCAGGAGAACACCAAGCTCGGCCACTTCGAGCAGCGCATGGAGGTCTTCACGCCGCCCACGCTGCACAAGGCGGGCGGCAACCGCCCGGTCCTCGGCGAGGGCCCGGAGGAGCTGGCGGCGGACGGCCGCGCGACGTTCCGCACGAAGAGTCCCGAGAAGATCGCGTCGGCCCGTTTGATGCGTCCCAGCGCGGTGACGCACACGACGGACGTCGAGCAGCGGTCGATCGCGCTGGAACTCACCAAGGGCAAGGGTGAAGTGACGGTGGACGTACCCAGGGAGGACACCGCGCTGGTGCCGCCGGGCTGGTACATGCTGTTCGTGACGGACCACTCCGGCGCCTCGTCAGAGGCGAAGTGGATCCACGTCAAGCAGCAGTGACGTCCACTCAGGCGGCCTTGGCGTTGCGTGCGAGACCGAGCGCGTAGTCGGGCCACCACTGGCCCGCCGCCGGGCCGCCCCGGCACGGTCCGTCCGAGTCGCCGGGCCGCTTGATCCACAGGACCGCGTCGAGCAGCGCGTCACCGGTCTTGTCCGTGGGCGGGGTGCCCAGACCGCGCCCCGGCGGATTGCACCAGGCGTCCTCGCGGTCTCCGGCGAGCGGGCCCTTGCCGTTGCGGCTGGTGTCCATCACGAAGTGCTTGCCGCCGACGATCCCCGAGAGGCTGCGGCCGTACGCCTTGATGGTCGCGTCGCTCTGGAAGTTCGACACGTTGAGCGAGAAGCCGTCGGCCTGGGCGATGCCCGCCTGTGTGAGCGGTTCGCCGAGCTTGCTTGCCTCGGTGATCCAGCTCGGGTTGCCCGCGTCCAGGTAGACCTTCACCTTGGGCTGCTGCTTGAAGCGCTGGATGGCCTCGGACAGGAGCTGGTAGCGCTCGGCGTGGTACTCGGCGGGGGTGCAGCCGTCCACGATGTGCGGGATCGCGTCGGGCTCCAGGATGACGACAGCCGGGGTGTCGCCGATGGTGCCGGCGAACTTGTCGATCCACTGCCGGTAGAAGTCCGAGCTGTGCGCGCCGCCGGCGGAGTGGTTGCCGCAGTCGCGGTGCGGGATGTTGTACGCGACCAGTACGGCGGTGCGGTCGGCCTGCCTGGCGCCGTCGACGGCGGCCTTGACGTCCGGCACGGGGTCGTCGCCGGCGGGCCACACGGCCATGGGCTGCTCGGAGATCCGCTTCAGCGCGGCGGCGTCCTGCGTGCGGCCCTCCTGCTCCCACTCCTCGACCTGTCGGGCGGCGGCGCTCTGCGGGTCGACCCAGAAGGTGCTCGCCGGGGCCTTCTTCGCGGCCTCGGTGGAGGGACCGGCCTCGGAAGCCGTCCTCTCCGTGGCCTTGGTGCCGGAGCCGGATTCGGAGGAGCACCCTGCCGTGAGCCCGAAGGCCGTGAGGGCCGTGAGTGCGGTGAACGTGCGGAGCAGCCGGTGCATCCAGCCCCCTTGGGCGACGGTGACCGGGCAATCGTTACATAACGGTCCAATCACCCTTGGTTACGACACCGGGTGAGACCCCGTCAGATACCGCCGCCCGCCAGCGCGATGCCGAGCGGAGTGCGCTCGTACAGCACCTGGTGCCCGTACCGCCGCGAAACCAGCAGCCCCGCGCCGCGCAGGGCCCCGAGGTGCGCGGAGACGGACGACGGGGCGAGCCCCAGGCGGTGCGCCAGGGCCGAGGTGGTCGCGGGGTCGGTGAGCGCGGCGAGGACGCTCGCCCTGCCCCGCCCCAGGAGCCGTACCAGCGCCTCGGACATACGGTCGCTCGGCTCGGCCCAGAGCCCGGCGAGGCCGCGGGCGGGATAGACCAGGGTCGGCTGCCAGGGCGGGTCGTGGCCGCCGACCACATCGGGCCAGGCGAAGACACTGGGCATCAGGACCAGGCCCTGCCCCGCCAGATGCCGCACGTGGTCGGCCGCCCGCGCGACGGTCAGCGTCTCCGCGTCCCAGGCGAACCTCGGGTCGAGCTCGGCGACCAGCGCGCCGAGGCCCACCTCCGCGAGCCGCCGCGAATGGAAGGCGACGTCCGCCTCCAGGAGCGCGCGCAGCCGCGGCCAGTCCGGCTCGACGAGGGTGTGCCAGGCGGCCTCCATGGCATCGGCGAGCTCACGCACCGCGCGAGCCGGATCGGCGAGCAGCGCGCGCCCCTGCGGGGACTCGGCCGCCCCGGCGGTGCAGGCGAGCGCCCGCTCCAGCTCCGCCCGCGCGGCCTCGGGCTCGGCCGCGCGCACGGCCGCGATCTCCTCCTCGAAGGTGGCGGCGGGCCCGATGGGCGGGGGACCGATGAAGTCAGGGCTGTACCCCCGCTGCGGCATCAGGAGCCACAGCGCCCCGAGTTCGAGCCCGGCGCTCGCACCGCGGATCCGCCGCAGCCACTGCGGATGGTAGCCGTGCCGGTCGGGCCGCTTCAGGGTGCGCACGGCCTCCTGCGTCTCCCACAGCGGCGACACGGCGAACCGGCACCGCAAGAGATCGTCCGGCCCGAAGTACAACCGGTTCGGCACCGACTCACCCCCTGATTCGGCCAGGATTCGCCTGGAACCGAAACTCTAGGGCGAGGGCACGCGCGCGTGCAGGGTGCGGGCATGCCCGAAGAGAACCCCACCGCACCCGATCCCACCGGCTACCTCCGCCTCTTCAGGATCCGCGAGTTCCGTGCCGTCTTCCTCGCCCACGCCTTCTCGCTGCTCGGCGTCGTCATCAGCGAGGTCGCGCTCACCGTGCTCGTGTACGGGCTCACCGGCTCACCGCTGCTCAGCGCCCTGACCTTCGCGCTCGGGATGCTGCCCTACCTCGTGGGCGGGACCCTGCTGTCCGGGATCGCCGACCGGTACCCGCCGCGGCGGGTACTCGTGGTGTGCGACGTGGTCTGTGCCGGATGCGCCGCCCTCATGGCGCTGCCCGCGACGCCCGTCTTCGGTCTGCTCGCGCTGCGGTGCGCCATCGCCGCCGTGTCACCGGTGTTCAACGGCACGCGGATGGCGACCCTCACCGACATCCTCGGGGACGGGGACCTGTTCGTCCTCGGGCGCTCCCTGCTCCGGATCGTCTCGCAGAGCTCCGTGCTCGTCGGGTTCGGGCTCGGCGGGGTCCTGCTCACCGTCGTACCCCCGCGCGGCGCGCTCCTCATCACCGTGGGCACGTTCGCCGCGTCCGCGCTGCTCCTGCGGTGCGGGACCAAGCGCAGGCCCGCATGCGGGGGCGGCGGTTCCGCGCTGGTGAAGTACTCGCTCAGCGGTGCGCGGCAGGTGCTCGGCGACCGGCGGATCAGGGCACTGCTGCTCCTCCTCTGGGCGCCGCCGATGTTCATGGTCGCCCCGGAGGCGCTCGCCGCTCCGTACGCGGACCAGATCGGCGTCGGCGTCGCGGGCGTCGGACTCCTGATGTGCGCGCTGCCGGTGGGCACGATCTCGGCCGAGCTGTACGCCGGGTCCGCGCTCTCCGCGCACACCCGGGCCCGCATCGCCCTGCCGCTCGCCTCACTCACGCTCCTACCGCTCACCGTGTACGCCGTCGCGCCGGGCCTCCTGTGGGCGATGCTCGCCCTCGCGCTCGCCGGTGCCGGATCCGCGTACACGCTGGGGGTCGACCGGTGGTTCGTCGACGCCGTGCCGCAGGAGCTGCGCGGGCGGGCCATGACCGTGCACACGGCGGGGCTCATGACGATCCAGGGGGTCGGGATGGCGCTGGCCGGGCTCGCGGCGGAGTTCTCCGCGGTGAGCACCGTCGTCACGGCGGCGGGCGTGCTCGGCACGGTCTGCTGCCTCGCGCTTGCGGCAGAGGTGCGCGCCACGCACCGTACGGCCGACGGCGGACCCGCCAACTCAAGGGAACAGGCGACCGAATTGCGAGACGGGGCTGACCACCATGTGACCGACGGGTAAGGTCTTTGGCGTGCCGAAGCCGCTCAGCCTTCCCTTCGATCCCATCGCCCGCGCCGACGAACTCTGGAAGCAGCGCTGGGGGTCCGTGCCGGCCATGGGCGCGATCACCTCGATCATGCGGGCGCACCAGATCCTGCTGGCCGAGGTCGACGCGGTCGTCAAGCCGTACGGACTGACCTTCGCGCGGTACGAGGCGCTGGTCCTGCTCACGTTCTCGCAGGCGGGCGAGTTGCCGATGTCCAAGATCGGCGAGCGTCTGATGGTCCACCCCACGTCCGTCACCAACACCGTCGACCGCCTGGTCAAGTCCGGCCTCGTCGACAAGCGCCCCAACCCGAACGACGGGCGCGGCACCCTCGCCTCCATCACGGAGAAGGGCCGCGAGGTCGTCGAGTCGGCCACCCGCGAGCTGATGGCCATGGACTTCGGGCTCGGGGTGTACGACACCGAGGAGTGCGCGGAGATCTTCGCGATGCTGCGGCCCTTGCGGGTGGCGGCGGAGGACTTCGAGGAGAAGTAGCGGGGCCGTGGCGGGCGGGCGGAACCGGAGGTGGGGCCGCCGGAAGATCGCGCAAAACGGGCCGATACGCTCGTAGGCATGAAGCGAAGCGTGCTGACCCGTTACCGGGTGATGGCCTATGTCACCGCCGTCATGTTGCTCGTGCTGTGCACCTGCATGGTTTTCAAGTACGGCTTCGACACGGGTGAGGGCCTGACGCTGGTCGTCTCCCAGGTCCACGGCGTCCTCTACATCATCTACCTGATCTTCGCCTTCGACCTTGGCTCCAAGGCGAAGTGGCCGTTCGGCAAGCTCCTGTGGGTGCTCGTCTCCGGCACGATCCCGACGGCCGCGTTCTTCGTCGAGCGCAAGGTCGTCCGCGAGGTCGAGCCGCTGATCGTCGACGGCTCCCCGGCCACCGCGAAGGCGTAACCGCACCGCCGAAGTGCCGCCACGGACATACCCGTGGCGGTCAGCCATCGACATTTACTAGGACGTCCTAGTAAATTCGAGGGTATGGACGCTGACGCCATCGAGGAGGGCCGCCGTCGCTGGCAGGCCCGGTACGACACCGCGAAGAAGCGCGACGCGGATTTCACCACGCTCTCCGGCGACCCGGTCGAGCCCGTCTACGGGCCGCGGCCCGGGGACACCTATGAGGGATTCGAGCGGATCGGATGGCCCGGCGAATACCCCTTCACCCGAGGACTCCACCCCACCGGCTACCGCGGCCGGACCTGGACCATCCGCCAGTTCGCGGGCTTCGGCAACGCCGAGCAGACGAACGAGCGCTACAAGATGATCCTGGCCAACGGCGGCGGCGGTCTGAGCGTCGCCTTCGACATGCCGACCCTGATGGGCCGGGACTCCGACGAGCCCCAGTCCCTCGGCGAGGTCGGCCATTGTGGGGTCGCCATCGACTCGGCCGCCGACATGGAGGTCCTGTTCAAGGACATCCCGCTCGGTGACGTCACGACGTCGATGACGATCTCCGGACCCGCCGTCCCCGTCTTCTGCATGTACCTGGTCGCGGCCGAGCGGCAGGGCATCGACCCGGGCCTGCTGAACGGCACGCTCCAGACGGACATCTTCAAGGAGTACATCGCACAGAAGGAGTGGCTCTTCCAGCCCGAGCCGCACCTGCGCCTGATCGGCGACCTGATGGAGCACTGCGCGCGCGACATCCCCGCGTACAAGCCCCTGTCTGTCTCCGGCTACCACATCCGCGAGGCCGGAGCGACGGCCGCGCAGGAGCTCGCCTACACCCTCGCGGACGGCTTCGGGTACGTCGAGCTGGGCCTGAGCCGCGGCATGGATGTGGACGTCTTCGCGCCCGGACTCAGCTTCTTCTTCGACGCTCACCTGGACTTCTTCGAGGAGATCGCCAAGTTCCGCGCCGCGCGCCGGATCTGGGCCCGCTGGATGCGGGACGTGTACGGCGCGAAGACCGACAAGGCCCAGTGGTTGCGCTTCCACACGCAGACCGCGGGCGTATCGCTCACCGCCCAGCAGCCCTACAACAACGTCGTACGTACCGCTGTCGAGGCCCTCTCCGCGGTCCTCGGCGGCACGAACTCCCTGCACACGAACGCCCTCGACGAGACACTCGCGCTGCCGAGCGAGCAGGCCGCCGAGATCGCGCTGCGCACGCAGCAGGTGCTCATGGAGGAGACGGGCGTCGCCAACGTCGCGGACCCGCTGGGCGGCTCCTGGTACGTCGAGCAGCTCACCGACCGTATCGAGGCCGACGCCGAGAAGATCTTCGAGCAGATCAGGGAGCGGGGGCGCCGCGCCCACCCGGACGGGCAGCACCCGATCGGGCCGATCACCTCGGGCATCCTGCGCGGCATCGAGGACGGCTGGTTCACCGGGGAGATCGCCGAGTCGGCGTTCCAGTACCAGCAGTCCCTGGAGAAGGGCGACAAGCGGGTCGTGGGCGTCAATGTCCACCATGGGTCCGTCACCGGTGACCTGGAGATCCTGCGGGTCTCTCACGAGGTGGAGCGCGAGCAGGTCAAGGTCCTCGGGGCTCGCCGCTCGGCGCGGGACGACGCACGGGTCCGGGCCTCGCTCGACGCCATGCTTGCCGCTGCGCGGGGCGGGGCGAACATGATCCCGCCCATGCTGGAGGCGGTGCGGGCCGAGGCGACCCTCGGGGAGATCTGCGGGGCCCTGCGGGACGAGTGGGGGATTTACACCGAGCCGCCGGGGTTCTAGTTCGGGTTGACACATGTGTGGGGATCTGCGCGCCCGTCGTGGCTGGTCGCGCAGGTCCCCGCGCCCCTTGAGGGCCCTTGCGGGCCCCCGGAAAAACTCGTGGGTGTCAGATGCAAGTAGCTGGGTAGGCGCGCGCTCGCGTCAGTTCCTCCTGCCCCTGGAGTCACCCTGTGTCACCCGTGAGCCTGCCCGGCCCCACTCGTACCGCTGTGATCGCCATCGGAGCCGCCACGCTCACTCTGCTCGGTGCGCTGACGGTGTACGGCTCGGGTGAGGTCAGCGCCAGCCCGTCCGCGGAGCCGAAGGTCCAGGACACCTTCGACTCGCTCGGCCCCGAGGTGCACGCGGCGAAGCTGAAGAACGGCCGGACGGCTCACTACTCCGACACCGGGAACAAGGACGGCAAGCCCGTCCTCTTCATAGGCGGCACCGGCACGAGCGCCCGCGCCGCGCACATGACGGACTTCTTCCGCTCGACGCGCGAGGACCTGGGCCTGCGCCTCATCTCCGTCGAGCGCAATGGATTCGGTGACACGGAGTTCGACGAGAAGCTCGGCAAGGCGGATTTCGCCGCTGACACCCTCGAGGTCCTCGACCAGCTCGGCGTGGACGACGTGAGCGTGATCGCGATCTCCGGCGGCGGTCCGTACGCGGCGGAGCTCGCCGGACGCGCCCCCGAGCGGATCTCGGCCCTGCACCTCGCCGCGGCCCTGCCGCCCTACGGCACGAAGCCCGCGTACTGCTCGATGTCCGACGACGAGCTCGCCGACACGGTGAAGGACTCCATCCGGGACCCCCGCAAGTGGTGGGCGTTCCCGGACGACAGCCCCGTGAAGTCGATACCGGGCTTCGCCGACACGGCGTACGAGGAAGGCGCGCGCACCTACAACCAGCGCGGCCAGCAGGCGGACCCCGCGCCCCAGGTGCACGAGCAGAAGCTGTACTGCGGCCGTCCCGGCCCGGACCTGAAGAAGCTCGACGCCCCCGTGTACCTCTACGGCGGCAAGAAGGACACGACGGTGCCGCCGGAGACCCTCAAGACCTGGCAGGACGCGCTGCCGGGCAAGGCGAAGGTGCGTACGTACGCGGACTCCGGGCACGACGTGCAGTACCGCCACTGGGACCAGATCCTGGTCGACCTGGCGGGCCACGGCGACCGTACGGTCATCTGCCGCGGCAAGAACACCCGCGTGCTGCCCGCCGACGAGGCCGACCGGCTGCTCGCCAAGGGCAAGGCCACGCTGGGCAGTTGCGCCTGGAAGAACAACTGACCCGCAGGGCAGCGGGCGACTAGCCGGGGAGCGTCAGCCTGAACAGCGCGCCCCCGCCCGGCGCCCTCTCCGCCGAGAGTTCCGCCCCGTGCGCGTGGGCGATCTGGCGGGCCATCGCGAGGCCCAGGCCCGAGCCCGGAAGGGCGCGGGCCTTCTCGGCGCGGTAGAAGCGGTCGAAGACGTACGGCAGGTCCTCCTCCGCGATGCCGGGCCCGTGGTCGCGGACCGTCAGGGCGGTGGGCGTGAGCGAGGCCTCCACGGGAGTGCCCGGCGGGCTGAACTTGGCCGCGTTGTCGAGCAGGTTGGTGACGAGGCGGGACAGACGTGCGGGGACTCCCGGAATACTCAAGTCCGCCGCTTCCGGTGCCACTTGGAGCGTGAACGGCACCTGCGGCCAGTGGCCGCGCGCCGCGTCCACGACGTGGGCGACCAGGGGAGCGAGCCGCACTTCCTCCAGGAGGGGCCGCGGTTCCTCGTCGCGTGCCAGCTCGATCAAGTCGTTGACCATGCCGGTCACTTCGCGCAACTGGCGGGCGAGGGCGCCGGACGCCCGCTCGCGCTGCGCGTCGGTCAACCGGTCGGCGCGGGCGAGGAGTTCGGCGTTCGTACGCAGCGCGGTCAGTGGGGTGCGCAGCTCGTGCGAGGCGTCGGCGACCAGGCGGCGGCGCGCGGTGACCGATTCCTCCAGCTCGGCCAGCATCGCGTTGAACGACGCGGCGAGGCGGGTCACCTCGTCCTCGCGGCCCGGCGGTCCCGGCGGCAGCTCGATGCGGTGGCGGGCGTCGCGGGTCGCCGCGATGCGTTCGGCCGTGGCGGTGAGGCGGGCGACCGGGGCGAGGCCGGTGCGCGAGACCCAGTAGCCGCCGAGCGCCGAGAGGAGCACTCCGATGCCGCCCACCGCGGAGAGCAGCCCGGCCGCCTGTCGCACGCCGCGTTCCGCGATGTCCGCGCGCAGGGCGACCTGGACGGCGTCCCCCTTGCCGTATGTGGTGGTGTACATCCGGGTCGGCTTCCCGTGCAGTGTGAGGCTCGTGTAGTACGGCGCCAACTGGCCGCGCGCGACCTCCCGGGTGGATCCGGTGACCGGGAGCAGGTATGGCTTCGACGGATCGTCGGCCGGGTCGGCGGGGACGATCTGCGAGCAGGCGGGGGCGCCGAGGAAGCGGCACTCGCCCGTCAGGACGCCCGGCTCGTTGTCGTAGTTCCGCTGCTGGGCGATGAGGGTCGCCGACTGGGTGAGGTTCTGGTCGAGCTGCTGGTAGAGCTTGTAGCGGATGACGAGGAAAGCGGCCACGCAGACGCCGACCGCGACCAGCGCGACGGCCGCCGCCGCGGCGAGCGCGAGCCGCGTGCGCAGCGGGCGCCTGCGCCGCCACCGGGCGCCGAGCCTGCGCCGGGCGCTCATGGGCTGCCGAGCCGGTAGCCGACGCCGTGCACGGTGTGCACGAGGCGGGGTTCGCCGCCCGACTCCAGCTTGCGGCGCAGGTAACCGACGTACACGGCGAGGGAGTTGGAGTCGGGCCCGAAGTCACGGCCCCAGACCGACTCCTGGATGAGCTCGCGCGGAAGCACCTGCCCGGCGTTCCGCAGGAGCAGTTCGAGCAGGGCGAACTCGGTGCGGCTGAACTCGACCGTGCGGTGGCCTCGGCGGCCGGTGCGGGTGGACGGGTCGAGCACGAGATCGGCGTACGCGAGATCGTCGCCGGCGGCGGGGGAGTGCGGCTCCGGGGCGGCGCGGCGCAGGAGGGCGCGGACGCGGGCGACGAGCTCGTCCAGGGCGAAGGGCTTGACCAGGTAGTCGTCGGCGCCCGCGTCGAGGCCGTCGACGCGTTCGCTGACGGAGCCGAGTGCGGTGAGGACCAGGACGGGGGTCCGGTCGCCGACGGCGCGCATCTGGCGGCAGACGGCGAGGCCGTCCATGACGGGCATCATCACGTCGAGGACCACGAGGTCCGGCTCCCACCGGGCGATGGCGCCGAGCGCGCGCTGCCCGTCCGGGGCGCCGCGGACGAGGTGGCCCTCGATCGTGAGGGCGTCCTCCACCGCCGCGCGGACCTCGGGGTCGTCGTCGACGACGAGGATCTTGGCCGCCGGGGGTGCGCTCACGCCGGGCCTGCCTGCACGCGAGGGAGGCGGCCCGGCCGCGCATCGGGAAAGGTCCTCGGAGATCTCATGGGTCAAAGGTGCCAAACGCGGCTCTTAAAACACTCTTAGACCTGCTCGTGATGCTCCATTGCCATGCGAACACCCGAAATGCGATCTCCCGGAGCAGGGCCCCGTGCCCCTCTCTCCGTCGTCATCGGCGCGGGCGGCACCGGTGGGCACATCTATCCCGGGCTCGCCCTCGCCGACGCCCTGCGGCGTGCCGTGCCGGGCGCGGTCATCTCGTTCGTCGGTACGGAACGGGGGCTCGAGACCCGGCTGATACCGGACGCCGGGTACCGCCTCCACACCGTCGACATGATTCCCTTCGACCCCTCGCTCGGCGCCAGGCGGTATCTGCTGCCCGCAGCCCTGGTGAAGTCCGGCGGCCAGTGCCGGGCGATCCTGCGCGCGCAGGGCGCGCAGGTCGCCGTCGGGATGGGCGGCTACCCCAGCGCTCCCGTCATCGTCGGCGCCAGGATGGCCGGTCTGCCCAGCCTCATCCACGAGTCCAACGCCGTCCCCGGCCGCGCCAACCGCTTCGCGGCCCGTCTCACCCCGAACATCGCGGTCGCCTTCGACCGCAGCCGGGAGCATCTGCCGGGCGGCGGGCGCGCGTTCACCACCGGGATGCCCATCGCGGCGCCGCTCGCCGCGCTCGACCGGGGCGCGCTGCGGGCCGAGGCCCGCCGGGAGTACGGGGTGCCGGACGCGGCCCGGATGCTGCTCTTCAACGGCGGCAGTCTGGGCGCGGCCCGGCTGACCGAGGCGGCGGTGGGGCTCGCGGCGCGCTGGCGGCACCGCCCCGACGTCCAGCTCCTGATCAAGACCGGCCCCGCCGCGCTGGACGAGACGCGGCGGCGGCTCGTGGAGTCGGGCGGGGACGCGGTCGCCAGAGCGGTGCCCTACCTCGACCGCATGGACCTCGCGTACGCCGCCGCCGACCTGGTGGTCTGCCGGGCCGGTTCAGCGACCGTCGCCGAGCTCGCCGCCACCGGGGTCCCCGCTGTCCTCGTGCCCTACCCGCACGCTCCCGGCGACCACCAGACCCACAACGCGCGGGTCCTGTCCGACGTGGGCGCGGGCCTGTTGCTGCCCGACGCCGAGACGACGGCGGCGCGTCTCGCGGAGCTGCTCGGGCCGCTCCTCGCCGATCCGGCGCGGCTTGCCGCGATGAGCGGGGCGGCCGATCCGGGCCCGCACGCGCGGGCGGCGGACCTGTTGGCCGAGCGGGTCATCCAACTCACCGATCACACGAAGCACTTGGAGTACGCATGAGCAGCAACGCCGCATTCAGCTGGGCCGGCCGTACGGTCCTCGTCACCGGAGCCGAGGGCTTCATCGGCTCGACGCTCGTCGATCTGCTCCTGGAGCAGGGCGCGCGGGTGCGTGCCTTCGTGCACTACAAGCCGTACGCGGAGAAGGGCCACCTGGCGCATCTGCTCGGGGACCCGCGGGTCGAGATGCTCGCGGGCGACGTGCGGGACGCGGGGCGCGTGATGGACGCGGTCGCGGGCTGCGACACGGTCTTCCACCTGGCCGCGCTGATCGGGATCCCGTACTCGTACGACTCCCCGGGGGCGTACGTCCAGACGAACGTCGTCGGTACGGAGAACGTGGCGGAGGCGTGCCGGCGGCATGCGGTGCGGAGGCTCGTCCACACCTCCACGAGTGAGGTGTACGGGACGGCGCTGACCGCCCCCATCTCCGAGGAGCACCCGCTCCAGCCCCAATCCCCGTACTCCGCGTCGAAGATGGGCGCCGACATGATGGCGCTCTCGCACTGGCACGCCTTCGAGCTGCCGGTGACGGTGGTGCGTCCGTTCAACACGTACGGTCCCCGGCAGTCGGCCCGTGCGGTGATCCCCACGATCCTCGCCCAACTGCATTCCGGCGCGCGAGAGATCAAGCTGGGCTCGCTCACGCCGACGCGGGACTTCACGTACGTGACGGACACGGCGCGGGGCTTCATGGCGCTGGCGTCGTGCGACGCGGCGGTGGGGCACGCGGTGAACCTCGGGGTGGGCCAGGAGATTTCGATCGGCGACCTGGCTGAGGCGCTGATCGAGGCATCCGGGCGCGAGGCGAAGGTGGTCGTGGACCCGTCCCGCCTGCGCCCTTCGGGCAGCGAGGTCCAGCGCCTGCTGTCGGACAACTCCCGGGCGAGGGAGTGGGCGGGCTGGACTCCGGCGGTGTCCCTGGCGGAGGGGCTGAAGCGGACGTCGACTTGGGTGGCCGAGAATCTCCGCCTCTTCGCGGCGGACCGCTACCAGGTCTAGCTCCGCCCGCGGACCCGCGGGGTGGCCCCTTTCCCGCCGCTGCGCGGCGAAAGCCTCCCACCCGCCCGCCCATTCCAGCCGTGTGCGTTGACAGGCTGCTGCGGGGTGATCGGGTGGGTGGGTGGAGAAATATCCGGCGCGAAGCGGCGGGACAGGACCGCCCCGGCGGCGGGCCACGAGCGCGACGGCCGCAGGCCGCGACCGCGACGGCGGGCCAGGACCGCGACGGCGGGGCAGGCGCGGCTGGAGGCCTGTGGCCCGTTACTGCTGGGCAGCCGCCGCCAACCCGCCCAGCAAGAGCAACGTAAAGCGGCGGGCCCAGTCCTCGTCCACCGGCTCCCCGCTGACCAGCGCCCGGTGCACCACGGCGCCGGCGATCACGTCGAAGATGAGGTCCGCCGTCCGGCCCGCCGCGGCGGGGTCGGGCTCCGGGGGGAGTTCGCCCCGCTCCTGCGCCCGCTTGCGCCCCGCGAGGACAAGACGCTTCTGGCGGTCCACGATCGACGTACGGATCCGCTCCCGCAGCGGCTCGTCCGACGTCGACTCGGCCACCACCGCCATCAGCGCGGTCTTCGTCTCGGGACGGCCGAGCAGCGCGGCGAACTGGAGCACCACACCCTCGATGTCCGCCGCCAGGCTGCCGCGGTCCGGCAGTTCCAGCTCGTCGAAGAGTTCCGCCACCGCGTCCACGACCAGCTCGCTCTTGCCCGCCCAGCGCCGGTACAGCGTCGTCTTGGCGACGCCCGCGCGCGTGGCGACGTCACCGAGGGTCAGCTTGGACCAGCCCAGTTCGACCAGGGCCTGGCGGGTCGACTCCAGGATCGCGGTGTCCGCCGCCGCGTTGCGGGGGCGGCCGCCGGTACGGGCGGGAGGGTGGATGCGGCTCTGCATCCCGTGACCATACCGGTCAGTACGGAGCGGGCCGGAGCGGGCCGGAACGAGCGGGAACCGTGGCCGAGTGAGCCAGATCACCGAAGTTCGCGCGGGCCCGCCGCCCACACGGCAGCGCACGCCAGTTACGCTACGACTCGTAGCGAAAGAGATGTGGGCGGGACGAACGGCAACTCCTCGGCGCCCACGCCATCTCCTTCGCTGAGCGGCAACCACAGCACTGGTACGGGGTGGGGACCCCGTACCGACAACCATCGGTCCTCCTCGGGACCTTGGCGCCACGGCCGTCCGTAGCCCCGCAATCCGGCGGGGGGCTGCGGACGGGCGCGGTTCCCGCACGGCTTGGGGGAGGATGTACTCATGCAGCCACGGAACATGTCCATGAGCGGAGTCGTCGACCTCGCCGCCGTGAAGGCGGCCCAGGAGGCCAAGGCGAAGGCGGAGCAGGCGCGCGCCGAAGCGGCCAGGCAGGGCGGGGGTGCCGTATCCGGTGTCTCCCCGTCCAGTCTCGTCATCGACGTCGACGAGGCGGGCTTCGAGCGCGAGGTCCTGCAGCGCTCCACCGAAGTGCCCGTCGTCATCGACTTCTGGGCCGAGTGGTGCGAGCCGTGCAAGCAGCTGAGCCCGCTGCTCGAAGGCCTCGCGCGGGAGTACAACGGCCGCTTCGTCCTCGCCAAGATCGACGTAGACGCCAATCAGATGCTGATGCAGCAGTTCGGGGTCCAGGGGATCCCGGCCGTCTTCGCGGTGGTGGCCGGGCAGGCCCTGCCGCTCTTCCAGGGCGCGGCCCCGGTGGAGCAGATCCGCCAGACCCTGGATCAGCTGATCCAGGTCGGCGAGGAGCGCTTCGGCCTGACCGGTCTCGCCGTCGACCCGGACGCCCAGGAGGGCGGGGAGCAGGAAGCCCCCGTCGCCGAGGTGCCCGCGGGTCCGTACGACGCCCTGCTCGAAGCCGCCGTGCAGGCGCTGGACGCGGGCGACTTGGGCGGCGCGGTCCAGGCGTACCGCAACGTACTGAACGACGACCCGGCCAACACGGAGGCCAAGCTCGGCCTGGCCCAGGCGGAGCTGCTGCAGCGCGTCCAGGGCCTGGACGCGCAGCAGGTCCGCAAGGACGCCGCCGACCGCCCCGCGGACGTCGCCGCGCAGATCGCCGCCGCCGACCTGGACCTGGTGGGTGGTCATGTGGAGGACGCCTTCGGGCGGCTCATCGAGGCGGTCCGGCGCACGGCGGGCGACGACCGGGACGCCGCGCGGGTGCGGCTGCTCGAACTCCTCGAGGTGGTCGGCTCGGACGACCCGCGGGTGACCGCGGCGCGCACGCAGCTCGCGCGGGTGCTCTTCTGACCCGTCCGATGACCGTCCGATGACCCGCGGCGGGGCCCGGACGTCCGGCCCCTCGTGGGCCGTTCGCTGACCAGTCCCTAAACGCTGGGGCTTGTGATGCCCAAGTGAAAACTTCGCCGCAAAGGCACCACAGTGGCCGCGCTTTACCAAAACTTGGTAATCGCGGCCACTGTTACTTGGAGTAAGCCCAGGCCAGTCTTCTGTCCTGTTGTGCCCTTCAACATCCCGGTCTGCTCCTGCCCATGGGTACACCGTCCGTGGCCGACCGATACCGGGCGGTCGTGGTTCGGTTATCGCGCCGTTACTAGCCAGTAACGAACCCCCTTGTGCGGGGACCGAGAATGCACCACGATCGGCGACGCTCGGTCCAATAACCCGCAGCCCGAAAGCCAATCGGGAGCGGGGTTTCTGGGTCCCCACCGAGCAGGCCGGCGACACCCCGTCACCGGCCTTGGACAGGGGGGTCTCTGCCATCCGGCAGGGCCTGTCCGGCAGGTTGTGCGTGTCGCGTGCGACCAGTGGTTGTCGCTCGGGGGTGATCTCCCGAGGACGTAGCGCTTCTCCCATCCCTGCCCGACTGAGCCGCCCGAACGGGAGCAGTCAGGGCCGGAGATGTACGTCCGAGAAGGAGGAAAGTCATGGAGTCCGTGGCTCGTGGCGGAACCAGATGGAAGCGGTTCGCCGTAGTCATGGTGCCGAGCGTCGCGGCGACTGCCGCGATAGGCGTGGCCCTCTCGCAGGGTGCACTCGCGGCATCGTTCAGTGTGTCCGGTCAGCAGTTCAAGGTGACTGCCGACCAGCTCGACGGTACGGGTTTCGTCCAGTACGGGGCGCTTGACAGCGGCAAGTCGGGTAACCACCCCGTCGCCGTCGTCGGCCTCGAATCGGCCAAGATCACCAACCTGTGTCAGTCCGTCGTCGTTCCGGTCCCCGTCTTCGGCGATGTGTCGATGACCCTCAAGGCCGGTGCCAAGGGCGGCCCCAGGGTCGAGGCGAAGAAGCTCTACATCGACGCCGATGACCTGAAGGCCGACGCGACGTTCACCAACGTCGACATCGGTGTCTCGGTCGACCAGACCACCAAGGGCCCTGGCCCGGCGAAGGGCGACAAGTACGCCCCGGACTCGTTCGCGCAGCAGGCTGACAAGGTGCGGTTCACCGACGTCAAGCAGCGTGCGTGGGCGACCACCGCCGGCACCTTCAAGCTCTCTGGCCTGGGCATGTCGGTTAAGAAGGGCAAGCACGAGTGCTACTGAGGCAATTGATGCCTTAAGAGCGGTACTTGTTGCGCAGAACGGCCGGGCGCGGGGGCGCACGGATCTTGACCTCAACCGTCCCCGTGCCCGAATCCGAACGACACACAGAACCAACGCCATTCCCCGAGGAGCTGTACGACATGAGCGCCGAAGCGCAAGTGGGGCTGGGCGACAAGCTCGGCCGGATGCGCCGATCGTTCCGAGGGTGGCGCGGTCAGCGCCCGTTCTGGGGTGGTCTGCTGACGTTGCTCGGCGGCATCCCGATCATGTACTTCCCGTACGCGAACCTCACGATCGGCACGATGACGATCCGGATGGCGACGACCGCCGGTGCCGGTTCGCTGATCATCGGCGTCCTGCTTGTCGTGCTCGGCCTGACCATGTGGTTCCAGCCGCATTCCCGGATCTTCGCGGGTGTCGCGGCGATTCTGCTCGCCCTGGTCTCTCTGGTGGTCTCGAACTTCGGCGGCTTCGTCGTCGGCTTCCTGCTCGCTCTGCTGGGTGGTGCCCTCGGCATCGCCTGGGCGGCGGACAAGCCTGCGAAGGAACCCGCGAAGGGGCGGGCCGAAGGCTCCGACGACGGGGCGCCGGAGCCCGCGGCCGCGGGGGCCGCGAACGGGGTGAGCGGCACTACGGACGATCTGTCAGGAACGAGCCCGGACAACGGGACGAACGGGAGGCACCGTGCCGGCTGACGAGGTGCACCAACTGGACTCCGCGGGTGAGTCCCGCGCGAGATCCGGGCCGCGCCACGCGGCACCCAGAAAGCCGCTCCTCACCCGCCTGCATGTGCCGGCGGGCAAGGCGATAGCCATCGCGGCCATGCCGACCGCCGTCCTCATGGGCATGGGACTGACCCCCCAGCTCGCGCAGGCGAAGCCGCAGCCGAAGAACCCCTTCCAGGACGGCCCGTGCGTCACGGCGCCGGACGACGCCTCCAAGGACACCGAGAAGGAAGCCGACAAGGCCGCGGAGGAGAAGGCGGCGAAGGAGAAGGCCGAGAAGGACGAGGCCGCGGAGCCGACGCCTTCGCCCTCCGCCGGTGACAAGGCGGGCTCGGACTCCGACGGCTCCGACAAGGACGAGCCGACTCCGTCGCCCTCCGCCTCCGAGGACAAGGCTGACGCCGACAAGGGCGATGACAAGGCCGAGGAGCCCGCTCCGGAGCCCTCCGAGACCAAGAACCCGCTGGACCCGCTGGGTGTCGGCCCCGCGCTCAAGGACCTCTTCACGCCCGACGAGAAGGAGTCCGAGAGCCCGACGCCGAACCCATCGGCCTCGGAGGAGACCAAGTCTCCGGAGTCTCCCGAATCCGGAGGCGCGGCGAAGGACACGGTCGACGACGTCACCAAGCCCGTCGAGGACACCGTCGACGGACTCAAGGACGGCGTCAAGGACGGTGCCGACAAGGCCGAGGACTCGGTCGACAAGGCCAAGGAAGAGGCCGAGAAGGCCGCTGAAGAGGCTGCCGACAAGGCCAGGGAAAAGGCCGAGGACCCGATGGCACCGGACGAGAACGGCAAGAAGCCGTTCCCGTGCGTGGTCGAGAAGAAGGTCGACGGAAAGGCCGAGCAGACGCCCGCGCCGATCCCGAACCAGCCGTGGCACCTGGAAGCCAGCTCCCTCACGCTCAAGGGCGCGGACTACCAGGGCGTCGTGAACCTGACGATGCCCAACGGCAACAGCAAGCAGGCACTGAAGTACGTCATCCAGAACACGGACATCGGCGACCTGCACCAGATCGTCGAGGGCCCGGCCGGCAAGAAGTACCACGTGCAGGCCGAGAAGGGCTCCACGTCCACGATCCGTGGCGGGGAGACGACGATGTACACCGAGTCGATCTCCGGCAAGCTCTTCGGCCTGATACCGATCACGTTCGACCCCGAGCACCCGCCGCCGCTCAACATCCCGCTGATCTACTTCACGGACGTGAAGGTCAAGCAGGCGGGCCAGTTCGGCGGAAACCTGCACGTCCCCGGTCTCAGCCAGACGATCACCGACTGATCCTCGTACGGATCACAAGCACCGAGGGCGCCCCCTGCATCAGGGGGCGCCCTCGGTGTCGTACGGAAGTGTCGTACGGAGGAAACGGAACGACCTCAGTCGCGGTCGCCGCCGCCGAGGTGGTGCACCCGGACCATGTTGGTGGTGCCGGGGACGCCGGGGGGCGAACCGGCCGTGATGACCACGGTGTCGCCGTCGTTGAAGCGGTTCAGGCGGACCAGCTCGGCGTCGACGAGCTCGACCATCGCGTCGGTGTTGTCGACGTGCGGCACGACGTACGAGTCCACGCCCCAGCTCAGGGTGAGCTGGTTGCGGGTGGCCTGGTCGGTGGTGAAGGCCAGGATCGGCTGGGCCGCGCGATAGCGGGACAGACGGCGGGCGGTGTCACCGGACTGCGTGAAGGCGATCAGGGCCTCGCCGCCCAGGAAGTCCGCGATCTCGCACGCGGCACGGGCCACCGAACCACCCTGCGTACGCGGCTTCTTGCCGGGCACGAGCGGCTGCAGACCCTTCGCGAGCAGCTCCTCCTCGGCCGCCGCGACGATCTTCGACATCGTCTTGACGGTCTCGATCGGGTAGGCGCCCACGGACGACTCGGCGGACAGCATGACCGCGTCCGCACCGTCCAGGATCGCGTTGGCGACATCGGACGCCTCGGCGCGCGTGGGGCGCGAGTTGGTGATCATCGACTCCATCATCTGGGTCGCGACGATCACCGGCTTGGCGTTGCGGCGGCACATCTCCACGAGGCGCTTCTGCACCATCGGGACCTTCTCGAGCGGGTACTCGACGGCCAGGTCACCACGGGCGACCATGACGGCGTCGAAGGCCGCGACGACGCCCTCCATGTTGGCGACGGCCTGCGGCTTTTCCACCTTGGCGATGACGGGGACCCGGCGGCCCTCCTCGTCCATCACCTTGTGGACGTCCTTGACGTCGCTCGCGTCGCGCACGAAGGACAGGGCGACCATGTCGCAGCCCATCTTCAGGGCGAAGCGCAGGTCCTCGATGTCCTTCTCGGAGAGCGCGGGCACGTTCACTGCCGCGCCGGGCAGGTTGATGCCCTTGTGGTCGGAGATGACACCGCCCTCGACGACGATCGTCTTGACGCGCGGGCCGTCCACCTCGACGACGCGCAGCTCGACGTTGCCGTCGTTGATCAGGACCTGGTCGCCCTTGGAGACGTCTCCGGGCAGGCCCTTGTAGGTGGTGCCGCAGATGGACTTGTCGCCGGGGACGTCCTCGGTGGTGATGGTGAACTCGTCACCGCGCACCAGCTCGACGGGTCCCTCGGCGAAGGTCTCCAGACGGATCTTCGGACCCTGCAGGTCGGCGAGGACGCCGACGGCACGGCCGGTCTTGTCGGCAGCCGCACGGACGCGGTCGTACCGGCCCTGGTGCTCGGCGTGCGTGCCGTGGCTGAAGTTGAAGCGGGCCACATTCATGCCGGCTTCGATCAGCGAGACGAGCTGCTCTTCGGAGTCGACGGCGGGGCCCAGCGTGCAGACGATTTTGGAACGGCGCATGGGGGCGATCCTATCGGTTTGTTTCGCTTCGGAATATTCCGTCTGGTGGAATCTACAAATGGGCGGAAGTGCGCTCAGGCGTTGCGGTATTGAATTGCTGTCGCATTGCGGTTATGACGGGTTTCTGACCAATTCATAGGTCTGCTGCGCGATCTCCAGCTCCTCGTCGGTGGGGACGACGGCGACCGCGACCCGCGCGTACTCCGGCGAGATCAGCCGAGCCTCGTCGGAACGTACGGCGTTGAGTTCTCCGTCGACCACGAGCCCCAGCTCCTCCAGACCCGCCACGGCAGCCTCCCGCACCGGCGCCGCGTTCTCACCGACCCCCGCCGTGAAAGCGATGGCGTCCACCCGGCCGAGTACCGCGTAATAGGCGCCGATGTACTTCTTCAGACGGTGGATGTAGATGTCGAAGGCCAGCGCGGCGGCCTCGTCGCCCTCGTCGATGCGGCGCCGGATCTCCCGCATGTCGTTGTCACCGCAGAGACCGACCAGACCGCTCTTCTTGTTGAGCAGGGCGTCGACCTCGTCGATCGACATCCCGCCGACGCGGGCCAGATGGAAGACCACCGCCGGGTCCACGTCACCGGAACGGGTACCCATCACGAGCCCCTCAAGCGGCGTGAGGCCCATCGAAGTCTCGACGCACCTGCCGCCCCGCACGGCGCTCGCGGACGCGCCGTTGCCCAGGTGCAGCACGATGACGTTCACGTCCTCGGGCGCCTTGCCCAGAAGCTTGGCTGTCTCGCGCGACACGTACGCGTGCGACGTCCCGTGGAAGCCGTAGCGCCGCACGCGGTGCTGGTCGGCGGTGGCCACGTCGATCGCGTAGCGCGCTGCGGACTCCGGCATCGTCGTGTGGAACGCCGTGTCGAAGACGGCGACCTGGGGCAGGTCCGGGCGCAGGAGCTGTGCCGTGCGGATGCCGGTGATGTTGGCCGGGTTGTGCAGCGGCGCCACCGGCACGAGCCGCTGGATCTCCGCGAGGACCTCGTCCGTGACGACCGTCGGCGCGCTGAACTTCAGGCCGCCGTGCACCACCCGGTGGCCGATCGCGACCAGCTCGGGGGAGTCCAGGCCGAGTCCGTCGGCGGTCAGCTCGGCGGAGACCGCCTTCAGGGCGGCCTCGTGGTCGGCGATCGGCTCCTCGCGCTCACGCTCCTCGACGCCGCCCGTCAGCGGGGTGTGCTTGAGCCGCGAGGTCTCCTCGCCGATGCGCTCGACCAGGCCGACCGCGAGACGAGAGCTGTCCCGCATGTCGAGCAGCTGGTACTTCACCGACGAGGAGCCGGAGTTGAGGACGAGGACGCGGGTGGCGGTCACGGCGGAGATGCTTTCTGTAGACGTCATACGAGGTCGCTCCGGCATACGAGGTTGCTCTGGCATACGAGGTTGCTCTGGCATACGAGGTCGCTATACGGAGGTGGCCGGGCGGCCCTGCGCCTGGATCGCGGTGATGACGACGGTATTGACGATGTCCTGGACGAGAGCGCCGCGCGACAGGTCGTTCACCGGTTTGCGCAGGCCCTGCAGGACCGGGCCGACGGCGATCGCGCCGGCCGAGCGCTGCACGGCCTTGTACGTGTTGTTGCCGGTGTTCAGGTCCGGGAAGATCAGCACGCTGGCCTGGCCCGCGACCTCCGAGTCCGGCAGCTTCGTCGCCGCGACCGAGGGCTCCACGGCGGCGTCGTACTGGATCGGACCCTCGATCTTCAGGTCGCCGCGGCTCGCGCGCACCAGCTCGGTCGCCTCGCGCACCTTGTCGACGTCGGCGCCCGACCCGGACGTACCCGTCGAATACGAGAGCATCGCGATCCGCGGCTCCACGCCGAACTGCTCGGCGGTGGCGGCCGCCTGGACGGCGATGTCGGCGAGCTGCTCGGCGTTCGGGTCCGGGTTCACGGCGCAGTCGCCGTACACGAGCACCTTGTCGGCGAGGCACATGAAGAAGACGGACGAGACGATCGAGGCGTCCGGCTTCGTCTTGATGATCTCGAAGGCGGGCCGGATGGTGGCCGCCGTGGAGTGCACCGAGCCCGACACCATCCCGTCGGCGAACCCTTCCTGCACCATCAGGGTGCCGAAGTAGTTCACGTCCGCGACGACGTCGTACGCCAGCTCGACGCTGACGCCCTTGTGGGCGCGCAGCTCGGCGTACTTGGCGGCGAACGCGTCCCGCAGCTCGGAGGTCTGTGGGTCGATGATCTGCGACGCGGCGAGGTCGATGCCGAGATCGGCCGCCTTCTTGCGGATCTGCTCGGCCGGGCCGAGCAGCGTCAGGTCGCAGACACCGCGGCGTAGGAGCACATCGGCGGCGCGCAGCACGCGCTCCTCGGTGCCTTCGGGCAGGACGACGCGGCGCTTGTCGGAGCGGGCCTGCTCCAGGAGCTTGTGCTCGAACATCATCGGCGTGACGCGGTCGCTGCTGGGGGCCTGTACGCGGCTGCGCAGCCCCGCGGTGTCGACGTACCGCTCGAAGAGCCCGAGGGCGGTCTCCGCCTTGCGGGGGGTGGCGGCGTTCAACTTGCCCTCCAGGGCGAAGAGTTCGCCCGCGGTGGGGAAGGAGCCGCCGGAGACGGCGATGACGGGGGTGCCGGGCGCGAGCCGGTCGGCGAGCTTGAGGATCGCCTCGCCGGGCTGCTCGTTCAGGGTGAGGAGCACGCCCGCGATGGGCGGCGTACCGGCGCTGTGCGCGGCCAGCGAGCCCACGACGAGGTCGGCGCGGTCGCCGGGGGTCACGACGAGGCAGCCCGGCGTCAGGGCGTTCAGGAAGTTCGGCAGCATCGCGCCGCCGAAGACGAAGTCGAGCGCGTCACGGGCCAGACCCGCGTCGTCGCCGAGCACGACGCGGCCGCCGAGCGCGTGGGTGATCTGGGCGATCGTGGGGGCGGCGAGCGCGGGCTCGTCCGGGAGGACGTAGCTGGGCACGGGGAGGCCGCCCGCGAGGCCGTCGTGGATCTCGTCGCGGTCGGCGGGCGCCACCCGGTTGGTGACCATCGCGAGGACGTCGCAGCCCAGGCTCTCGTACGCGCGGTAGGCGTTGCGCGTCTCGGCGCGGACGGATTCGGCGGTCTGGTCCTTGCCGCCGACCACGGGTATGACCGAGGCGCCGAACTCGTTGGCGAGGCGGGCGTTGAGGGACAGCTCGTCGGGGAGCTGGGTGTCCGCGAAGTCCGTGCCGAGGACGAGGACGACCTCGTAGTCCCTGGCCACCCGGTGAAAACGGTCGACGAGCTGGGAGACCAGCTCGTCGGTGCCCTGCTCGGCCTGGATCGCGGAGGCCTCGTGGTAGTCCAAGCCGTAGCCGGACGCGGCGTCCTGCGCGAGCCGGTAGCGGGCGCGGAGCAGATCGAAGAGGCGATCAGGCCCGTCGTGGACGAGCGGCCGGAAGACCCCCACCCGGTCCACCTGTCGGGTCAGGAGCTCCATGACTCCCAGCTCGATGACCTGGCGGCCGTCGCCCCGGTCGATCCCGGTCACGTACACGCTGCGCGTCACGCGTGTTCTCTCCTTCTTCGCTGCGGAGTCCCGTGCGCCGTAGGGAGTGCCCGGTGCGCACCCGGTGGGACCGGGGGAGACCGGGCGAGGTCGGCCAGGACCGGACAAATGACCCGATATAGCTGCTGTGCCCTCTTGACAATACCTCTGTGGCTGGCTAAGTCGCCCGCCGGACGAAGGCCCCTTCGAGCGGGACCAAAGGCCTGTGTCAACGGTGACCGGTGGGTGTGTGAGCGGCGATCGGCGGGTGTGTGAGCGGCGATCGGCGGGTGTGTGAGCGGCGCCGGGTTCCCGGTCATGGAACAATCGGACCGGCTCACAAGCATCAACAGCGAGCAGGAGACACAGCGCGATGCGTATCGGAATTCTCACCGCAGGCGGCGACTGCCCCGGCCTCAACGCAGTGATCCGGTCGGTCGTGCACCGAGCCGTCACGCATTACGGCGACGAGGTCATCGGCTTCGAGGACGGCTACGCGGGCCTGCTCGACGGCCGCTACCGCTCCCTCGGCCTCAATGAAGTCAGCGGCATCCTGGCCCGCGGCGGAACGATCCTCGGCTCCTCCCGCCTGGAGCGCGCCCGCTTCCGCGCGGCCTGCGAGGACGCGCCCGCGCTCGCCAAGGAGATCGGCTTCGACGTCCTGATCCCCATCGGCGGCGAGGGCACGCTCACGGCCGCGAAGATGCTGTCGGACGCGGGCCTGCCGGTGGTAGGGGTCCCCAAGACGATCGACAACGACATCTCATCGACGGACCGGACCTTCGGCTTCGACACGGCGGTGGGCGTGGCCACGGAGGCGATGGACCGCCTCAAGACGACGGCCGAGTCCCACCAGCGCGTGATGGTGGTCGAGGTCATGGGCCGCCACGCGGGCTGGATCGCCCTTGAGTCCGGCATGGCCGGCGGCGCCCACGGCATCTGCCTCCCCGAGCGTCCCTTCGACCCTGCTGACCTGGTCAAACTGGTCGAGGAGCGGTTCTCGCGCGGCAAGAAGTTCGCGGTGATCTGCGTGGCCGAGGGCGCGCACCCGCAGGACGGCACGATGAATTACGGCGTGGGCGCGATCGACCAGTTCGGCCACGAGCGCTTCCAGGGCATCGGAACGGCACTGGCGTACGAACTGGAGACCCGCCTCGGCAAGGAGGCCAAGCCGGTCATCCTGGGCCACGTCCAGCGCGGCGGCACCCCGACGGCGTACGACCGCGTCCTCGCCACCCGCTTCGGCTGGCATGCGGTGGAGGCGGCGCACCGCGAGGACTTCGGCCGGATGACGGCGCTGCGGGGGACGGACATCACGATGGTGCCGCTGGCGGAGGCGGTCACTGAGTTGAAGACGGTGCCGAAGGACAGGATGGACGAGGCGGAGTCGGTGTTCTAGCCGCAGGAGGGTGCGGCTAGGAGCGCCCCGTCCCCTGCACCTGAGCCCAGAAGTGCTCAAGAATTTTGTCGAGGAAGTCCTTCCCGGCGCTCCCCGAGGCATCGGCTCCGGCGCCGCCGCCCCAGCTCAGCGTCCGCACCATGCGCGACTGATAGTCGGCGTGCAACTGCTGAAGCACATCTTCAAGATGCCGCTTCGGCACGGGCAGCATCTTCCCGACGGGCCGGACGTACCCCTGCCAGCGGGTGGTCACGGCGCTGCGCAGCAGTTCGGCGAGGTCGTCGGCGCGCCCGGTGACGGTCATGAAGTCGGGCAGATCCAGCTGGAGCACTTCGGCGAGGGCGGCGGACTGCCGCTCGTTGCCGCGCCAGGTGTTGGTCTGCTCCATGCGCAGATACGCCTGGATCTCGACCCCGGACCCCCGCGCCACGTCGTCGGGAGCGAGCCCCCGGGCGATCCGATGCTCGCGCAGGGTGGTCGCGGCACCCATGAGCTCCCCCGGCGAGCACCACAACGTCCCGGCGAGGGCAGTGAGTTCGGCGGAGGTGGGCGAGGCGAGCCCGCGTTCCCAGGCGGCGATGGTGTCGGGGGTGATGTAGCTGAGCCCATAACTGGCCCGCATCCCGTAGGCGACATGCCCGTGCGCCATCCCGAGGGCCTCACGGAGGCGCCGGGCGGCGGGGAAGTTGAACGGGGGCGTGGGTTGGTTGGACTGGGAGGGCTGTGAGGGCTGGTGCGGTGGTTGGCTCGGTTGCACGGGCACACGGTATGGGTGTTCAGGGCCGGCGACTACGGTGCGTTCCCACAAGGTTGCGGATTGGTGCGAAGCTACGGGGTGTCCGCGACGGGTCCGGTCAGGATTCCCAGTGCGGTGTGCCGACTCGGATCTTGATCTGCTCGCCGCCGTGCTGCCTGACGACTCCCTCCACGACTTCCCCGACCTCCGGCAGGGGCACCGGAGGAGCGGCGGGGTCGTTGATGGTGCCGTCGGGGTTGTAGGACAGCAACGTGGCCGGTGGGTCGGCCGCCCTCTTCGACCCCGCCAGTCCTGTCAGCCCTTGACCGCGCCCCCCAGCGCGAACCCTCCGCCCAAGCGCCGCGAGATCAGGACGTACAAGAGGATCACCGGCGTCGAGTAGATGATCGAGAACGCCGCCAACTGGCCATACACCACCGTCCCCTTGTTGCCGAAGAAGTCGTTGATGCTCACCGACGCGGGCATCTGCTCCGGCGTGAGCAGGAGCATGAACGGGACGAAGAAGTTGCCCCACATCATCACGAAGGAGAAGACCGTCACCACGGCCACCCCCGGGCCCATCAGGGGGAGCACGATCCGCAGCAGCGACTGGAACGGTGATGCGCCGTCCGTCCACGCCGCCTCCTCCAGCTCCTTCGGGACTCCGTCCATGAAGTTCTTCATCAGCCAGATGGCGAAGGGGAGTTGGGACGCCGCGAAGAAGAAGATCGTGCCCTGCATCGTGTCGATCAGTTCCACCTGGACGAACAGCGCGTACACAGGAACCATGATCGCCGTGATCGGCAGGCTCGTCGCGAAGAGGATCGTCAGCATGAAGGGGCGGTTCAGACGGGACTTGAAGCGGGACAGCGGGTACGCGGCGAGCGCCGCGCAGACCACCGTCAGGAGCGTGCCGCCGCCGCACAGCAGCAGGCTGTTGAGGAGCGGGGTGAAGGTGATCTCCGGGGTCAGGACCGCGTCGTAGTTGTCCAGGGTGATGCCGTCGGGGACCTTCACCTTCAGGTCGGCCTTGGTGTCGAGCGAGGACAGGATCACCCAGGCCAGCGGCAGGACGAACGTCGCTGCGACCACGAGCAGACCCGCGTCCGCCGCGAGGCGGCGGCTCGTGCGGCGTGAACTCAGGCTCCTTGTGGGTGACTTGATGGCATTGGCTGTCACTCAGACCTCCGTGCGGAGCAGGCGCATATAGACGAGGGAGAAGAGTGAGCCGACGACCAGGAGCAGAAGCGCGACCGCCGTGCCGTACCCGATCATGCTCTTCTGGAAGGCCTGTTCGTACATGAACAGGGGGAGGGTCTGACTGCGGTTTCCCGGGCCGCCGCGCGTCATTACCCAGATCAGACCGAAGACGGAGAGGGTCTGGAGGGTGTTCAGCATCAGGTTCGTGCCGATGGAGCGGCGGATCATCGGGAGCGTGATGTGCCACATGCGGCGCCAGCCACCCGCGCCGTCCACCTCGGCCGCCTCGGTGATCTCCTTGGGGATCTCGTTCAGGGCCGCCGAGTAGACCAGCATCGAGAACGCCGTCCCCCGCCACACGTTCGCGAACGACACCGCCAGGATCGGCAGCGTGTACATCCAGTTCTGGGAGGGGAGGTTGAGGAAGTCCAGGACCGCGTTCAGCGTGCCTTCGCGGCGGAAGAACGCGTACAGGAGGAAGGCCGCCACCACCTCCGGCAGGACCCACGCCGTGATCACGATCGCGCCGGTGACCGTGCGGACCGGCTTGGACGCCCGCTGCATCAGGGACGCGAGCGCGAGGCCGATGGTGTTCTGGCCGATCAGGGACGACAGGACCGTGAAGACCAGGGTCAGCCAGACCGCGTTGAGGAACGCCTCGTCGCCGAAGGCCTTACGGAAGTTGTCGAACCCGACGAAGCTCGACTCCGCCTGGCCGGTGAGCTGGAGGTCGGTGAAGGCGATGTACGCGCAGTAGCCGATGGGTCCCGCGAGGAAGAGGAGCAGCAGGATCACGGCGGGGGAGACGGGCAGCGCGCGGGTCAGCGCCCGGCCCGTCAGCTTGCGGCGCGACGGGGGCTGACCGGGGCGCGGGGCGCCCGGACCCGGCGCGGTCTTCACGATGTCGCCGGGCCCGGCGGGGGGTGCGGTGGTCACCTCGGGGCACTCACTTCCCTTGCTTGCCTGCTGCCGGATCGCGGACCCGCGGCTACTTCTCGACGACCTTGCCGTCCGTCGCCGCCTTGACCTCGTCGTCGTATCCGCTCGCCGCGTCCGTCACGGACGCGTCGCCCGTCGTCACCTTCTCCATGGCCTCCTGCACCGCGGTGGAGACCTTCGGGTACGCCGGGTACGCCGGGCGGTAGTGCGTCGATGCCACCAGGTCGGTGAAGAACTTCAGGCCGGGTTGCGCCTTGAGGTACGCGGGGTCGGCGGCGACGTCCTTGCGGACCGCGATGCCCGAGTTCGCCACGTACCACTTCTGGGCGTTGGCCTTGGTCTGCATCTGTTCGATGAACCTGAAGGCCAGGTCCGGGTTGGACGCCTTGGACGGGATCGCCCAGGTCCAGCCGCCGGACATGCTCACCTTGCCGGGGGCCTCGCCGTTCTGGGTCGGCATGTGGGCCAGGCCCAGCTTCTCCGACCACTGGGGCCACTCGTGGCCCGCGCCCTTGCCCCAGTCCTGCGGCAGCCAGGAGCCGTCGAGGTTGATGCCGAGCTTGTCCTCGGGGAGGAGCTCGCCGCGGACCCGGGTGGCGAAGTTCGGGTCGAGGGCGTCGGAGACGTCAGGGCCGAGCTTCTCCTTGTAGACCGTCTGGACGAATTCGAGGGAGTCCTTGAAACCCTGGCTGCCCGTGACCCACTTCTTCGACTTCGGGTCGTACATCGGGTCCTGGCCCGTGCCGTACAGGAGCATCTCCATGCCCTGCATGGTGGCCGCCTCGCCCGCGGGCTTGCCCGTGTAGACGTTCATCGGGGTGACGCCCGGGACCTTCTCCTTGATGGTCCGCGCCGCCTCCAGGATGTCGTCCCACGACTTGGGCTGCCAGTCCGCGGGCAGCCCGGCCTTCTTGAAGATGGCCTTGCTGAACCAGAGACCGCGGGTGTCGGTGCCGTCAGGGACGCCGTACGTCTTGCCGTCCGCGGCCTTCGCCGCCGTCTTGGACGTCTCGATGAACTGGTCCCAGTCCTTCCACTTGTCCAGGTACTGGTCGAGCGGCTTCAAGTACCCGCTGGTGATGTCCGAGTTGATGAGGAAGGTGTCCTCGTAGACCAGGTCGGGCGCGGTCTTCGGGGAGCGCATCATCTGCTGCAGCTTGGTGTAGTACTCGGAGTCCGGCGCCTTGATCGGCACCAGCTTCACCTTCTTGCCGGGGTTCTCCTTCTCGAACTGCTTCTTGATGTCCTCCAGATAGGTGTCCATGACCTTGATCTGGTTGTCCGTGGACTGCTTGAAGGAGACCCTCACGGTGTCCGGATCGTCGCCGGAGTCCCCGCCGCACGCGGTGAGGGTGCCGGCGGCGACCAGGGCGGTGGCGAGGAGCAGAGGAGTGGTGGGACGCACGGGCACGACCTCCTACTGGCCGACGCGGCTGGGTTACCACGCAGGGCGCAACGCGGGGCTGCCCGGTGAACGTAAGGGCGGGCTCGGAGCAAGGTCAATGCCCGTGCGTCGCCCCTTGTCATCAACGTGACAACGTTGTTATGGCGGCTCGCAACGGGTTTACGGGAGGGGGGACTTGGGGCGGGTCTGACGGGAACGCGGAACAGTGGGGTGGCGGAACGGCGAGCAGCCGACGCGATCACGCGGGGCCGCCCGCCGGGTCGGGGCGTCAGCCCACGCCGATGGGCTCGACGCCGAGCGCCAGGGCCGCGTCGAGGGTCGGCTCGCTGAGCGTGACGACCTTCTTCGGGGCGGTCGGCACCTTCACCTTCGTGCCGTTGCCGTTGCCGTTGGCGTCGGTGACGGTCCGCGTGCCGGAACCCGCGTTCTTCGCGGAGGCGGAGCCCTCCGAGGCCTTGTAGTCACCGCCGCACGCGGACTGGGCGACGCGGTGGATCTCGCAGTCGGCGCGATCCTGCCGGTGGGCGTCGTGACCGGGGTGGCGGGCGGGGTGTATCCGGCGTGGCTGCTGCTGCGTGAACGGCGCTCGGGGCGGCTGTGGTCCGGGGGGGGACCGCTCACACCGGCTCTGCCTCGATGAGGGAGAAGGGGTTGGGCGCGCGGAACGCGGTGACGGTGCGGACGGCGAAGTCCGTTTCGCGGCACAGCCGTTCGAAGTCGTCCCGGGTGCGCTCCCGGCCCCCGACGTTGACCAGCATGTTGAGGTCACTGAGGTAGGTCACACCGGCCGCCGCGGGGTCCACGACGGGCGGCAGGACCGGCTCGACGATCAGGAGTCGGCCGCCGTCCGGGATCTCCCTGCGGCAGTGCGCCAGGATGCGCGCGCACTGTGCGTCGCTCCAGTCGTGGATCACGCTCTTGAGGAGGTAGACGTCGGCGCCCGCGGGTGCCGTGGCGAAGAAGTCCCCCGTGACCAGGGAACAGCGGTCCGCCACCCCGGCCGATGCCAGCTTCTCCCCGGCCTGGGCGAGCCCCTCGGCGCGGTCGAAGAGGATGCCGCGCAGCGACGGATGTGCCCGCAGGACACCGGCGAGCAGAGTGCCGTCACCGCCGCCGATGTCCGCCACGGCGGTGAACCGGCCGAAGTCGAAGGCGGCGGGCAGCAGTTCGGCCGTGTCGAGGGTGCCCTGGCTCATCGCGGCGTTGAACTCCGCCGAGAGCTCCGGGTGTTCGGCGAGATAGCCGAAGAAGTCCTTGCCGAAGACCGTGTCGAAGGACGTCTCCCCGGTGCGCACACTGTCGTCGAGCCGCTCCCAGGCCCGCAGCATCGCAGGGTCGGTGAACATCCGGATGAAGGAGAACATCGACCCCGGTGCGTCCTTGCGCATCAGCGCGCCGGTCGGGGTGGCGCCGAAGCTGCCGGGGGTGTGCTCGACGAGCAGGCCGAGACCGGTCAGCGCACGGAGCAGCCGCCCCATGGCCTGCGGCTGGGTGGCGCACTCCGCGGCGAGCTCGTCCGCCGTGCGCTCGCCGTCGCCGATCAGGTCGATCACGCCGAGCCGGGCGGTGGCGCCGACCGTCTGGGCGGCCATGGCTCCGAAGATCATCCGGCCCAGTGCGCGACGGGGCTCTTCGGGATTCTCGTACGGCATGACGTGACACCTCTCGATCGATCGGCTCCATCGACAGGTCCACTCTAGTTAGGTAAGCCTAAGTTCTCTGGGGAATCCAAGAACCGCGCATGACAACCCAAGAATCGCGCACCGGGCAGTGCCGTCCCCGTACGGCAGCGCTCAGGTGGCCGACGTGAGCCAGCGGTAGGCGTACTCGGGGCGGCCGACCTGGCCGTACTGCGGGGTGCGGGCGGCGCGGCCCGTGGTGACCAGGTGCTCCAGGTAGCGGCGCGCGGTGATGCGGGAGATCCCCACGGTCTCGGCGGCGACCGCGGCGGTGACGCCCTCGGCGGGTGCGTCGCGCAGGGTGCGCGTCACCCGCTCCAGGGTGGGGCCGCTGAGCCCTTTGGGCAGCGCGGCGGGGCCGGGCGCGCGGAGGGTGGCCAGGGCGCGGTCCACCTCGTCCTGGCCGGTGGCCTCGCCCGCGGCGGTGCGGAACTCGGCGTAGCGGGTGAGGCGGTCGCGCAGGGTGGCGAAGGTGAAGGGCTTCAGTACGTACTGGACGACGCCGAGGGAGACGCCCTCGCGTACGACCGCGAGATCGCGGGCCGATGTGACGGCGATGACGTCCGTGCGGTGGCCCGCGGCGCGCAGGGTGCGGGCCAGCTGGAGGCCGTGGCCGTCGGGGAGGTGGAGGTCCAGGAGGAGCAGGTCCACCTCCGTGCGGTCCAGGGCGCGTTTCGCCTCGGCGGCGCTGTGCGCCTTGCCCACGGCGTGGAAGCCGGGGATGCGGTTCACGTAGAGCACGTGGGCGTCCGCGGCTACCTCGTCGTCTTCGACGACCAAGACCCGGATCGGCTCTGTCACTTGGTGCCTCCGTCTGCTGCGCCCTGTGTACTGGACGCCTCTTCATCGGCACCCGGCGTCGTCGTGGGCGCGGCCGACGCGGTCATCCGCAGGTACACCTCGAACTCGGCGCCGCCCCCGGCCGCCTCCCGCACCCTAAGTGTCCCCTCGTGCTTCGTCACCGTCTGGTGGACCAGGGCGAGGCCGAGGCCGCGGCCCGCCGTGGCCTTGGTCGACCAGCCGCGTTCGAAGACCGCCTCCGTGTGGGCGGGGTCCACCCCGGGGCCGGTGTCCGACACCCGCAGCGTCAGGCCTGCCTCGTCCGCGCGTGCCGTCACCGTCACGCGGGCCGCGGGCGAGCCCTGGGCCGCGTCCACCGCGTTGTCGATCAGGTTGCCCAGGACCGTCACCAGGTCGCGCGCCGGCAGGTCCGCGGGCAGCATCCCGTCGTCGATGCTGCTGTCGGGGGAGACGACGAGCTCCACGCCGTGTTCGTTCGCCTGGGCCGCTTTGCCCAGGAGCAGGGCCGCGAGGACCGGCTCGTTCACCGCGGCGACCACCTGGTCCGTCAGCGTCTGCGCGAGCTCCAGCTCCGCCGTGGCGAAGTCGACCGCGTCGTCGGCGCGGCCGAGCTCGATGAGGGACACCACCGTGTGCAGCCGGTTCGCCGCCTCGTGCGCCTGGGAGCGCAGGGCGCGCGTGAAGCCGCGCTCCGAGTCCAGCTCGCCGGTCAGCGCCTGGAGCTCTGTGTGGTCGCGGAACGTGACCACCGTGCCCCGGCGCTCACCGCTCGACACGGGCGACGTGTTGACGACGACCACCCGGTCCGCCGTCAGGTGCAGCTCGTCCACCCGCGGCTCGGCCGCGAGCAGCGCGCCCGTCAGGGGCACGGGCAGGCCGAGCTCGGCGACGTTCTTGCCGACCAGGTCGCCCGATACGCCGAGCAGCTCGCGCCCTCCGTCGTTGATGAGGGCGATGCGCCGCTGTCCGTCCAGCATCAGCAGTCCCTCACGCACCGCGTGCAGCGCGGCCTCGTGGTAGTCGTGCATGCGGCTCAGCTCGGTGGCGTTCATGCCGTGGGTGTGGCGGCGCAGTCGGGCGTTGATCACGTACGTACCGAGTCCGCCGAGCGCCAGCGCGCCCGCGGCGACACCGAGCAGGGCGAGCAGCTGGCCGCGCGCCTTCTGGCTGATCTCCTCGATGGTGATGCCCGCGCTGACCAGGCCGGTGATGCGGTCGCTGCCGTCGCCGGCCAGGATCGGGGTGACCACGCGCACGGAGGGGCCGAGCGTCCCCGTGTACGTCTCGGTGAAGGTCTTGCCCCGCAGGGCGTCCGCCCGGTGGCCGAGGAACCGCTCGCCGATCTGCTCCTCGTTCGGGTGCGTCCAGCGGATGCCGTCCGGGTCCATGATCGTGACGAAGTCGACCCCGGTGTGCCGGCGCACGTCGCTCGCGTACGGCTGGAGGGCCTCCGTCGGGTTCTGGCCCCGCGCGGCTTCACGTACCGAGGGAGAGTCCGCGACCGCCCGCGCCGCGGCCGTCGCCTGGCGGCGCGCGCCCTCCTCGGCCTGCTGCCGGTCGCTCAGGAACGTGAAGAGCGCACATCCGGCCACCACGACGGTGACCAGCACGATCTGCATCGCGAAGAGCTGACCGGCGAGACTGCGCGGTCTGGGCGGGTGGGCGAGGGGCATGCTGCCAGTCTGCCTCGCCGTATAAGTGCGAACTAAATGAACGTAAGGGTGACCGCCCTCACAAGGGCGAGAGATAGTCACCGGGATCAGCCTGCCCAGAACGTGAGCCGCACGCACTGGCCGAAAAACGCCGACGTAGTCGTTCAAGGAGGGCCCTCGTGGCCGACACCACCGACAGCCAGGTGGCACCGGCACCCGCAGCCAAGCGGGACCGGACCCACTATCTGTACATAGCCGTCATCATCGCCGTGGTCCTCGGTGTCGGTGTCGGCCTGCTCGTCCCCGACTTCGCCAAGGAGCTCAAGCCGGTCGGTACCGGCTTCGTGAACCTGATCAAGATGATGATCTCGCCCATCATCTTCTGCACGATCGTCCTGGGCGTCGGCTCGGTCCGTAAGGCGGCCAAGGTCGGCAAGGTCGGCGGTCTCGCGCTCGGCTACTTCGTCGCCATGTCGGTCGTCGCGCTCGCCATCGGCCTGCTCGTCGGCAACATCCTGCACCCGGGCTCGGGCATGGACATCTCCGACTCCGACAAGGGCGCGGGCCACACCGCGGCCGAAGAGGCGGACAAGGGGCTCGTCGACTTCGCGCTCGGCGTCATCCCGAAGACGCTCGTCTCGGCCTTCACCGAGGGCGAGGTGCTGCAGACGCTGCTGGTCGCGCTGCTCGTGGGCTTCGCGCTGCAGGCCATGGGCCGCTCCGGGGAGCCGATCCTGCGCGGCATCGGGCACATCCAGAAGCTGGTCTTCCGCGTACTCGGCATGATCATGTGGGCCGCCCCGGTCGGCGCGTTCGGCGCGATGGCGGCGGTGGTCGGCGAGACCGGCACGGACGCCCTGAAGGCGCTTGCCACGATCATGATCGGGTTCTACGTCACCTGTGCGCTGTTCATCCTGATCGTGCTCGGCTCGCTGCTGCGCCTGGTGACCGGCGTCAACCTCTTCAAGCTCCTGAAGTACCTGGGCCGCGAGTTCCTGCTCATCCTCTCCACCTCCTCGTCCGAGTCCGCGCTGCCGCGGCTCATCGCGAAGATGGAGCACCTGGGTGTCAGCCGCCCGGTCGTCGGCATCACCGTCCCGACGGGCTACTCGTTCAACCTCGACGGCACGATGATCTACCTGACCATGTCGTCGCTCTTCATCGCCGAGGCGATGGACCAGCCCCTCGGCGTCGGCGAGCAGATCTCCCTGCTCCTCTTCATGATGATCGCGTCCAAGGGCGCGGCGGGTGTCTCCGGTTCCGGCATCGCGGTCCTGGCCAGTGGCCTGCAGTCGCACAAGCCGGCCCTGGTGGACGGCGTCGGCCTGATCATCGGCGTCGACCGCTTCATGAGCGAGGCCCGTGCCCTGACCAACTTCGCGGGCAACGCGGTGGCGACCCTCCTGATCGGTACGTGGACCAAGGAGGTCGACCGGCAGCGGGTCGACGACGTCCTCGCGGGACGGCTGCCGTTCGACGAGAAGACGCTCCTGGACGACAGCGCCCACGACTTCGGTGAGCCGGACCAGGAGACGGCGGACGCCATACCGGCCCAGCCGGACAGCGTCGAGAAGAAGTCCCTGACGGCCTAGACCTTGCCGTCGGTGGTCGCGGCCCTTCGGTCGGCGACCCCGGTCACCAGCTCGGTGGCCTTCGAGGCGGGCAGGCCCGCCGCGGTCAGAAACGTGATCGCGGTGGACCTGCCCGCCTTTTCGGCCGGTACGACACCGTCGTTCACGGCCTCCATCACGGAGAACAGGATCCCTTCGAGTACGTAGCCGAGCGCCCGCGTCGGCAGCGGCGACACGAACGTGCCGTCGTCCAGGCCGCGTTGGAACGTCTCCAGGCCGGACTCGTGTACACGGCCGAGCCGTTCGCGGATGCTTCCCATCGTGACGCTCCGATGGGAGAGCGAGAGCAGCAGGCGGTAGCGGTCGGCGACGTCCCAGACGGCGAGCAGTGAACCGGCCACCGCCTCCGCGGGGTCGTCGATGCCCGCGCGGCCCGCCTCGTGCGCGCTCTCCACCGCCGCGACGGCCCGCTCCACGATCGCCTCGATCAGCACGTCACGGCTGGGGAAGTGCCCGTAGACCGTCCGCCGCACCACGCCCGCGGCGCGCGCGATCTGGTCCATGGACGCGTCGGGGTCGCGCAGCAGCTCCGCGACGGCGACGTCGAGGATGCGGCGGCGGTTGGCGTCGGCTCTGACGCTGCTCGCGGGGCGGGGATTCATGGCCCCATTCTGCCCACTCGCCGAGGCCCTCGCCCACCCCACTTGCACACTGCTGTGCAACATCGGGTATCTTGCACAGTAGTGTGTATTTGCACAGTCATGTGCAAGAAGGGACGGGTGGCCTCAGATGCCTCTACTGATCAAGGAACCGGTCGAACGGATGGACCGTCCGTACGCCCGCCGCTGGTGGGCCCTCGGCGTGCTCTGCCTGAGTCTGCTGATCGCGGTGATGGCGAACACCGCGCTGACCGTGGCCGCGCCGGACATGACGATGGACCTCGGCCTGTCCAGCTCCGACCTGCAGTGGGTCATCGACGCCTACACCGTCCCGTACGCCGCGCTGATGCTGCTGCTCGGCGCGATCGGCGACAAGTACAGCCGCAGGGGCGCCCTCGTGCTCGGCCTGCTGATCATGTCCGTCGGCGCCGCCGCCGGCTCGGTGGTCGACAGCTCGACGGCGGTCATCGTGGTCCGCGCGGTGATGGGCGTGGGGGCGGCGCTGATCATGCCCGCGACGCTCTCCCTGCTCGCGGCGACCTTTCCCCGCGCCGAGCGGGCCAAGGCGATCACCATCTGGGCGGCCACGTCCGGCATCGCGATCGCGGCGGGTCCGTTGATCGCGGGCGCGCTCCTGCGCGACAACGGCTGGCACGCGACGTTCCTGATCAACATCCCGGTGGCGGTGCTCGCGATCGTGGGCGCGTTCGTCCTCGTACCGCCCTCCAAGGCGGCGCGGCACGGCCGGATCGACTACGTGGGCGGACTGCTCTCGGTCGTCTGGGTGGGCTCCCTGATCTTCATGATCATCGACGGCCCGCACTTCGGCTGGGGCGCGCGCGCCATCTCGGCCGCGGTCGTGGCGGGCCTCGGTCTGATCGCCTTCGTCGTCTGGGAGCTGAAGCACCCGCGCCCGGTCCTGGACGTACGCAAGTTCACGCAGCGCGCCTTCGCGGGCTCGAACCTCGCCGTGGCGCTCTTCTTCCTCGCGGTCTTCGGCGCCTTCTACTACCTGACCCAGCACCTCCAGTTCGTCCTCGACTACGACCCGCTGGAGACCGGCGTCCGCATGCTGCCGCTGGCCGGAGCGGTGTTCGTCGGCTCGGCGGTCACCGGGATCCTCGCGCCGCGGATCGGCGGCAAGGTGATGGTGGTGGCGGGCATGGTGGGCGGCACGGTCGCGCTGGCCCTGCTCACGCGGATAGAGGCGGGCTCCACGTACGGCGACTTCGTGGCGCCGCTGGTCATCCTCGGCCTCTCCCTGGGCTTCGCCGTCTCGCCGTGCACGGACGTCATCATGGGCGCGTTCCCCGAGTCCGAGCTCGGCGTGGGCGGCGCGGTGAACGACACCTCGCTGGAGCTGGGCGGTTCGCTGGGGATCGCGGTCCTCGGCTCGGTCCTCGCGAGTTCGTACGGGTCGAAGCTGGCCGACGAGACAGCGGGCAGCAAGCTTCCCGCCTCCGCGCTGGACACCGCTCAGGACTCGGTGGGCGCGGGCAACGGCGTCGCCCAGGGCATCGCCGAGCAGGCGCGTGCGCTCCAGGAGAAGGCGGCGGGGGCTTCCTCGCCCCAGGAGGCGGCGCAGCTCAAGGCGCAGGCGCAGGAACTCGCCGGGGGCGCGCACCAGATGGCGGATGCGGTGGGCTCGGCGTTCTCTGGCGCAGTGGCCCACACCAGTCTCGTCGGTGCGGTGATTCTGGGCGTAGGGAGTGTTGTGGTCGCTGTGTTGCTGCCGGGGCGGCGGAAGGGGGCGACTGCGGTGAGCGAGGCGGGAGCCGAGGATTCCGCAGGGGCTCCGGAGGCTGCGGAGATCCCCGAGGCTGCGGGGCGGCGGTAGTCGCGGACTGGAACCCGGGGTTCGGGTGCGGCGCCGTTCCTTCCTGAGCCGCGGCGTCGCGGCGGATGTTCTCCCACCCAGCCGATTGCCCCGTGGAGACGTCGTTGCCCTACGTCTGGTGCGAGCCGAGGGGTAAGCGGGTCGGCGGGTGGGGAAGATCCGGCGCGAAGCGGCGGGACGATTGAGGCAGCACCTCGCCCAGGACCACGGGGAGGTCAAGTTGCCGGGGAAGAGCCGCGACTGCCTCGCGTGCGCACTCGCCGACGGCACCGCACCGCTGCCCGGCGGCACCCTGCTGCGCACGGCGCACTGGACCGTCGAGCACTGCACAGGGCCCCTCGGCGTCGGCACCCTCATCGTCAAACCGCTGCGGCACATCACGGGCGTACACGAGCTCGGCGTCGAGGAAGGCGCCGAGCTCGGTCCGTTGCTCACACGGGTAACCGCCGCCGTGCGCATGGCGGTTGGCGACGAGTGCGAGCAGGTGTACGTCTGCCTCTGGTCGCATGCCGGGCGCGTGCCCGGCCACCTCCACTTCGTCGTGCAGGCCGCCCGTACGTCCGACATCGACCGCCACGGCGGCGTGTACGGGCCCGCTCTCCAGATGGCGATGTTCGCCGAGGGTGCTGAGCCGGAGCCGGGGGCCGTGGAGGAATTCTGCGGGCTGTTGCGCCGTGTGCTCGATGAGGGTTCCGCCATCTAGGTGGGCGCGTGCGCAAACTGTTGACTGTTATTCAAACCTGCCAGTAACTTCAGCGTTGTACCACTGAGACGCGCCAAAAGCCGCTGAAGCCTGCCCAACCCCCTTGCCCAGTACGGCTGTTGGTGACTGCGGCCTGCTCGCTCCTCTCCGGGGCTTACCCCCCATCGGATTCAAAGGAGACTCCAGATGGCGACCCGCACCCTCACCCGTACACGCTCCCGATCCCTCCGCCTCGCAGCCGCCCTCGCCGCCACCGCGACCGCCACCATCGGCCTGGCCGCCCCCGCCCAGGCGACCGGCGGCGACCAGCTCGACTACGTCGCCCTCGGCGACAGCTTCAGCGCCGGATCCGGCATCCTTCCGCTCGACCCGACCGCGCCGCTCCTCTGCGCGCGCTCCACGGCCAACTACCCGCACGTCGTGGCCCAGCGCACCGGCGCCGAGCTCACCGACGTGACCTGCGGCGGGGCCCAGACCAAGGACTTCGCGGGGTCGCAGTACCCCGGCGTCGCCCCGCAGCTCGACGCCGTCGACGCCGATACCGATGTCGTGACGCTGACCATCGGCGGCAACGACAACAACACCTTCATCGGCGCGATCGTCGCCTGCGGCTCCGCGGGAGTCCTCTCCGGCGGCAAGGGCAGCCCCTGCAAGGACGCCAACGGGGACAAGTTCACCAAGGAGATCGACGCCAGTACGTACCCAGCCCTGAAGACCGCCCTGCGGGCGATCAAGGACAAGGCCCCCAACGCCCGCGTCGGCATCCTCGGTTACCCCTGGATCGTCCCGGCCGAGGCCGACCCCACCTGCTTCGCCAAGATGCCGATCGCGACCGGTGACGTGCCCTATCTGCGCGACCTGCAGGCCCACTTGAACCGGGCCGTGCAGCGCGCCGCCTCCGAGACGGGTGCCACGTTCGTCGACATGGCCGCCGCCTCGGAGGGGCACGACGCGTGCAAACCGAAGGGCACGCGCTGGATCGAGCCCGTGCTGTTCGGCACGAACTTCGTCCCGGTGCACCCCAACGCCATCGGCGAGAAGGGCATGGCCGATCAGGCCATCGGTGTGATGAAGCTCGGCTGACCTCGGCTCGGCTGACCTCTGCGCGGAGTCAGCTCGGCTCACCTCGGCGCGGAGTCAGCTCGGCTGACCTCTGCGCGGAGTCACGGCCGCTTCGTCCACACCGCCACGTAGTCCACCGCCATCGCCTTCCCCGGCTCCGTCTGCGCGACCGGAGTCGCCCTGCCCGCGACACCGTCGGGGAAGGCGCCACCCATCGCGACGTTCAGCAGGATGAAGTAGCCCGCGTGGTCCGTCATGTTGGACCACGTGGTGGCGGAGAAGCGGTCCTGGGAAAGCGTGTGGAACTGCTCCCCGTCCACGTACCAGCGGAGCTGGTTCGGGGTCGCCGAGCGGTCCCATTCGAAGCGGTAGGTGTGGAATGCCGACTGACAACTCGCCCCGGAACAGGCGCGGTTGGCGCCCAGTCCCTGCGTCTCGTTGCAGTCGCCTCCCGGGTTCACGCCGCAGTGCAGCACACCCCAGACCGAGTTGATGCCGTTCACGTTCTCCATGACGTCGAACTCGCCGATCGACGGCCAGTTCTGGTAGTTGCCGCGGTAGGGCGCGCCGAGTGCCCAGAAGGCGGGCCAGTAGCCGAGCGCGCTCTCCCCGGTGATGTCCGGCATCTGGATGCGGCCCTCGATGGCGAGCGTGCCGCCCTCCGGTGCCTTGAAGTCGGAGCGTTTCGTCTCGATGCGGGCCGATGTCCAGTTGCCCGCGCCGTCTCTGCGCGGGGTGATCCGGAGGCTGCCGTTTCCGTCAAGGGCGAGGTTGTCGGGGGAGTCCGTGTACGACTGGATCTCGCCCGTGCCCCAATTGGCCGGACCGCCCGGGTAGTTGTGCCCGAGGTCGATCTGCCAGTTGTCGGCGGAGGGCCGTGAGCCCGCGGCGCCGTTGAAGTCGTCGCTCCACTCCAGCGACCAGCCGGGCGCCGGTGGGACGTCGCCGCGTGCGGTGCCGGGCATCATCAGGGCGCCGAGCAGGCCGACGGCGGCCAGACCGGCCAGGAGGGGGACGGTGCGGGGGGATCTGGTGAAGCGGCTGATGCGAGTGGTGCTCATGGAACACCTCCGTGGGGGGAGTGTGCGTACCGGTAAGAGCTCGGTGAGAGCGCTCTCAGGATGCTCTCCGGATTTTGTAGTTGCAGACATGCCGGGCGTCAATGACCCTGACGCGTCAACTTCCCGAAGGCGTCGATGTGTTGGCCGTACGGTGGACGGATGAGCGCGCCGCAGCCGAACGTCGACTTCTGGTTCGACCCCGTGTGCCCGTACACCTGGCTGACCTCCCGGTGGATCCGCGAGGTCGAGCGGGTGCGGGACGTCACCGTGCGGTGGCGGGTGATGAGCCTCTCGGTCCTGAACGAACACCTCGACGTCGACCCCGAGGACCCCGATGGCCAGTGGGGCGACTACATGCGGGGTCCTGGCAGGGTCTGCGCGGCCGTGTCCGGGCGGTACGGCAACGAGGCGCTGGGGAGGTTCTTCGACGCGCTCGGGGTGCGGCTGCACGAGCGGGGCGAGTGGGACGGCACCGAGCGGGCGCTCGCCGACTCCGGACTGCCCCCGGAGCTCGCCGCGGTGGCCTGGACACAGGAGTACGACGCCGCCGTGCGGTCGTCGCACGAGCAGGGCATCGCGCTGGTCGGCCCCGACGTCGGGACGCCGGTGCTCTCCGTCCCGGGGGTCGGTGCCGTCTTCGGCCCGGTCGTCTCGCCCGCGCCGAAGGGTGAGGCGGCGGGGCGGCTGTGGGTCGGGGTGGTGCTGATGGCGGGCGTCCAGGACTTCTGCGAACTGAAGAGGGCGTACGGGGAACTCGACTTCGGCTGATCCACGGGCCGGCCGCAGGGCCGCACGGGGCCTCAAGTCCCCCTGCCTGCTTACCTTTTCGTAAGTACCTGACCAATTAGTCGGTACTTGTGGGCCTGCGTGCGCTCGCCAAGCATGGTCGTCATGACCAACACGACCAACACGACCAACACGACCAACACCACTGACACGACTGATCAGCGGCCCAAGACCTCTGTGGCCGTCCTCGGCCTCGGCGCCATGGGCCAGGCCCTCGCCGGTGTCTTCCTCGCGGCCGGGCACCCCACCACCATCTGGAACCGCACGCCGGGCAAGGGCGACGCCCTGGTCGCCGGCGGAGCCACGCGTACCGACACCGCGGCCGAGGCGGTGCGCGCCTCGGACGTGGTGGTCGTCTGCCTCTACGACTACGACGCCTCGCGGGCGGTGCTCGCCCCGATCGCCCGGGAACTGCCGGGGCGCGTCCTGGTCAACCTCACGTCGGACACCCCGGAGCGGTCGCGCGAGGCCGCCGCCTGGGCCGCCGAGCACGGCATCGACTACCTGGACGGCGCGATCCTGGTGCCGGTGACCGTGATCGGCACGGCTGACGCGCTGCTCTTCCACAGCGGTCCGAGGTCCGTGTACGAGCGGCACGAGGACACGCTCAAGGTGCTCGGCGGCCACACCGTCTACCTCGGTGAGGACCACGGTCTCGCGGCCGTCTACGACAACGCCCTGCTCGACTTCTTCTGGACCAGCATGTCCGGCCTCGTGCACGCGTTCGCGCTGGCCGGGGCGGACGGCGTGAAGGGCGCGGAGCTCGCGCCCTATCTGAGCGCCCTGCTCTCCATCTTCCCGGAGGCCATCGAGTCGACGGCGGTCGAGGTCGACTCCAACCGGTACCCGGGCGAGCAGGCCCCGCTCGCCACGGAAGCCGTCAATGTCGACCACATCATCCACGCCTCCGAACACCGGGGTCTGGACGTGGAGGCCCTGAACGGCATCAAGGCCGTCCTGGACCGGGCCATCGCCAAGGGACATGGCGCGGACGGGTGGACGGCCACGATCGAGGCCGTACGCCAAGCGGGCTGAGCCCTCGGCGGCGTACGGTGAAAGTGACCGCCGTCACAGAGCAGGAGCCGTGAGATGACTGGTGAACCGAGCTTCTTCGAGATCGGTGTCGAGGACCCCGAGCGGGGGCGGGCCTTCTACGGGGAGCTGCTCGGCTGGTCCTTCGAGCCGGGGCCGTCCGGGCAGGGGTATGTGATCGGGACCCCGGGTGTGTCCGGTGGCATGCACGGGGGCGACGCGGGCGCCGCGCCCTATCTGTTCTTCCAGGTCGACGACCTGGACACGGCCCTGGCCAACGTCATCAAGCTGGGCGGCACCGTCGAGGCGCCCATCGGCGGCGAGAGCGACGAGTCGGACGCCGCCTTCGGCCGGTTCCGGCTGTGCAAGGACGACCAGGGCTCCTCCTTCGGCCTGCATCAGCCGCCGAAAGCCCGCTGACGAGCCGCGCTGGCCTTGACGCCTGCGTCAAGGATTACCGTCGTACGCATGCGCATCGGCGAACTTGCGGAGCGGGCCGGCACCACCACGCGGACGCTTCGGTACTACGAGTCACGGGGGCTGTTGCCCGCCCGTCGCAGTGGCAACGGCTACCGCACCTACGACGAGGATGACGTGCGTCTCCTGGAGCAGATCAGGACCCTGCAGGACTTCGGGTTCGATCTGGAGGAGACGCGGCCGTTCGTGGAGTGTCTGCGATCGGGTCACCCCGCGGGCGACTCCTGCCCCGCGTCACTCGACGTCTACCGCCGCAAGATCGGTGAACTCGACGCGCTGATCAGCGAGTTGACTGCGGTGCGCGAACAGGTGGGTGCGCAGCTGGTGCGCGCCGAGGCGGCGGTTCCGGGGGGCCCGGACCCGCGGTGCGAGCTGACCTGATGGGCCGATGAGAGGGAGTGCGGGCATGGGGATGGTCAAGGCGGACGGCGTGGCCGAGGTGACGGACGCGGACTTCGAGGGGGAGGTGCTCAAGGCGGAACTGCCCGTGCTCGTGGAGTTCGGGGCCGAGTGGTGCGGACCGTGCCGTCAGCTCGCGCCGGTGCTCAGCGAGATCTCGCGCGAGGAGGCGGGCCGGGTCAAGATCGTGCAGCTGGACGTGGACCACAATCCGCGGACGGCGATGGCGTACGGGATCCTCTCGGTGCCGTCCCTCCTGGTGTTCCGGGGCGGTGAGCCGGTGAAGTCCATGGTGGGCGCGCGGCCCAAGCGCAAGCTGCTCGCCGAGCTGAGCGAGGCCGAAGTGCTCTGACCTCCATAAGCCCGACCCGCATGGGGCCGGCCTGCACGGGTGCAAAAGAAATACCCCGGACGAATTGACGTCCGGGGTATTCCTTCGCGTATATTGGATCCTTTCGCGACCCCTGGACCATTTGGGCAGACGGAAATCGCGAGAATCTGTATAAGAGCACTGTAACTGGCGAGGGGCTGAATTGTCAACCGAGGAATTGCGGAAAGAGCAGCAATTCGTCTCCGGGCTGTACGCGCGCCTCGACGCGCTGCGCGAGGAGGCCGAGGCCGCCGTGCAGGCGTCGTTGTCGCAGGTCGGCAACGGTCTGCAGGCCAGGCTTGAGCGTGACGTCCTGGTGGCCGAGCGGTCCGGACTGCTGGCCGCCTTCGACGCGGGAGAGAACGGACTCTGCTTCGGGAGGCTCGAATTCCGCGACGGCCGTGATCACCACATCGGGCGCATCGGAATCCGCGCGTCCGACACCGAACGCACCCCACTCGTGATCGATTGGCGTGCCGATGTCGCACGCCCCTTCTATCTCGCGACCGGGCATACGCCGATGGGGCTCCGCCGGCGCAGACACATCACCACGCAGGGCCGCGACGTCACGGCCCTGCACGACGAGATCCTCGACCTCAGCGACGACACCCGCACCGGGTACGAGGGCGCCGACGCCGACGAGGTGCTGCTCGCGTCGCTCGACTCGGCCCGCACCGGACGCATGCACGACATCGTGCAGACCATCCAGGCCGAGCAGGATCGCATCATCCGCGCCCCGCACCAGGGCGTCCTCGTCGTCGAGGGCGGACCCGGCACGGGCAAGACCGTCGTGGCGCTGCACCGCGCCGCGTTCCTCCTCTATGCCCACCGTCAGCTGCTCGCCAAGCGCGCGGTCCTGATCGTCGGCCCGAACCCCGCCTTCCTCGGCTACATCGGCGAGGTCCTGCCCGCGCTCGGCGAGACGGGCGTGCTCCTCTCGACCGTCGGTGAGCTGTTCCCCGGCGTGAGCGCCACCGGCACCGAGACGCCCGAGGCCACCGAGGTGAAGGGCCGCGCGGAGATGGCGGACGTGCTTGCCGCCGCCCTGCGCGACCGGCAGCGGACGCCCGAGCCCGGCTTCCCGCTGATCATCGAGCACGACGACGGCGACCTCGTCCTGGACTGGACGATCGCCGAGGAAGCCCGCGCGGCGGCCCGCGACGCGGACGTCCCGCACAATCTCGGCCGACCGCACTTCGCCTTCCGTGTCATCGACATGCTCACCGAGCAGCTGGCCGAGCGCCTCGGCGCCGACCCGTACGGCGGCCCCAACTTCCTGGGCCCCGACGACATCGCCCAGCTCGGCAAGGCGATCGCCGCGAGCCCCGAAGTGCACGCGGCCATCGAGGAGTTGTGGCCGCAGCTGACCCCGGAGGAGTTCCTCGCGGACTTCCTGGAGGAGCCGACGCCGCACCTCTCGGAGGAGGACGCCGAGATCGTGCGCCGCCCGCGCGACGCCGCATGGACGGCCGCCGACGTGCCGCTGCTCGACGAGGCCGCCGAGCTGCTCGGCAGCGACGACAGCGCGGCACGTGCGATGGCGGAGGCCGAGCGCGCCAAGCAGATCGCCTACGCACAGGGCGTGTTGGACGTCTCGTACGCGTCCCGTACGTATGAGTTCGAGGACAAGGAGGACATCGACGCCGACGCCTCCGAGGTCCTGCTCGCGCACGACATCATCGACGCCGAGCGGATGGCCGAGCGCCAGGAGGAGGCCGACCACCGCAGCGCCGCCGAGCGCGCCGCTGAGGACCGGACGTGGGCCTTCGGGCACATCATCGTGGACGAGGCGCAGGAACTGTCCGCCATGGCCTGGCGGTTGCTGATGCGACGCTGTCCGACCCGCTCGATGACGCTGGTCGGCGACCCCGCGCAGACGGCGGAGGCCGGCGGCTGCGGCTCCTGGGAGTCGATCCTGTCGCCGTACGTCGACGACCGCTGGGAGTACACGCGGCTCGGCGTCAACTACCGCACCCCGGTGGAGATCATGGATGTCGCCGCCGAGGTGCCCCGCGTCGCGTACCCCGACTTCCAACCGCCCAGCTCGGTGCGGTCCACGGGCGTCGTTCCCTGGGCGCGCCGCACCGACGACCTCGCCGCGGCCGTGGCCGACGCGGTGGCGGCCGAGGCGCGGGACGAGGGCCGCCTCGCGGTGATCGCACCACGCGAGCTGCATGAGGAGCTCGCCGGAAAGCTTCCCGGGGTGACGGCCGGGGAAGCCCCGGACCTGACGCGGGCGGTCGTACTGATCGACCCGCGCCAGGCGAAGGGCCTGGAGTTCGACACGGTCCTGGTCGTGGAGCCGGGCCGCTACGGCACGAGCGACCTGTATGTGGCGCTGACCCGGGCCACGCAGCGGCTCGGCATCCTGCACGCCGAGGAGCTGCCGGTGGCGCTCAAACAGGTCGCAGCCACACCGTAGCCAGCGGTGGCAGCGTGAGGCGCAGGGACGCGGGGCGGCCGTGCGACGCCACCGGCTCGGTCTTGACCGGGTCCGGGTTGGTGACGTCGCCGCCGCCGTAGCGCGCCGCGTCCGTGTTCAGGACCTCGCGCCAGGCGGTGAACTCGGCGGGCACGCCCAGGCGGTACTGGTGCCTGACCACCGGCGAGAAGTGCGAGACGGCGAGGAGCGGTGTGCCGCCCGTGCCATCGGCGGCCTCGGTGCCGTAGCGCAGGAACGCGAAGACGTTGTCCTCGGCCGCGTCGCCCTCGACCCAGGCGAAGCCGCCGGGGTCGGTGTCGCGCTGCCACAGGGGCGGCTCGCTCCGGTAGACGGTGTTCAGGTCGCGTACGAGATCGCGTACGCCCCTGTGGTCGGCCTCGGCCCCGTACGCGGGGTCGAGCAGCCACCAGTCCGGGCCGTGACCCTCCGCCCACTCGGCGCCCTGCGCGAACTCCTGCCCCATGAACAGGAGTTGCTTGCCGGGGTGGGCCCACATGAAGCCCAGGTAGGTGCGGTGGTTGGCGCGCTGCTGCCACCAGTCGCCCGGCATCTTCGACACCAGGGACCGCTTGCCGTGCACGACTTCGTCGTGCGAGATCGGCAGGACGTAGTTCTCGCTGTACGCGTACACCATCGAGAACGTCATCTCGTTGTGGTGGAACTTGCGGTGCACCGGCTCCTTCGACACATAGTCGAGCGAGTCGTGCATCCACCCCATGTTCCACTTCAGGCCGAAGCCCAGGCCCCCGCGTATTGGACTGTTGGGGGCGCCGGGGCCCTCGTGGTGCGTCGCGCGGGTCACGCCGTCCCAGGCCGTGGACTCCTCGGCGATCGTGACGACGCCCGGAGCGCGGCGGTAGACGGTGGCGTTCATCTCCTGGAGGAAGGCGACGGCGTCGAGGTTCTCGCGGCCCCCGTGCGCGTTCGGGGTCCATTCGCCGTCCTCGCGGGAGTAGTCGAGGTACAGCATCGAAGCGACGGCGTCGACGCGTAGGCCGTCGATGTGGAACTCCTCGCACCAGTAAGTGGCGTTGGCGACAAGGAAGTTGCGGACCTCCTTGCGGCCGTA